>JBAUEZ010000031.1:0-12385 GCA_049678885.1 Candidatus Aquilonibacter sp. | reverse complement strand
CTAACCAATAGACCGCGGCATCCGGATCGCTTGCGCGAATCGTCTTGATGAATGCGCTGATCACGTCGTAATGCTGCTCGCCGCCCTTATCGTAGGTCGAACCGCGCTTCTGCAACGCCTCGAGAATGAGCGGACGATCGATCGTACGGGCGCCGTTGTTAACCGGCGCGCTCGAGGCCGCGAACTCGAGCGCCGAGAGGGCCGTGCGCGCGTCGCCGTTGGCGTAGCCGATCAGCGTTTCGCGCGCCTCGGGTGCGAGCGCGATGTGGTCGCCGCCAAGGCCGCGCTGCGGATCGACCAGCGCGCGATCGACGATCGTAGCGATCTCTTCGTCGCTAAGCGGGTGCAATATGAAGACGCGCGAGCGCGAGAGTAACGCCGAGATCACTTCGAACGACGGATTCTCGGTCGTCGCGCCGATCATCGTGACCGTACCGTCTTCAACGTAGGGAAGAATCGCGTCTTGCTGCGCTTTGTTGAAACGATGGATTTCATCGATGAACATGACGGTGCGCGCGCCGACGCGCCGGCGCGCCTGCGCTTCGGCTACGACGCGACGTAGATCCGCAACGCCGGCACTTACGGCGGAGAGTTTCTCGAAATGCGCGCCGGTCGATCGAGCGATGATCTCCCCAAGCGTGGTCTTGCCGGTGCCGGGTGGACCCCAAAGAATCATCGACGGCACGCGATCGGTCTCGATCGCGCGGCGCAGCGCGCGCCCCTCACCGACGATGTCGGTCTGCCCTACATACTCGTCGAGCGAGCGCGGACGCATGCGCGCCGCAAGCGGCGCATCCGGCTCCCCGAACAACGAATCCATGAGGAAGCCTTCGCGGGTATAGCGCCTTGTCATCCCGAGCAAAGCGAACGCAGCCATGTCATCCCGAGTGTAGGCGCGAAGCGCCGAAGTCGAGGGACCGAGTTCAGGATCTCGCTATGAGAACTAAGATGAGCCCTAGTGACGCGATCACAAGGAGAACCGCCCGGGCTGCCTCTGCCGGCGGTTTTGATTTACCCGCGACCCGAACGATGAGATAGACAAAAACATACCACGCTACGCCGATGAGCGCACCGTACACGCTCAAAATCCAAGAGTTCCGCGATGTCCAGAAGCCGCCGCGGAAGAAGATCGGCATGATCGACGACGAGAGGCATATCGATTGATACGAAAGCGTGGCGACCGAAAGGGCCCAATATTCTCGAAGAGATCGTGTGACAATCGAAGCGAGCGGTCCGGTCACGCAAAACGAGAGTGCTCCCAGAAGTCCGCCGAGGAAATATGCACCTTCGAGGGCTAGGCCCCTGGCCGGCAAAACGCCGACGACAAAGTACAACCACGGCAGCACTGAAATCGCGATCGTCGCACCGATCGCCCAACGCCGTAATTTCGTCGGTCCCTCGACTACGCTCACTTCGTTCGCTACGCTCGGGATGACAAGGCGCGCTGGTGCGGCGTGGCGGTCGGTTCGGGCGTACCGCCGTGATGGCGTTGTAACGGGTTGGGGATGTGAATCGGCCTCGGCGTTGCGATGTGCGGGTTGACTTCGCTCGGGAATTGCATCGTTACGTCGCCTTCGGCATGCGCTTGTCCCGTGATCGTGTTGTAGAGCACGTGATCGGCGACCATGTTGCGCTCGCCTTGCACGATCTTCACGTTGCCTTTGAGATCCAAATCGTGCGAGACGTCGTTGAGCACGCCGGTGTCGGCATCGACCGTCGTGTCGGCCTGCACGTAGTGCACGTTGCCCGTCGCGGTGTACACTTTGCCAACGCCGTCGATGTGCACTTGATCCGCCGTGAGCGTCGATGGGCCTTTGGACTTCGCCGGTTTGACGCTGGAAAGGCCGGCAAAGTTGCCTTCGGTGTCGTGCAGGACCACGTGGCCATAGAGCGTCGCGTTCTTGGTCTTGAAATTACCGCTTGCGCGGTCCGCCGTGATATCGCCACCGCCCCGCGTCATCGTGATCTGCTGCGGCGTACTGAAATCGCCGGTCTTGAAATTCGTATCGAGGAGCGACGCGCGAATGGTCCACACACCAACTTGACTCACGGTCGGACTCGCGGGCGCACTTGGCGAGACGCTCGGACTCGGCCGGCTTGCACTTGGGCGCGGCGTGGGCGTTGCGGCGATGAGCGCCAGGCCAACCAACGCGAAAGCGATGCGCTTCATGATTGCGAACGCACCTTCACCGTTTGCCGTTCGGTCGGCCCGAGCAATTCTGCAAGACGAGCGTAGGGCACCGCACCTTCACGCACGAGCCTGGCATAACGGCCTGTCAAATTCACGATGGTTGATTCGCTGCTGTAGCGCGTGGGACCATTCTCGATCACGAGATCGGCCTCACATTGTGCGCGATCTTGCACGCCCGCCGCGGCAAGAGGCCCAGCGCGCTCCAAGATTGCGCGCGCAAGCGGCTCGTCGGGAACGCGCAAGCCAACCGTCGTGTCGCCGGCCGCAACGTCGTCGCTCACGTACGATGGACGCCGCACGATCAACGTGACCGGTCCCGGCAAGAGCCGCTTCGATGCCAGAATCGCCAGCGGATTGCCTGGCGCATACTCGAGGAACTCTGCGGGTGAAGCAACGAGCAATTCCAAGGGCCCCGCAAGCGCCTGGGCGCGATATGGATCCCACGCGAGGCAGTAACTCGTATCGCTCGGGAACACGATCGTGCCACCGTCAAAGATCACCTGCGCGCACGCATCGACGACGCGCTCGAGCGGCTCGACGCGCGCGTCCAGTGTCATCATTTCAGAGGTGAATGCTCATCCCAGTGCCGATTGCCACACACGAGAGCGGATCGTCGGCCACGATTGCCGGTACACCAGTCACTTCCGAAAGCAGCTTGTCGAGACCACGCAACAACGCGCCGCCACCGGTGAGAATGATGCCACGATCGATGATGTCGGCCGCAAGTTCGGGCGGCGTCTTTTCGAGCACGGCCTTTACCGCTTCAACGATCGCGCCGACCGGCTCCGAAAGCGCTTCACGAATCTCTTCGCTCGTGATCTTGACCGTCTTGGGCAAACCATTGATCAGATCGCGCCCGCGAATCTCCATCGCGAGTTCTTGCTCGAGTTTATACGCGGAGCCGATCTTGATCTTGATCTCCTCGGCCGTACGCTCACCGATCATCAGGTTGTAGACGCGGCGAATGTAGCGCACGATCGCGTCGTCGAGTTTGTTACCGGCAACACGCAGCGACTGCGAAACGACCACGCCACCCAGCGAGATCACCGCGACATCGGTCGTGCCGCCGCCGATGTCGACAACCATCGAGCCCGACGGTCCGTCGATCGGCAGCCCCGCGCCAATTGCGGCAGCCATTGGCTCTTCAATGATGTCGACGTTACGCGCGCCGGCAAGCTTTGCGGCATCTTTCACCGCGCGCTCTTCAACGCTCGTGATCTCGGCCGGCACGCAGATCGTCACGTGCGGCTTGGGCTTGACGATCGTCGACCACCACGAGCGATCTTTCATGACTTTCTTGATGAAGTACGAGAGCATCGCCTCGGTCACTTCGAAGTCGGCGATCACGCCGTCGCGCAACGGACGAATCGCTTGAATGTGCGCCGGCGTTTTGCCGAGCATCAGCCGCGCCTCCTCGCCGACCGCGAGAATTTTTCCCGTGTTCATGTCTTTCGCGACAACAGAGGGCTCGCGCAATACAATGCCCTTGCCTTTGACATGCACGAGCACGTTGGCTGTGCCAAGATCGATGCCGATATCCAACGAATAACTCCAGATCTGTTTCAGTAAGAGGGGTGGCCGTGATCATCCGGCAGCGGAACCCACGCGAGGATACTCGCGCGTTTCAAAAATTCCCGCAGGTTCGACCAGCGGCGTGATGCCGCTGCTGCGCTGGACTTGGCCGCCGAGCGCCGAGAGCAGCTCTTCCAAGCGCTCGTAGCCACGGTCGATGTATTCAAGGCCGATGATTTCGGTCTCGCCGGCGGCAGCAAGGCCGGCAATCACGAGCGCGGCGCCCGCGCGAATGTCGGGCGCTTCAACCGGGGCGCCCGAGAGCTGTGCGGCGCCCTTGACGACTGCCGTGTTGCTCTCCATCGAGACGCGCACGTCGGCGCCCATGCGCGCGAGCTCGTTGACGTACGAGAAGCGTGCGTTGAAGATCGATTCCTCCACCACGCTCGTTCCCGGAACTGTGGTCAGAAATGAGACCATCTGCGGCTGCAGATCGGTCGGAAAACCCGGGTAGGGCGCGGTGAGAATCTCGGTACCGCCGGTGATCGTGCTGCCGTCGACCCGAATCCAATCTTCGCCATAGGTGATGTCGCAGCCGCACTCTTGCAGCTTCAACATAAACGCTTCGAGATGTTCCGGGCGGCAGCCGGTAACCGTCACGTCGCCACGTGTCACCGCACCGCCAAGGAGCAGCGTGCCCGAAACGATGCGATCGGGAATGATCTCATACTCACCGCCGGTGAGTTCTTTCACGCCTTCGATCGTGAGCGTATCGCCGCCAAGCCCTTTGATCTTCGCGCCCATCGCGTTCAAGAAATAGCCGACGTCGACGACCTCGGGCTCCATCGCCACGTTCTTGATAACCGTTGTGCCTTCGGCAACCACCGCGGCAAGCATGGCGTTCTTTGTGGCGCCGACGCTCGGCATGCGAAACTCGATCGCTGCACCGTGCATGCGTTTGCGTTTGCTCTCGGCGATCAAATAACCGTGCGCGTTGCGCACTTCACAACCTAGCGCAATAAACGCTTGCTCGTGCATGTCGGTCGCGCGCGTCCCAAGGACACATCCGCCCGGTAGCGGCACTTCGGCTTTGCCGAAGCGTCCCAGCAACGGACCAACGATATCGAACGACGCGGCGAGCTTACGCACGAGCGCATACGGTGCGCGGTATTGCGCAACGTTGCTGGCGTCAACGGTGACTGTATTATCGCCTTCGTAACGGATGCGCGCGCCGAGCGCTTCAAGCAACGACCACATCACCGACACGTCAGTGATGCGCGGCACGCGATGCAGCGTCACTTTGCCTTTGCACAAAATAGCGGCAGCCATAATCGGCAGCGCCGCGTTTTTCGCGCCGTGCGTTGCAACCGAGCCTTCGAGGCGGACGCCGCCACGCACCCGCAGCGTGGTCTCTAAGCGATCGAGCATTAGATATCAGGTTTCGCTAGACGAAGTCCCGGAACATGTTTGCACGAGAGGTCATGGTTATTGGGGGGCGCGGAGCCTCGGGCGGAGCGCCTTTGGGAACTTAGTGCCCCGTTAGGCGCAGTTTGGCGTTGGCGAAATCGATTTCGGACTGCGTGGTCGCGTGCGCCAGCTCATCGCGGGTCTTGGCAACGTCGACATCGGCAAAGCGCAAGGCCTCATCGACCAGGATCGTGACCCTATCGGGCAGCGCTTGCATGAAGCCCTCGCGGGTTGCAAGCTCGAGCCGCTCGGCTTTGCCCTCAACGACCACGTTGGCGCGTACGACCCCGGGCTTCAGTGCCGCCAAAAACGGCGAGTGCTGGGGCAGGATGCCCTCTTCACCCTCGGTCGTCACCGCAATAACCAGCTCCGCATCGCCCGCGAAGACGACCTTCGTGGGCGTGATGAGCTTGAACGGAACGGTGCTCGCCACGGTTAGACGGTCGCGCCGAGCTTCTCAGCGGCTTCTTTGACTTCGTCGATGCCGCCCTTGTAAAAGAACGCCTGCTCCGGCAGATTGTCCACCTTGCCGTCGAGGATCTCGCGGAACGACGCGATCGTGTCGCCAATCTTGACGTACTTGCCCGGCGTGCCCGTGAACTGTTCGGCGACGAAGAACGGCTGCGAGAACATGCGTTGCATGCGCCGCGCGCGGCCAACTGTGACCTTGTCGTCCTCAGAGAGCTCTTCGATGCCGAGAATCGCGATGATGTCTTGCAGATCCCGATAGCGCTGCAATGTCTCTTGCACGCCGGTCGCCACCGCGTAGTGCTCGTCGCCGACGATCTGCGGATCGAGGATGCGCGAGGTCGACGCAAGCGGATCCACAGCGGGATAGATGCCGAGTTCCGAGATCGGACGCGAGAGCGCCGTCGTTGCATCCAAATGCGCAAACGTCACGGCGACCGCCGGATCGGTATAGTCGTCGGCCGGCACGTAGACGGCTTGCACCGAGGTGATCGAGCCTTTGTCGGTCGACGTGATGCGCTCTTCGAGTACGCCCATGTCGGTCGAGAGCGTCGGCTGATAGCCGACAGCCGACGGCATGCGGCCCATCAGCGCCGAGACTTCCGAGCCCGCTTGCAGATACCGGAAGATGTTGTCCATGAAGAGCAACACGTCCGCGCCCGTTTCGTCGCGGAAGTACTCCGCCATCGTGACGCCGGTCTGCGCAACGCGGAAACGCACGCCCGGCGGCTCGTCCATCTGTCCGAAGACGAGCGTCGTTTGGGCGAGCACGCCCGACTCTTTCATTTCGGTCCACAGGTCGTTGCCTTCACGCGTGCGTTCGCCAACGCCGGTGAAGACCGAGAAGCCTTTGTGCACGTTGGCGATGTTGCGAATCAGCTCTTGAATCAAGACGGTCTTGCCGACGCCCGCGCCGCCGAAGAGTCCGACCTTGCCACCGCGCGTGTACGGCGCCATCAAGTCGATGACTTTGATGCCGGTCTCGAAGAGTTTCGGCGTCGGATCTTGCGACTTGAAATCCGGCGCAGGGCGATGAATCGGCCAATACGCCGCGGCCTTCACCGGCTCGTTCGAATCAATGGTCTGCCCCAGCACGTTGAAGATGCGCCCGAGCGTGCCTTCACCGACCGGGACCGTGATCGGGCCGCCGGTGTTGGTCACGGCGTCGCCGCGGCGCAAACCGTCGGTCGAACCCAGCGCGAGGCAACGCACTTGATTGTTGCCCAATTCGTCTTGCACTTCGAGCACGAGGTCGCGCGCCTGCATGGCCGTACCGCCGAGCTCGACACCCGACGTGTGGGCATGCCCGTTGCTTCCCGCCGCGTCTTCGTTGACGCGCACCGTCAAGGCGTCGTTGATCTTCGGCAGCGTATCCGCCGAGAATTGGACGTCCACGACGTTTCCGAGCACTTGAGCGATTTTACCGGTGGCAGCCATGTATTTCTCCAGTTTTAAAGGCGCTTCGCCCCAGGCTCCGCGCCCCCCACTTCGTGGGGCCCCCGAGCCATGGCGCGCGACAGATTTTATTCTGCATGACGTTCCCCGAGGGCGCGCCAAACAAAAATTGAGTCGTCAACAACATCGCGCGGGACTTCACCCGTTCACCAGTGCTTCTGCCCCACCGACGATCTCCAAGAGTTCTTTGGTGATCGCAGCTTGGCGCGCGTTGTTCATTTGAATCGTGAGCTCGTCGATCAGCTTACCCGCGTTCTCGGTCGCGTTGTTCATCGCGAGCAGTTGCGCCGCGAAGAACGCGGCATCGGTCTCGAGGATCGCCGAGAAGATCGTGAACTCGAGGTACTTCGGAAGCAGGCGTGAGAGCACGAACTCGGGCGACGGCGCGAATTCCACTGCACCTCTCGGGCCGGACTTCGCCACTTCGCCCGTGGCCGTAAGATCTTCACGGGTGATCGGCACGAGCTGATGCACTTCGGGTTTCTGCGACAACATCGAGACCAGTTTCGAACTGATCAGCACGATGTCGGAGATCTTGCCGTTGACGAAGTCGTCAGAGACGCGCGCTGCAACGTCACGCGCGACATCGAGTTTCGACGGCGCGTTGACCGGCCATGTCGGGCGATCGCCCTGACCCATGCGACGGACCGCGTTGCGCGCTTTAATGCCGACGCTGTACCAGGCGACGTTGTTCTTGAGATCGCGCGCGTAGAGTTCGCCCGCGCGAATCACGTTCGAGTTGAACGCGCCCGCGAGGCCCTTATCGGCCGTCATCAAGATGAGACCGGCCGGCGCGCTCGCGTTACCGGGCTTCATGAACGGATGATCGATCGATGCAACCGCCGCCATCAAATCGCGCAGCATTTCCGCCAGCGTGTCCGCATACGGACGCGCCTCTTTTCGCGCCTGTTCCGCGCGACGAATCCGGGCCGCGGCAACCTGCTTCATGGCCTTGGTGATCTGCTGCGTGTTCTTCAGCGAGCGAATGCGCTCGCGAAGCGCCTTGACGGTCGGCATTAGAAGGTCTTATTGAACTCCGTCAGCGCTTCGTTGAGCTTCTTCTTGGTCTCGTCGGAGAGCTGACCGCTCGACGCGATCGCTTGCGGCACATCCGCGTACTTCTGATGGAGGAAGTCGAGGAAGCCCTTGGCCCACTCTTGCAAGCGCGGCGTTGGGACCTCGTTCACGTAGCCGTTGGTCGCACCGTAGAGGATGGCGACTTGATCTTCCATCTTCATCGGTTCGTACTGCGGCTGTTTGAGCAACTCGGTCATCTTCTCGCCACGCAACAGCTGCATCTGCGTCGCCTTGTCGAGGTCGCTCGCGAGTTTGGCAAACGCCGCGAGGTCGCGATACTGTGCGAGCTCGAGCTTGAGTTGACCGGCAACCGACTTCATCGCCTTCGTTTGCGCCGAACCGCCGACGCGCGAGACCGACAGACCGATGTTGACCGCAGGCCGGATGCCTTGGAAGAAGAGTTCCGGCGTCAAGTAGATCTGCCCGTCGGTGATCGAGATCACATTGGTCGGAATGTACGCTGAGAAGTCACCGGCTTGCGTTTCGATGATCGGCAGCGCGGTCATCGAACCGGCGCCGAGCTCATCGGAAAGCTTCGCTGCACGTTCCAGCAGACGCGAGTGCAGATAGAAGACGTCGCCCGGGTACGCTTCGCGACCCGGCGGACGGCGCAGCAGCAGCGACATCTCACGATACGATTGGGCGTGCTTGGTGAGATCATCGTAAATGATCAATACGTCTTTGCCTGCGTACATCAGCTCTTCGCCCATCGAGCATCCGGCAAACGGCGCGATCCAGCGCAATGCTGCCGCTTCCGACGGACCGACGCAGACGATCGTCGTGTAATCCATCGCGCCCTTTTGTTCAAGGATCTGCGCGAGCGCAGCGACGGTCGAATTCTTTTGGCCGATCGCGACGTAGATGCAGAAGACGTTGCCGCCCTTCTGATTGATGATCGTGTCGACGGCGATCGCCGTCTTACCGGTCGAGCGGTCACCAATGATCAACTCGCGCTGGCCCTTGCCGATCGGAATCAGCGCGTCGATCGCCCGAATGCCGGTCGGCAGCGACTGCTTGACGGCCTGGCGCTGCACCACCCCCGGCGCGACGTTTTCGATCGTGCGGAATTTCTTGGTGTCGATCGGACCCTTGCCATCGATCGGCACTCCGAGCGGATTGACGACGCGGCCGAGCAGCGCTTCGCCCACCGGCACCGACGCAATGCGACCGGTGCGACGAACTTTGTCGCCCTCCTGAATCTCTTCGTCGTCGCCCATGATCACAACGCCGACGTTATCCTCTTCGAGGTTGAGCGCGACGCCTTGCACGCCGTTGCTGAACTCGACCAGCTCTGAGGCGCGCACACCGCGCAAGCCGTAGATACGCGCGAGGTTAGCGCCGACCTCGATAACGGTCCCGACTTCGTCCTCTTGGATGCCGGTGTTGAAGCTCGCGATCTGCTGCTTGAGGATTCCTGCTATTTCGTCTGCGTTAATCATCATCTATTTCCAGTGCTAGTTGCTTGCAAATAAACTGCGGGTCAATTCTTCCAAACGGCCGGCCACCGAGCCGTCGATCACGCGATCGCCCATGGCGATCCGTACGCCGCCGATCAGCGACGGATCGAGCGTGACGATCGGTTCGAACTTCTTGCCGTAGGTGTGCTCGAGACGCGCGACCATCGCGTCCAACTCGTCCTTCGAGAGTTCGCGCGCCGTAGTTACCGTAAGGAGCTCGACGCCGCGCGAATCACGCGCGATCTTGCGATACTCCTCGACCAGATCCGCGAGGAGCGGCTCGCGCCGCTTGCGCACGAGGAGTAGCAGCGTGTGCAGCGGGATGTCGCCGACTTTGCCGTGCAGCGATTCGAGCAGTGTTTTCTCTTTTTCGGCGCGGTTGACGACCGGAGACGTGAAGTATTGGAGAATGGTCGGGTCGGCATGGATCGTACGAAGGATCGTGTCCAGCTCTGCCCCGACGCGCTCCACGCTGTCTGCGTCAGAAGCGAGTTCGAACACGGCGATCGCGTAGCGGCGGGCGAGCGTTTCATTAACCACGGCTCACCTGTTCGATGAATTCGTCCACGAGCCGCGCATTCGTCGTCGTATCGATACGCATGGTTGCGCTCGTCCGTGCAATCTCTAGCGCCTTAGATGCGAGCGCTTCTCGCAACTGTTCGCGCGCGGCCATGCGCGCCCGCGCAAGCTCGCCATCGGCATTACGCAGCGAACGTTCGCCCGCGTCCTTGGCCTCGGCCAAGATCGCGTCGCGTTCGTGTTGCGCGCGGTCCTTCACGCGCGCAATCATCGCTTGCGCGTCGAGCTTCGCGCCGTCGATTGCGCGACGCAACGATTCGACGGCCGCGTACATCTCCTCGCGGTGCCGTTCGGCGAGGGAGAGACGATCGTTGCTCGCCTTCGCAGATGTGGTGAGTGCAGGCGTAAGCCACGTGTTCCACGCCCACACCAGTGCCGCCGCAAAGAGCACGAACCCCGCGATCTGGCTCCAGAAGGCGATAGCGTCGTAGTTCATGCGTGGAGCTCCGGCAACACGCGCCCAACGATCTGCGCCGCAAGCTCGCTCACGATCGCATCCTCGCGCGGACGAATTGCCTCAACTTCCTGTGCGACAGTTGCATGCGCGCCTTCAACAATCGCGTGGACGCGCTGCGCGTAGTCGCTCGACATACGCGCTGCTTCGTTTCCGGCCTCGTTACGAGCTGCCGCAAGCATGTGGTCGGCTTCGCGCCGCGCGTCGGCGCGAATAGATTCGGCTTGTGCGCGCAGGTCCGACGCTTCGGCTTGCGCCCGATCGTAATCGCTCGTGAGGCCGTCGATGTACTCGCGTCGCTTGGCGATCGCACGCTGCACGGGACGCAAAAAGACCACGTTCAAAATCGCGTAGAAAATCGCGAAGTTGATCAGTTGGACCCAGAACGTCCCGTCGAGCGAGAGAAACATCGGTGGCTATCGCGCTCCTAATGTCCGCCGAGCGCCTTGGCGACGAGCGGAATACTCGACGCGCCGAAGAGGATGAATAGGCCCAGGCCGAGTGCGATAAAGGCGTTCGCTTCAACGAAACCGACGCCGATGATCAGGAACTGCAGAATGTTCGGACGGGCTTCTGGTTGCCGCGCGATCGCTTCCACCGCGCGGGCACTCACCATACCGTCGCCGATCGTCGTACCGATCGCGAAGCCGGCCGCAATGATCGCGAACGCGACGACGCCGACAGCGGCAATGATAGTTTCAGGGCTCAACGTAGTGTCCTTTCTCGAGAACTAGTGCTCGTCGGCGAGTGCCAACGAGAGATAGACGATAGAAAGCAATGCGAAGACGAATGCCTGGAGCAATCCGACAAGGAAGTTGAAGATTTCCAGGAAGAACGGGCCGATCGCTGCAGCAAGCGAAAGATCGAACCCGCCGATCTTTACCTGCGACGTGATGATCTGCGTAATAACAAAGAGCAGCAGCTCGCCGACGAAGATGTTGAAAAAGAGACGAGCGGCCAACGTGGTTGGGCGAAGAAGCTCTTCGAACGCGTTGAGCGGCACCATGATCGCAAACGGCTGCAAGAGGTGCTTGAAGAAGCCCAGACCGTACTTACGGATGCCACTCCACTGAATCAGCACGAACACTAGCACTGCTAGCGCTGCTGCCGTGTTCAGGTCCGCAGTCGGCGATCCACCGAACGGTAGCTGGAGCGGCTCTTTAAACGGAAACGCGCCAAACTCGTTCATGAAGAAAATGAAAGTTACGAGGGCGATGAAGAACGGCACGTAGGGTTCGCCTTGTTTGCCGAGCGACCCATACGCGAGATCGGCAAAGTAGTTGATCACGCCTTCGATAAAGGTCTGGCGCCGGTTGACGCGCGCCGAGTGATACGACGCACCGATCCACGCAAAAAGCGGCAGCGTTACCAACATGACGACCCAGGTCGTTATGACGGTATCGGAGTGAATCTCACCCCAGTTTCCGGGGAAAAGATGCCAGACCGCGTGTTGACCGATTTGCACGGCGCTTCGTTTTTTCTCTCTGAGCTTTAGCGTTCGCGCGCTACGCCGACGGCGTAAGACGCGAGAGGTATAAAAAGACCGGCAATATACAGAAGGCTGCACCACCAGGGGCCCGCCGCCGCAAATGCCACCGCGACTATAGCGAAGACCCCCACTCGCGACAAACTACTAAAGACGAAGGACTTCGAGGAGCCGGATTCGCTCAGCCGCTTCCCTGCAGCGGCCAAGAGCCGGAGATTCAGATAGCCGCAGAACAGACC
>JBAUEZ010000030.1:0-13806 GCA_049678885.1 Candidatus Aquilonibacter sp. | reverse complement strand
CGTTCGACGAGCGCGCGCGCGCGCCACTCGACGTCCTCGTCGGCGAGATAGTCGCGCAGCTTGCGAGCGGCGGCGGCGATGCGCGGATCGCGCAGCGCCGGTGCAAGCTCCTCGTACAGCGCTTCGACCGCTGCGGGTTGCTTCTGCAGAATGCGCAACACGTCGAGCGCGTTGATGTTCCCGCTGCCCTCCCAGATCGAATTGAGCGGTGCTTCGCGATAGAGCCGCGGCATGATCGACTCTTCGACGTAACCGTTGCCGCCGAGACATTCGAGCGCTTCGCCGACGACAGCCGGCGCGCGCTTGCAGACGTAGTATTTACCGACAGCCGTGCCGATACGACGCAGCGCAGCGGCCTGCGCGCTGTACGGTGCGTCGTCGACCGCCTGCGCAAGCCGCACGAAGAGTGCGGTAGCGGCTTCCGATTCAAGGGCGAGATCCGCGAGCACGTTTTGCATCAGCACGTGGTCGATCAACAGCGCGCCGAACGCGCGCCGGTAGGTCGCGTGATGGATCGCTTGCGCGAGTGCCGCGCGCAGCAATGCCGCCGAGCCGATAATGCAATCCAGTCGCGTGGCGTTGACCATGTTGACGATCGTTTGGACACCGTGCCCCGGCTCGCCGACGAGCCAGCCATGCGTGCCGTGGAACTCGACCTCGCTCGAAGCGTTGCTGCGGTTGCCGAGCTTATCTTTGAGCCGTTGTATCGCAAACGGATTGCGCGTCCCGTCGGGCAGCACGCGCGGCACCAGAAAACACGAGAGCCCCTCGTCGGCTTGCGCGAGGATGAGAAACGCGTCGCTCATCGGCGCCGAGCAGAACCACTTGGCACCCTCGATCACGTATTCGCCGTCGTCGCCGGCTCGCTGCGCGCGCGTTTGATTGCTGCGCACGTCGCTGCCGCCTTGGCGCTCGGTCATCCCCATACCAACGAGTGCCGCCTCTTTTTCAGCCACCGGCACGAGACGCGGATCGTAGCAGCGCGCGGCGAGTTTGCCGATCCACGCCGGCGCAAGCAGCGGCGCCTGTTCGAGTGCCGGCACGGCTGCGTAGGTCATCGATATCGGACAGAGGTGCCCGCCTTCGACTTGCGACCAGACAAAGAACTTCGCGGCGCGGCGAAGGTGCGCGTTCGGTTCCTTTTCGACCCAAGGCGCAGCGTGTAACCCGCTCGTAACCGCGACGCACATCAACGCGTGATACGCCGGGTGGAAATGGACCTCATCGATGCGCTCGCCAAAACGATCGTGCGTATGCAGCTCGGGTGTATTGCGATTGGCATCGAAGCCGAGCTCGATTGTACCAGGGTCACCGGCCAACGCGCCGAGTTGCGATAGCTCTGTGCGATCCAACGCAGGCGCAGCGCGCTCCAGCGCGTCGAGCAGGGCGCGATCGGATGTTAAGAGGTTGTAATCTTGGAGCGGTGGAGGCTGGTTCGTGTTGGGGCTGACGTCCATACTCCTGCTCCATTCTCGTTGGATTTGTTCGACACCGCCAGCTTGGCTTCCTAAAGCCGCTTGCTTGGGAAACCGATCTCCAAAGTTAGTGCAGAGCGTTTATAACGGCTGGCTCGTGGCGCTGTCTATCGGCGTCGCGATTCTGGCGTCTTACACGGCACTCGATCTCGCAGGCCGCATCGCAATCGCGGTTCCGCGCCGCCGCGTCATATGGCTTGCGGGCGGCGCCTTAACGATGGGTGTCGGCATCTGGTCGATGCACTTCATCGGGATGCTCGCCTTCGCGCTTCCCATTCCGCTCGGCTACGACGTCTCGATCACCGCGCTTTCGCTTGTCATCGCGATCGCGGTGTCGTTCTTTGCGCTCAGCGTTGCAACGCAACCGACGCTGGGGTGGAAACGTCTCGTCGTCGGCGGCGTGCTCATGGGCGCAGGGATCGCCGGCATGCACTACACGGGCATGGCTGCAATGCGTATGACGCCGTCCATCGATTATCAGCCGTCGCTCTTCGCGCTCTCGATCGTGATCGCGATGGTTGCATCAATAGCCGCGCTCTGGATCGCCTATTCGCTGCGCGATGAAGCGTCTAGGCATATCTTCATCAAGCGAGGGGCGGCCGCTACCGTAATGGGCCTTGCCATCACCGGCATGCACTACACGGGCATGGTCGCAGCGCAATTTCGCCCGGGATCGATCTGTCTTGCCGCGAGCGGCGTCGACGCGCCATGGCTTGCAACGGCTATTACGATCTTCACCCTCGCGATCTTGTGCCTTGCGCTCGTCCTATCGCGATTCGATGCCGCAAAGAACATTTTGCTGGGCAGTGTGGCACGCTTAGACGGGCAGTTGTTACGACTGGCTGCGCTCGACCCGCTGACGGATCTACCGAACCGAAAATCTCTCTCTGAGTTCATCGAGCGCGCGATCGAATCTGCGAAACGCACGGGCAACGCGTTCGCCCTCCTCTTCATGGATATCGATGACTTCAAGCGCGTAAACGATTCTCTCGGTCACTCTGTCGGAGACACCGTTTTAAAGGCCTTCGCGCGCCGCCTCCAGGAGTGCGTGCGCAACAGCGATAGGGTTTCGCGGCTCGGCGGTGACGAATTCGTCATCTTGGTCGAGAATTTCGTCTCGGTTGGCGGAGCCGAAGAAGTTGCGCTCAAGATTCTCGACCGGATGCAAGAACCGTTGGTCGCAGGCGAGCTGCGAATGCAGGTAACACCGAGCGTCGGTATCGCGCTCTACCCAAGCGACGGGACGTCCGCCGAGACGCTTCTGCGCAACGCCGATACGGCGATGTATAGCGCAAAACACGCCGGGCGCAACACGTTTCGCTTCTTTGAGCAGCGAATGAACGAGGAGGCGACGCGAGCGTTGACGATTCAGCGCGCGCTGCACGACGCGTTGACCGAGGGTCATTTCTTCTTGGCGTTTCAGCCGAAGTTTTACGGGGCGGGCGGGGGGCTCGCAGGCGCCGAGGCGCTCATCCGGCTCGAGCATCCGGAGCTCGGGACACTCGGTCCGCTCGATTTTATCCCGGTCGCCGAGCGCTCCGGTCAAATCGTGCAGATTGGCTACTGGGTCGTCCAAGAGGCCTGTCGCCAAATGCGCGGGTGGTTGGCAGCGGGACTCCCACCGGTCGCGATTGCAGTGAATCTCTCGCCGCGTCAGCTCTTCGAGGCTGAGCTCGCCGACAAGATACTCGACATCGTCGTTGCGGCGAATATTCCACCGCAGTACCTGATGTTCGAGATCACGGAAACGGCGGCGATGGCAGATGCGGAGAAGACGGCTCAGACGATCGCTAATTTTCACGCGCATGGGTTCGAGATAGCGATCGACGACTTCGGAACCGGGTATTCGAGCCTTGCGTATCTCCAACAGTTTCGCGTCAAGCAACTCAAGATCGATCGGTTTTTCGTTAACGGCCTCGACGAAAATGGGGCGGAGGGGTTGGCGATCGTGTCGGCGATCATCGCGCTCGCACAATCGCTCAAAATGCACGTCGTTGCCGAGGGCGTCGAAACGCAGACGCAGCTCGATGCGTTGCGTTCGCTGATGTGCGATCAGCTCCAGGGGTTTCTGCTTGGCGTTCCTCTCCGCTCTCAAGAGTTCGCGCGCCTATTGGGCGAGCGAACCGCTTCCGCTGGTCGCGCGTAGCTGCTCGCTCTCGCGCGGGTAGAGCGTGGCCGCGATTGCCAGCGCCGCTAGGGCGACGCCACAGAAGCACAAGTACGCGTCGCGGTAGCCGTGGAGCTCGTTCGCCGCAAGCCCGATGACGCCGCCGGCGAGCGAGCTGCCCAGAATCTGTCCGACGATCAACGCTTGACTGAGCAGTCCTACCGCGGTGGAGCGATGCGCCTCGCCCACTTCGTTGGTGATGATGTACCGCGTCGGCGCTCCGAGCAGCGCGCCGAATCCGCACCCCGCGACGATTATCGCCACGATCGTGAGCGGAAGCGATTGAAATCCGAGCGCAAAGATGCCCAGCCCGACTTCGGTCAAGATCGCGCCGACGACCAGCACGTCGCGACTCCCGAGCCGATCGAGCGCGCGCCCTGAGATCGGAATCACGAGCACAAACATAAACGCGCCGAGCGCGGCGATCGCGCCGGCGGCGGCATAGGAGAGACTCTGCGCACCGACGAGCACGGTCGGAATGAAGAAAAGCGAACCCTCGAGCACGCCAATCAAGATTTCCAGCGCGTAGGTCTTGGCAAGTTGCGGGCGCGTCAGGAGCTGCAACGGCACGATCGGATAGTTTGCGTTGCGTTCCCACCACACGAAGCCGGCGAGCGCAGCAACACCGAGCAGCGCGCTGACCGCACGCGCGGTCGTCAGGCCGTCCATGAGCAGCAAGAGCCCGGTGCACAGCAAGGTGAGCCCAAGGCCGTCGAGCGGACCGCGCACCCGCGGCGCGACGCGTGGGAGATAGCGGTACGCAAGATAGAGCACGATCGCCGAAAGCGGAAAGTTCAGCACGAAGATCCAGCGCCAGGACACGTAGTGCGTCACCAAGCCGCCGAACAGCGGACCAATGATTGCGGCCACGCCCCACACCGCGCCGAGCGCGCCGAGTACGCTCCCGCGTCGCTTTGGTTCCACCACATCGCCGATAGCGGCGGTCGCCACGGGGAAGACGCCACCGGCGCCGAGCGCCTGCAATGCGCGCGCAAAAAGCAAGATACCGTAACTCGGCGCGACCACGGCTACGATGCTGCCGAGCGCGAAGAGCCCGATGCAGCTCATGTAGACAACGCGCCGGCCGAAACGATCGGCGAGCGTGCTCGCAATCGCAATCGATGCGACCGTAACGAGCAGATAGAGCGTGAAGATCCAGGCGAGATCGCCGGTCGGTACGGCGAACTCGCGCGCGATGGCCGGAAGCGCAGGCGAGAGGACACCGAGGTCGAGCGCACCGGCGAACACGCCCAGCGCAAGGGTCAAGAGGAGCGGCGCGCTTTTACGCAATGATACGGTCGATCACCATCACCAGGCACATGAGCGCCAGGTAGAGCAAGGAAAATTTGAACGTGCGTCGCGCCCAGAACGTGCCGGAGTCTTTCCACGTACGAAGCGTGTCGTAGAGAAAGATCCCGCCGAGGACGGCTGCGGCGCCGGTGTAAAGCGCGCCCATCACGTGCAGCGGATAGAGCGCGAGCGATGCAACGACCAGTAGAATCGTGTAGTAGATAATCTCGCGTTTGGTGCGCTCTTCACCCGCGACGTTCGGCATCATCGGCACATGCGCTTTGTCATAGTCGGTCTCGGTCATGAGCGCAAGCGACCAGAAGTGCGGCGGTGTCCACAGAAAGATCAGCGCGAAGAGGCCCAGTGCCGGTCCGCCGATCTGATGCGTCACCGCGGCCCAGCCGACGAGCGGCGGTACGGCACCGGCGGCGCCGCCGATTACGATGTTGAGTGCGGTTCTGCGCTTGAGCCACATCGTGTAGATGCCGACGTAGAAGACGTTGCCGGCGAGCGAGAGCCACGCCGCAAGCGGATTCACCAGCAAGTAGAGCAGCGCAAATGCGGCGATCCCGAGAATTACCGCATACGTAGCGCCGGCGACCGGCGTGATGCGGCCCTGTGGAATCGGCCTGCGCATGGTGCGCGCCATCACGCGATCGATATCGGCATCGAAGACGCAGTTGAGGGCACCGGCCGAGGCAGCAGCAAGCGTGCCGCCGAGCAGCGTCCAAAATGTGAGCGCAAGCGGCGGAAGGCCGCGGGCGGCCATAACCATCGCCGCCGCGGTCGTAATCAGCAGCAGCACGATGATCCGCGGTTTTGCGAGTTCGTAGTAGTCGGCGATCACGCTCACGCTGCGCGGTTCGATTCGTAGCGAAGTTCGCGCAGATCGAGCACGGCAAAGAGCGTTGCGACGATGAAGGCGAGGAAGACAAGCGCAGCGTTGAACGCGTGCGCCTCGCGCAGATCCATCGGAAGCCGCAGCGCAACGTTGAGCAAGCCGAGGATGATTTGCACGAACACCAGGCCCAAAGCGGTGCTCACGGCAATGCGAACGCGCGTCGACGCCGGTCGCATCCACGCGAACGCGAAGCTGGCAACGGCACAGAGTAAGGTTGCGCTTGCGATAAACCGGTGGAGCATCTGCACGTACTGTCCTTGCGTATATACAACGACGTTTCCCGCACAACCCGGAATCGAGAGACAGGCAAGGCCGGCGCCGCTCGAGCTCACGTACGCGCCGATGCACATGGTGACGAAGGTCACTAACGCCGTTCCGGCGAGGATGCCGGCGAGCGCGATTTCCGGACGGCGTGCACGCGTCGCAACGCGCGCATCGGGTTCATCGGCGAAGAGCATCATCGCGCAGAGCGAGGCGATGAAAGCCATCGCCGTTCCCCAGTGCAACACGACTGAGATCGGACTATTTGCGAGACGCACCGTTGCCGCACCGAGTATGCACTGCACGATGAAGAGCGCACCGACCACCCCGAGCGTCGGCGCGACGAACGGTGTGCGATCGCGAACGCGCCAGGCTGCAACCATCACGGCGACGACCAACGGCGCGACGCAAAATGCAAAGAGCCGGTGGGTCCATTCCCACACGGTTCCGTCGGCCATGGAGGGGATGAGCATGCCGTGACAGAGTGGCCAATCGGGGCACGTCATGCCGGCCCCGTTGATACGCGTCCAACTGCCGAGCATTACCGTACCGAGCGCAACGATCACCGATGCGGCCGAAAGACGTCGCAGGATCTTCATTCGGACCTCAAGAGTACGCGGGCTTTGCCGCCCACGGCAACGAGAATGGTCTAAAGAAGGATCAGACCCTGCTTAACATCCGTTAGCTGCTGTCTCGATGCGGGCGCCGGCCGTCTGCTCGTCGACCCGCAATGCCGGGAGGCGCGTGACAAAGCTCTCGGAGGCAGCCCGGGCCAAGGTCAAGTCGTCGGTGAGCGACTCGGTTCCGGCCAGGGGCGTGTCGTAGGGAGTCCAGATCGGCGATAAGCCGCTCAAGGGGCGGGCGCCGGGAACGTCCTCGAGAAGTTGCCGCCGCGGAGCATCCGGGTCCGCCGTCGTGTCATCATCGCTCGCCATCATGTCCGACGCGTAGAGGTAGTTCACGAAGCCGTCGAGGTCACGCTGCATCAAGTGCTGGCGATATAAGGCGCCGCCCAGCGCGTCGGCAACCGCCTTCAGCGCAACTTTCTCGTCCGGGTCGGTTGCCTTGTTGGCAAGGTCGCGGAGCTCGTTAACCTCGCGCTCGCCGGCCCGGTACTGCTTGTAGATCGAGTCGGCCAACTCGTTGAGGTGATGAATCTCTGAGATGCGATCGAGCGAGGACCCGGCCAAATCGGGCGAGCGCAGCATGTAAATGGTCGTTCCCAAGCTCTGGTCGTTGGCAAGCGCCGAACTAATCGCCGCATTGGTGTGCGCCGCAAAGGCGCCGCAAATCGGCGACGATTTGACCGTAACGATCGTTTGTAGCAGCGGTGTGGGTGACGGACTCGGCGCCGTCGCCGCCGTCGCCGTCACCGCCGCCAGCACGATGGCTAGCATGACTTATTCTACAACGTCCGCCGAGAGAATGTGGTGACAGAAGGAATGTCTGGCCCGCGGACGCGCGAAAGGCAGGAGCCGTGAAGCGCTGGATCGCCCTAGTGGTGCTGTTGCTCCTGACCGGTTGCCGCGAAGTACGTGTCCAGACGCTGGGCGTCGGGACGACCACCGAGCCCGGAGGCAATCAGATCGTCGTCGTTCGCGACCCAAGCGCGCTAGCGCATCTGGGTATTAAGGCTCCCGTGCGTTTCAGGGGCGAGTTTGGCGTTGTGCTGTTGATGGGCCCGCATACACGGTCCGGTTATCATCAGGTCATCGAATCGATTCGTGCGAACGACGAACGCGTACGCGTCGTGGCGTTCGAGCAACCGCCGGCCGACGGCGGTGAACCGGCAAGCGACTATCGCACGTACACACTGTGGATCGTGCCGAACTCGGTCTATCGCAGCGGAATTCACGTGGACGTTGTGACGCCAAGCGGCGACGAAATTACGCAAACGGTGCTGCCATAGTAGCTTTAGACGCACGCATCGAGCGGCTCGGACCGGTTATCGTGCCCGACGGCGACCCGCGCGAAGTGGAAGGAACGTTAAATCCGGCCGGGGCGCGTATGCGCGACGGAGCGTTGTTGATCTACCCGCGTGATGTTGCCAAAGGGAACATTTCGCGAGTCGGGCGCGTGCGCGTTGCGCAGCAAAACGGCGCGTTTGTCGTGGTGCGCGAAGGCTTTGCACTCGAGCCGACCGCGCCGTACGAACAGCGGCCGTCGCCGGGATATGGCTGCGAAGATCCGCGCGTTACATTTATTCCGATGCTCGATCGATACGTCATGGCCTACACGGCGTTTGGGCCGGCCGGACCACGCATCGCGATTGCGCTCTCAATCGACGGTTACTCGTGGGACCGCACGGGGCTGATGCGCTTCGCGCAACCCGGGATGGTCGACGGCGATGACAAAGACGCCGCGTTTTTTCCCGAGCCGGTGCTCTCGCCGCGTGGCGTCAAATCGCTAGCGTTCTATCATCGCCCAATGCTCCATCTCTCCGCCGTCGATGGACGCGCAGCTATTCCGCTGATCCAGCGCTTGCCCTATGAGGATCGCGAGTCGATTCGCATTGGGTACGTTCCGCTGGAAG
Organism: Candidatus Aquilonibacter sp.; assembly: GCA_049678885.1. Lineage (GTDB taxonomy): Bacteria > Vulcanimicrobiota > Vulcanimicrobiia > Vulcanimicrobiales > Vulcanimicrobiaceae > Aquilonibacter. Next base: position 5,179 of record JBAUEZ010000030.1, on the reverse strand, counting down.
CTGCGCTGCGCGATCCGCAAGCGCTGCTCGACGTCAGCGAAAGTGTCATCGTGCTTTCGCCCGATGCGCAGTGGGGCTCGATCAAGGTGGGCGCCGGCACGCCGCCCGTACGCATCAAGGAAGGATGGCTCTCGCTCTATCATGGCGTCGATCTGCTCGACAATAGCGGCGCCAAGCCGAAGTTCCGTTACAGCGCGGGGATCATCATTCACGATTACGAGCGGCCCGATCGCGTACTCTATCGCTCGCCGCAGCCGATACTTGCGCCCGAGACCGAGTTCGAGCGCAAAGGAATTGTCGACAATGTCGTTTTTCCGACGGCAATCGACGAGCGCATCGATCTCGCGCCGCGTATATACGACATCTACTACGGAATGGCCGACTACGCGGTCGGCGCTGCACGACTGACACTCCCGTAGATGTTGCGCTACTATGCGATTGCAACGGTCATCGTGCTGACAATCGCGGTCTACGTCACGATGGGCACGCACCTGGTTCTGCCCGGCCACGTGAATTTTTGGAAGGCGACCGCCTCGCCGCCGCCGATCGAGAGCGTGACCGGCAACGCGCCGTGGGCGCTCTCCGCGCTCCCGGATTGCTTTACGCAGCGCTCCGAGACGAGCGGAAGCCGCTCGTACGTGGAGGCGCACCTTCCGGCCGGAGCGCAACCCGTGCAGGCCGGCACGCGTTTGAGCTACGGGTCGTGCACGATTTTGGTCCGGAACGGCGAATTGCTTGTCGAGCGGGGTTCGGATCGCATGCGCGTGCCGCCCTACGCAACGCTGTACACGACCGGCGATTCGCTTGCGCTCTTACGCACGAGCGGATCGACCACGGACCTGCGCATCTACGACATCACAAGCGACCATTAATGAGTATTACCGACGAAGTTCGCCGGCGACGTACGTTCGCCATCATCTCGCACCCGGACGCCGGGAAGACTACGCTGACGGAAAAGCTGCTGCTCTACGGCGGCGCGATTCACGTTGCCGGACAGGTCTCTGCGCGCAAGCGCCAGCGCGCGGTCACGAGCGACTGGATGGAGCTCGAACGGGAACGCGGCATTTCGATCACCTCGACCGTCTTGCAGTTTCCCTACGACGGGTACACGGTCAATCTGCTCGACACCCCGGGTCACCAAGACTTCGGCGAGGATACCTACCGCACGTTGCTCGCCGCGGATGCGGCGGTCATGCTGATCGATGCGGCCAAAGGCGTCGAACCGCAAACGAAAAAGCTCTTTGCGATCTGCCGCGACCGTAAGATTCCGCTCTTTACCTTCATCAATAAAATGGATCGCCCGAGTCGCGATCCGCTCGAGCTGCTCGATGAACTCGAGAGCGTGCTCGGTATCGGCACCTATCCGATGAACTGGCCGCTCGGCAACGGCGAGAGCTTCCGGGGTGTGTACGATCGCCAATCGCGCGAGCTCTACCTGTTCGAACGCAGCGCGCACGGCGCGACGAAAGCCTCCGTGCAGAGTGCTGACGCGCGCGATCCCAAGGTGCGCGAACTTGTCGACGAGGTGACGTTTGCGTCGTTTATCGACGGACTGGACCTGCTCGAAGGCGCGGGCGAAGCCTTCGACCGCGAGGCGATGCTGCGCGGCGAGGTCACGCCGGTCTTTTTCGGCTCGGCGGTGACGAATTTCGGCGTCCAACTTTTTCTCGACGCGTTCATTGCGATGAGCCCACCGCCCGCAGGTCGCGGTATTATCGATCCGAACGACGACCGCTTCACCGGATTCGTCTTCAAGATTCAGGCCAACATGGATCCGCGCCATCGCGATCGCATAGCGTTCGTACGAGTCTGTTCGGGAAAGTTTGAACGCGACATGATCGTGCGCAACGAGCGCACCGGGAAAGACGTGCGTCTGGCCCGCGCGATGAAACTCTTCGCCGACGAGCGTGAATCGCTCGAAGCCGCGTATGCGGGCGACGTTGTCGGCTTGGCCAACCCTGGGGTCTTTGCGATCGGCGACACGCTCTACGAAGGCGCACCGGTCGTCTTTCCGCCGATCCCCTCTTTTGCCCCGGAACATTTCGCGGCGGTTCGTAGTATCGATACGGCGAGCTACAAATCGTTCGGCAAGGGCATCGCGCAGTTGCGCGAGGAGGGAGCGGTGCAGATCTTCTACCCGTGGGGCTCGACGCGGACGGAACCGATCGTCGGGGTGGTCGGTGAGTTGCAATTCGAGGTCGCGAAATATCGCCTCGAATCGGAATATGGGGTGAAGACGCATTTCTCCAACCTGCCGCTATCGCTCGCGCTACGCGTCGGGGGCCCTTCGACAGGCTCAGGACAGGCTCCAGAGGTTGCGCGCGCGCAATTACCGAGCAACGCGAAGCTCGTAGAAGACTGGGAAGGACGGCCGGTGGCGCTATTCGAGAGCGAATGGAGCGTACGGCTAGCGCAGGAGTGGAATCCCGCGCTTTCGTTCCTTCCATACGTGACCGAGGAGGTCGTATCAACGTGAAGCTCATCCATGCTGCGCCGCTGCTGGTGTGCGCAGCGCTACTTCTCGCCGGATGCTCGTTCGAGAACAAGTACGAGCGCGAAGCCGACAAAATCACACGAGCGGTGATGAACAACGATCTGACGCCGGTGAAGAACGATATCGCGCCGGGCGTCAACATCTCGCGCGTGCAGATTGCTGAGTACTCTGACGAGCTCAATTCGCAAGGTAAGCTCGAATCGGTCAAGGAGACGACGCCATGCGAGCCGGGGTTCCACTGCTTCGTTGTGAAGTTCGCGAAGCGTTCCTATCGCGAGGAACTTGCGATGGACGATCAGGGCAAGGTCACGCAGTGGCACTTCAAACCGGCTGATGCCGCCACTTAGCTTCAGCGACGTTATCGAGGCGGCCGACCGCATCCGCGGGGTAGCTCACCACACGCCGGCGATGACGTCGGCCACGTTCAACGAACGCACCGGTGCCCAGCTGTTCTTCAAATGCGAGAACTTGCAGCGCATGGGTGCGTTCAAGTTTCGTGGCGCTTACAACCGGCTCGCGCAACTCTCGGAGGCGCAGCGGCGCGGCGGCGTCGTCGCGTACTCGAGCGGCAATCACGCGCAGGGCGTGGCTCTCGCGGCACAACTGCTCGGCATTCCCGCGACGATCGTGATGCCGCGCGATGCGCCGGAGAGTAAGCTCGCCGCGACACGCGGATACGGCGCCGAGATCGTGCTCTACGAGCGCTCGGAAGAGAATCGCGCGGTGATCGCGCAGCGTCTGGCGCAAGAACGCGGCGCAACGATCGTGCCGCCGTACGACGATGAACGCATTGCAGCGGGCGCGGGTACCACCGCGCTCGAGTTGTTGCACGATGCGGGTCCGCTCGATACGATCGTGACGCCGCTCGGCGGCGGCGGGTTGTTGGCCGGGTGCTGCATCGCTGCGCACGGCATCGATGCGGATATCGAGATCTGGGGCGTCGAGCCGCAGGCGGGCAACGACGTGCAACAGTCATTTAACAAGGGCGAGCGCGTGATGATCGACGTGCCGAATACCATTGCCGACGGTTTGCAAACGCAGTCGCCGGGCGAAGTAACCTTCCCGATCATCAAAGAACATGCAGCCGGCATCGCGACCGTCAGCGACGAGGAACTGGTCGAGGCGATGCGGCTGCTCTTTGAACGTATGAAGCTCGTTGTCGAGCCTAGCGGCGCCGCTGCGTTTGCCGCGGTGCTCAACGAGCGTATGCCGGTTCGCGGCAAACGCATCGGCATCGTACTATCGGGCGGCAACGTCGATGCCGCCCGGTATGCATCGCTGCTTGGGTAATTACATCGAGCCCGAGGGTGCGGTGATGTTGCCGCACGAGACGTAGGTCGGAATATCCGTCGGGCTCTTGTGCACGTTGATCGCATACGTACCTTTGAGTAAATCCGCGAGCGACACACCCTTGACCGTCGATACGCCCGCGCCGTTCGTGGTAGGCGTCAACGGATACTCGGGCGCTTTATTTATGTGTCCGCAGTTGCCGACGTGAATATGCGTCGGTTGCGCGACGTCCTTGGGTGCGCCGTCGAGCTTGACCTCGACGCGTGTACCATCATCGACTTGCGTGAGCGTTGCGGTGCCGTTTTCACCGCTGTCATTCTGCGCCACCATCTTGACCGTGATGGTGGTCGGCGTAGCGGCCGACGCGGTCGCGGCGACCACGCCTACCAGCGCTGCGCCAAGGAGAGCGAAACGAAGATTTCTCATGAGTACGAAACTCCTTCCAACATTGATTGAAACGCTAGAGACTGCATTGCGGATTACGCGTGGTCGCCGAGCCTAGTGCCGCGAGTGCCTGTGAACGAAGCGTGCAGTACGCCTGGGTCGTGCCCTGGGTCACCGGCGCATCGGCGCCGTCGATCAGGTCGATGAGGAAGCTCAGACCACCGTTTATCCTGCTCAAGGCTGCGGCATCCTTCGCGTCCTTGCGCGCAAGATCGCGCCCACGCGCATCGTACGTGCGATCGAGCAGCGTCGCGACGTCGTGGGCCATGGCGTACTGGCGTTCGAGTGCGGATTGCGAGACGCTTACGCGCGGGTCCATGAAGATCCGCAGCGGCTGCGAGCGCACGACACCGTCGACATCGAGCTTCACGACATACCGGCCGGGAACGATCAACGCGCCTTGCGGCACGCGCGGCGTGTCTTCAAAGTTCGCGGAGATCGGCAAGTCGACCGCGACCGACGCGGGCGTTGCCTCGCGTAGATCCCAAACGAAGCGATGCATGCCCACGTCGGTTGACGGGCGAACGAACGGCCGCTCCCAATACGTCGGCTTGTCGAATTCGACCGGGCGAGGCGCCGGATCGTCGCTCGAATAGCGGCGCACCGCGACGCCGTGTGCGTCGTAGATGGTGATCGCAACGTGTGCGGCCGCAGCGGGCAACGTGTAGTACACGATCGCGCCGTCGGGTGGATTCGTGCCGTGCGGCTCCTCGGGTGGCAGCGGCGTGTCGGTATTGACGTTGCGCCGAATGCGATACGCCATGATCGGAGCAAAGAGATGCGGCCCGTTCCAGGCGCTCGTATGCGCGAGCTCGCGTAGCGGTTCGATGTCGTCGAGGATCCAGAAGCCACGGCCGTGCGTCGCAACCACCAGATCGTTGCCGTGTACGTTCAGGTCGCGCATCGACGTGGACGGAAGATTCAGCTGAAGCGATTGCCACTGGTTGCCGT
>JBAUEZ010000029.1:0-5120 GCA_049678885.1 Candidatus Aquilonibacter sp. | reverse complement strand
GCTGAACGCAGATCAGTGCCGACGTTACGTATTCGCTTTCGATGGTAAAGTACAAACACGCAGAGGAGAAACTGATTGACCACATCGTCATATGGCGAAGGAACGCTTCCCCAGGGAATCCGCTCGCGCATGATCCATGGGGTCAATGGCCTCGATGTCCATATTCTCGAGGCCGGTTACGAAAGCGCCGGCCGGCCACTCGCGCTGCTTCTGCACGGCTTTCCGGACTTGGCTTATGGCTGGCGACACCTGATCCCAATCCTGGCTGACGCCGGATACCATGTTGTGGCGCCCGACCAGCGGGGTTTTGGGCGCACCACTGGTTGGGTGAACGACTATGACGCGCCTCTAGAGCCCTTCAGCCTCTTGAATATGATGCGCGACGCCCTCGGATTGGTTTTTGCATTGGGGTATCGGCGTACGGCGATGCTGGTCGGGCACGACCTCGGCTCGCCCATAGCGGCCTATTGTGCGCTAGGCCGACCAGACGTCTTTACCTCGGTGGTGCTGATGAGCGCACCATTCCCCGGTCCGCCGGCGCTTCCGTTCAACACCGCGGATAGCGAGGTGTCGACGGTTCAACCGAACACTGAAAATCAGGCTTTAGCGGCCGCGCTGGCGGCGCTCGATCCGCCTAGAGAGTATTATCAACAATACTTGAGCGCACGGGAGGCGAACGATGACATGTGGCGCCCGCCCCAAGGCTTACATGCGTTTCTTCGTGCACTTTTCTACATCAAGAGCGCTGACTGGCCGGGAAATAAGCCGCATCCGTTAAAGGCGCGAACCGCTAACGAACTTGCACAGCTGCCCACCTATTACGTCATGGAACTCGGCAAGACGATGCCTGAGACGGTCGCTCCATTCCAACCTTCTGCCACCGAGGTCCTGGCCAACAAATGGCTCACCGAGCCGGAACTTAGAGTTTACACGGAAGAGTATGGCCGCACTGGGTTTCAAGGGGCCCTGCAGGCTTATCGCGTCTATTCCGATCCTGACCTAAACGCTGAGTTGCGCCTGTTTTCGGGCAAGACGATCGATGTGCCGTCGCTCTTCATCAGCGGAAAGAGCGATTGGGGCACCTATTCGGCGCCGGGCGCCGTCGATCTCATGAGGACGAAGGCGGCGACGAAGATGGGTGACATCGAACTGATCGACGGCGCCGGTCACTGGATCCAACAGGAACAGCCGCTTCGACTGAGCACGCTCCTGCTCGCCTTCGTCAATTCCACATAATTGCTGAGGCGCTGCGCGCGTTTGTCGAGGCTAACGATCCTGCTTCACATTGGCCGCGCGCGACGAAGAGTCGGCTTGCAGCGATCGATCCGCAGATGTTTACATTCGTTGAACGGCTCTTCGCGATCGATTTCTGCGCTGCCGCCTAGGCTCTCAAGAAGCTATCCATAAGCGCCCATAGCGTCGGGACCATGCTAGCTTTTTGTGCTGCCGCCGTTCTGTTCACGCCCCCGAGCGCGATTCAGCAGACGCTCGCGACCTACGTGAAAGCTCATCCTTATGCCGAGGTCGCCGTCGGCGTGATCGACCATGGACAAGTGAAAATCTACTTTGTTCGCGGGACGCAAGCGAAGGCACCGCTCGACGAGACGACGCAGTTTCAGATCGGATCGATCACCAAGGTCTTTACTGCGACGATTCTTGCGCAAATGGTTGACGCGGGCGAAATGAAACTCGACGATCCGATTCAGCGGTACCTTCCGGCAGGCGTGACCGCGCCGACGTTTCAGGGAAAACCGATCACACTGTTGACGCTTGCGAATCACACGTCAGGTTTGCCCGTAGACCCTGCAAATCTTTCGCAGCAAAATGAAGCCGTGTATACCACTACGATGCTGTACGACGCGCTCAAATCAACAAAGCTCAGCCGAGCGCCGGGCGAAAAATGGGACTATTCAAACTTCGGCTTTGCGCTGCTCGGGCAGCTCCTTGCGCGCAAGGCACAACTCTCATACGACGACTTAATCAAGCAGCGCATCCTCGACCCGCTCGGAATGAACGACACGGTTGTCACCGGATCGGCGGCGACCACGCAGAAGATGCCGCCCGCGTTTCAATACGGAGGTGCACCATCGCAGGCGGAATCCTTGGGAGCCAGGGGACCTGCCGGTTCAATTGAGAGCGATCTCAAAGACATGCTGGTCTTCTTGAAGGCGAACCTCGATGCGCCGCAAGGCACGCTTGGACGGGAACTCGCGCTAACGCAGCAGCCGCGAACGCCTGTAAAAGAGTGGAATATGGCCATGGGCCTCGCGTGGCAAACGGTGCTTCCTGCGACGCACCGCGATGCGAACGACCTCGGCGATTTGGCGCCCGGGTCGATCGAGAAGGGCGGGGATACGAATGGTTACTCCTCGATCATCGCGCTCAACCACAAAGATGATTGGGGAGTCGTCGCGATGACAAACGTCAACGACGATGATTTTCAGCAAGTGGTAGAACACGCGGTTTCGCCGAGTACGGCGCGCATGCCCACTATGTGGGCGATAGTGGAGAAAACAACGACTGAGCGATCGCCGTTCGATGGAACCTACGTTATCGGGACCAGTAAGCGCGTAACGCTCGACATTTTCAAGTACAAGGGCGACCTCTACGCATCGATACCGATGACAACTCCGGGAAAACTAAGACCGCTGGGGCGGAACAAGTTTTCTTGGGACGCGGTCCAGGTTACGCTCACGTTTCATGCTGATCCAAGTGGCCATGTGACAAGCCTCACGGCCGTTCAGGGCGGCAGAACGATGCACGCGAAGCGGATTCACCAAGAGCCGGGGGCCTAACGAAAGGCGGCCCGGCACTGTAGCGGCCGCGCTTCAATTCCACATAATTGCCGAGGGGCTGCGCGCCTATGTGGAAGCGAACGACCCCGCATCGCATTGGCCGCGCGCGACGAAGCGGCGTCTACAAACGATCGATCCCGAGATGTTCGAGTACATTGAGCGGCTATTCGCCCGCGACTTCTGCGCCGCGGCATAGCGCGGCAGGGATGACGGTCAGGCTTCGAGATAGTACGGGGAATGAGCAGCCGGGCGTACACCCTTGTTGCCACTTGCATACTGAGCTTTGGTGTCTCCGCGTGCTACCCGGGAGCGGGCGTATTCGTTGCCGGTCCGAAACCTGCGCCCGGTGGCGTCATGCTTTCGTCGTCGTCGCTGGCGTTCACCGCGACGGGAGCGAGCAACGCGCAAATGGTGACGGTAACGCAGGGCAATTATAGCGGCGCGTTTAGTGCGTCGGGGACCACCTGCACCGGTATCGCAACGATCTCCGCCGCGACGGCCGCCTCGTTTTCCCTAACCCCGGTCGCCGCGGGACGCTGCACGTTCACTATTACCGGCGGCGGCGGCCAAAACGCCACGCTCACGATCGGCGTCACGACGACCACGGTTGGAGGTTCGTAAGATGCGTGTCGCTACCGCTGTTATCATAGCTCTCGCGCTTCTCGCCGGATGCGGCGGCGGTTCGACGACCAGCGTCGTCCCCCAGCAACCACCGCAGCCGCAACCAACGCCGCAACACAAACAAGAAGTCGTCGTCTCGTTCAACATCGTCGTGCCGACCGCGACCGGCGCGCACGCGCGGCGTGTGCCGAACTACGTGTCCGCGTCGACCAAATCGGCGACGATCGCAGTCGGCAGTGCCACGCCGACCACCGTGAATTGCACCGCGGTCTGCAGTGGAACCGTGAGCGCGCCCGTCGGCAGCGATACCTTCGCCGTGAGCCTCTACGACGCGACCAACGGCGCAGGCAACCTGCTTTCGACCGGCACCCTGACGCAAACGATCGTCGCCGATCAAGCTAACGCCGTCAACGTGACGTTCAACGGCGTTGTGGCGTCGCTCGCGCTCTCGCTCGCGTCGCCTACGGTGACACCGGGGACCGCCGGTTCGGTCGGCGTGACCGTGAACGCACTCGACGCGGACGGCAACGTTATCGTCGGACCCGGCGTGTACGTGAACGTGAGCGGTAGCCTCGTTACCATTGCGCTAAGCAATTCCGACGCGAGCGGCAACTCCTCACTCACACAGACCAGTGTTACACAGCCGACGAGTGGCATCACGTTAAATTACACTGCTGCATTCGATGCAAATCCGACAATTACCGCGAATGCGACCGGCTTTACGGCGGCGACCGCGACGCTACGGTTCCCCGCGCCTACGCTCACCGCGTTGAGCGTAGCCACCGCTGCAGCCGGCAACACCGTTAGCGAGACTTTGACCGGAGCCAATTTCGTGAATGGAAGCACGACCGTAGCGGCAGGTGCCAACGTCACCGTGAACAGCGTGACGATTACGAGCGCGACATCGTTGACCGCGAGCTTCGTGATCGCCGGCAGCGCCGCGTTCGGCTCGCAAAACGTCACGGTGACAACGAATAACGGCGCGAGCAACGCGTATTCGCTCGACATAGCGGCAAACGGTATCGTCGTGACCGTCCCGGCCGATGCGAGTCCGGGATCCCCACCGGGCACCGGCACGGGAAGCAATAGCCCGTACGACTTGCGCGGTGCGATTCTCGCGGCGAATGCGACGCCTGGGAGCGCCATCACGTTTGCCGGCTGCACGGTCGCCGCACCATGCACAATCACACTCGCCGGTCCGTTGCCGCCAATTTCTGCGAACACCATCGTCGACGGCGGCACGTTCGGCGCCGTCATTGTCGACGGCGGGAGTAGTTATCGCGCGTTCTTCATTGATAGCGGCACGGTGACGCTCGCGAACCTGCAGATCCAGCACGTGACCGCTCAGGGCGGCAACGGCGGCTCGAACCCGGGAATGATCGACGGTGGAGGCGGCGGCGGCGCAGGGCTGGGTGCAGGCGTGTTCGTTAATCAGAACACCGCGGTCGTCACCTTGAAGAACGACTACATCACGAATGCTGCGGCCATCGGCGGAAGCGGCGGCACCGGTTCACTCACTGGATCGGATGGCGGAGGTGGAGGCGGCGGCGGTGGCCTTAACGCGAGCGGAGGAGCCGGCGCCCTTACCATCCTCAGCCCTTGCTGCACCTCCGGCGGTGGAGGCGGCGGTGGCGGCGTGCTCGCCGGCGGAAGCCCCGGTCCCCCGACCAATGTTGGCGGGGCCGGCGGGACTGGCGGGGGAGG
>JBAUEZ010000028.1:0-10202 GCA_049678885.1 Candidatus Aquilonibacter sp. | reverse complement strand
GGACTCTATCACGTCGTTGACGGTGCGCGTATCGACGATGCCGTGCGGGCAGCCGGCGGGTTTCGCAACGGCGCCGACCCCGCGGGCGTCAATCTCGCGGCGCGCGCGGGCGACGGCGATGAAATCTTCGTGCCGTTGCTTGGCGAATCTACTCGAACTACTTCGCTCGCCAAGCGCAGCCGAACCCCGCGAGCACGGTCGACAAAGACACACGCAGTCGTTGACGTCAACACGGCTTCAGCAGACGCGCTTGCGTCGGTGCCTGGTATCGGCGCTACCGTTGCAGCGCGCATCATCGAAATTCGCGAGCGCGATGGTGCCTTGACGACGTACGACGAGTTGCTGGATGTCGCGGGCATGACGCAAAGCCGCCTCGATCGCGCGCTCCCGTTTCTTCATCTTTGATAGAATGATCAATCCCCCGCCCGGCGAAACCCGGGCGACATGTCCCTCGCGCTCCCACCGAAAGAGACGCTGCCGCACCTGATCCGGCGCGCCTTGGCAGATCCTCGTCCGGACGCGCTTATCGAGCGCGTCAACGGTGCTTGGACACCGACGCCGTCGCAGCGTGTCCTCGAGCGTCTGCTCGATCTCGCGTGCGCGATTCGCGATGCGGGTTTGCAGCATGGCGATCGCGTCGCACTGATCGCGCACGACAGCGTCGATTGGATCATTTGCGACTTTGCGACGCTCTTTGCGGGCTGTGTCGTCGTGCCGATCTATCCGACGCAGGCGCTCGATCTCACGGACTACATTCTCAAACACAGCGAAGCCAAACTGCTCTTCGTCGATACACCGGCATCACTCGATCGACTGCGCGTCGCGAATATCGCGTTGCCGCGCGCCGTGGTGTTTGAATCGTCGGCGGATGATTCGCTGGCTGCATTCGAGCGGAAGGGCGCGGAGATTCGCTCCGCGCGTCCGCAGCTGCCGGGCGAGTACGAAGCAGTACTCACGCCGGACGATCTTGCGGTCCTGATCTACACCTCGGGAACGACGGGCCTGCCCAAAGGTGTGATGCTCTCGCACGACAACTTGGGCTTTGACGCGCAGTCGGCACTGGAATACGGCATGGAAGGCGTGCACACGGGTCAGGACGTGCTCTCGGTGCTGCCGTATTCGCACATCTACGAGCACACGATGATCTACATCTACCTGCTCGAGCAGGTGCGCTACAACATCACTCACGATCCCAACGACCTCTTGACCGATTTGCAGGACGTGCAGCCGCGGTATATGACAAGCGTGCCGCGCATCTTCGACCGCATTCTCGCCGGCGTGCAAGGCAAGGCAATGAAACACGGCGGCTTACAGGCGAAACTCGTGCCCTGGGCGCTGCGCGTTGGACGCAACTACATGGAGATGCGCAATGTTAAGAAGCGCCCGCGACCGCTGCTCTCGTTGCAGTATGCGCTTGCGAAGCGCCTCGTGTTCGATAAGTTGCGTAAGCTACTAGGCCTCGACCGCGTGGAATATCTCACCAGCGGCAGCGCTAAGCTGCATCCCGACGTTGCGATGACGTTCCTCGCGATGGGCGTGCCGATCATGCAAGGCTACGGCCTCACCGAAACCTCGCCGGTTATCACGGTAAGCCGCCCTTCCGACAATAAGTACGGCGCGGTCGGCAAACCGATTCCGGGCTGCGAAGTGAAAATCGCCGCGGATGGCGAGATCCTCGCGCGCGGCCGCAACATCATGCAGGGCTACTATCGCGATCCGGAAGCAACAGCAATCGCGCTCGACGGCGGTTGGTTTCACACCGGTGACATCGGCGAGATCGATGCCGACGGATACTTGCGCATCACCGATCGCAAAAAGGAAGTTTTCAAGACCGCGACCGGCAAGTACGTTTCGCCGGCGCGCGTCGAAGCATCGATCAAACGCTCGGTGTTCGTAGCGCAAGCGATGGTCGTCGGCGATGGACGTCCGTATCCGATCGCCTTGATCAATCCGAATTGGGATCTCGTGCGCGTCGAGCTGAACCTTCCAAATATCTCCAATGAAGAACTCGCGACGCGTGAGGAGGCGCAGCGCTTCATTGCCGCAGAGGTGCGCAAGCAAACCGCAGAGCTTGCGAGCTACGAGCAGATTCGGTATGTGGTGGTGATTCCGCGCGAGTTCACGGTCGAAGGCGGCGAGCTCTCTCCGGCGATGAAGATCAAGCGGCGCGTCGTCGAGGAGCGATATCAGGACGCGATCGCTCGCGTTTATGCAGGCGCCGAACAGCGCGAGCACGCGCATGCGTGATCTGTTGGCCGCAGGCAGCCCCGCATCGCGTCGCGTTGACGAAGTCATCCGCGGACCGATCAAGAGCAAAACGATCTTTCCGGTGCTCTTGCTGCACCTGATTCGAGAGCATCCGGATCACGGCTACGGATTGATGCAACGCATCGAAGCGGTGTGTGGCGATCTCATTGCCGTCAACACGAATAAGATCTATCCGCTGTTGCGCCGGCTCGAGGAGCGCGGCTTTGTCACGGCGACGTGGGACCATCCCACCAAACGTTCGCGGCGGATCTATGCGATCACGGCATCGGGCGAAGAGCGACTCCAGAAAATCAAAGGCGCGATGCTGCCCTATCTCGATTCGATCGAACGCGCAGTCGTGCGCTTGAAGAAACGGCTCTACGAAGAGGCGGCCCGTGCCGTTTCTAGCGCTCATTCATCTGCGTGAACGCCGCTGTTCGGAATGCAATGCGTTGCTCGGCGCTGCCGGCGCGCGTTCATTCGTTACCGATCAGCGCGGCGATCCCGTAAACTTCTCGCAGGACGAGCCTGCCGAGGAGATAGAGGTCGTGCTCGTTTGTGAGCACGGTCATTCGACGACGCTGCGCGTGCCGGACGACCTTGGCGCGGAAGAGACGCTGGCCACGCCGGATGGTGCGCCAATCGGACGTGATGCCATGATCGTGGCCTGAAGGAAGCTTGGTCCATACGCCCTATCTAGGGCCGTATGAACCGTGTGCTTTCAATGTTGATGCTCGCGGCGCTCGTGGCTACGAGCGCAACTGCGCGAGCCGCGGATGCACCGCCGGAAAAACCGGCGTCTGCCGCACCCGCAATGGCGCCCGCCGAACCGGGCGTTTTTCCCGACGCCGTGACCGCTCACTCGGTCACGATTGGTGGGAAGCCTATCGCCTACACTGCGCGCGCCGGCCTGATCGCACTCCACGATCAGGAAGGGAAGTTGACTGCGCACGTCTTTTACACCGCGTATACCGCCGACGGCGCGAATCCGAATTCGCGGCCGGTCACCTTCATTTATAACGGCGGCCCGGGAAGCTCGACGATGTGGCTGCGGATGGGGTCGTTCGGCCCAGTGCGCGTCGTTGCCGGGGACGCGAGACCGACGGGGCCACCGCCGTATCACATCATCGATAATCAATATAGCTTGCTCGACAAGAGCGACCTGGTCTTCATCGACATGCCCGACTCAGGCTTCGGCCGCATCATGCCGGGCATCGATATCAAGACCTTCTTCGGTGTCGATCAGGATGTCGCACAGTTCGGCCAATTCATCACGAACTACATTTCGAAGTTCGGTCGGTGGAATTCGCCGAAGTTCATCTTCGGTGAGAGCTACGGAACACCGCGCTCCGCGGTGCTCTCCGAATACCTGCTCAACCACGGCATCGCGCTCAACGGCGTGATCTTGCAGTCGTCGATTCTGAACTTCGGACTCGACTACGGTAACGGCGATCCGATCGGCGGCGGCGATTGGCCGTACGTACTCTATCTGCCGACCGAAGCCGCGACGGCTTGGTATCACAACAAGGTCAGCCCGCGGCCGGCGGATTTGCCGTCGTTTGTAAGCGAAGTCGAGCAGTTCGCAATGGGTGAGTACCTCGATGCGCTCTACAAGGGCGACAAGCTCAGCGCGGGCGAGCGCGATGACGTGATTCGCAAGCTGAGCCACTACACCGGGCTCTCGCAAAACTACATTCGTCTCTCGAACATCCGTATTCCGTACGACAAGTTCGAGGACGAGTTGCTACGCAACGAGGGTCAGATCGTCGGTCGTCTCGACTCGCGCTATCAGACCTGGAATCTCGACCGCGCCTCGATATCGGGGCCGCCGTGGGATCCGACCGATTCATCGATCGATGCGCCGTACACAACGGCGATCAATCAGTATCTACGCGAGGACCTCAAGTACAACCCGCCGATTCCGTATCGCGCGAACATCTACGACATCATATACGGAGCGGGCTTCGGAAATCCCGACGGTTGGGATTTCGCGCACAACGGACGCTATCCGACGAATACCGCACCGGATTTGGCCGAAGCAATGACGCAGAATCCGAACCTCAAGGTCTTCTCGGCGAACGGCTACTACGACTTCGCGACGCCGTTCTTCGCGACCGACTACACGCTGCGGCACCTCAACCTGAGCCCGTCGCTGCAGCAGAACATTACCTACGGTTACTATCAAGCAGGTCACATGATCTATCTGAGCGAGCCCGCGCTCGCGCAATACAAAGCCGATCTTGCGCGCTGGTATGACAGCGCGCTCGGACACTAAGGAGGACGTGATGATGAAGATTCGCATACTCGCGGCCTGCCTCGGCGCTGCATTGCTGCTCGCGGCCGCACCCGATCCCGCACCGTATGTCCCCCCCGCACCCGCCGACTCGGTGACGCACGCGGTCGCGCACGTCAACGGTCAAGCGATTCGCTACACGGCGCGCGCCGGCATGATCACCTTGCGCAATGACAAGGACCAACTGACCGCGCGAATGTTCTACACCGCGTTTACCAAAGACGGGGCCGACCCGAAGAACCGGCCGGTGACGTTCTTCTATAACGGTGGCCCGGGAAGCTCGACGATTTGGCTGCGCATGGGGTCGTTTGCTCCGCTGCGCGTGCAGACGTCGAACGATAAGTCGATTCCCAACGCGCCGTTCAAACTGATCGAGAACAACTACAGTCTGATCGACAAGACCGACGAGGTGTTCATCGATGCGCCGAACACCGGCTGGAGCCGCGTACTGGGTGTCGGACAGCCGAAAGACTTCATGGGCGTCGATCAAGACGGCCGTGCGTTTACGCAGTTCATCCAGCGCTACATCTCGCAATTCGGCCGCTGGAACTCGCCGAAGTTCCTCTTCGGTGAAAGTTACGGCACGACGCGCGATTGCGTGCTCGTGAATATGTTGCAGAACGCCGGCGTGCAAATGAACGGCGTCGTACTGCTCTCGTCTATCCTCAACTTTGGGTTGGGCGGACTCGGCGGTGGCGAGCAGATCGGCGGCGGCGATTGGGCTTACGTCGGGTATCTACCGACCGAAGCTGCGGCGGCGTGGTTCCATCACAAGGCAGGTCAAGGGCAGAGCCTCACGAGCTTCTTGCAAGGCGTCGAGACGTATGCGTCGGGCCAGTACCTGCACGATCTTGCGGCAGGTGCAGACCTCAGCCAGTCGGCCTTTAATTCCGACGTTGCGAAGCTGCACCAGTACATCGGCTTGCCGGAAGACTACATCCGCAACTCGAACCTACGAATTCCGTACTTCCGTTTCTTGCAAGCGCTGCTGCGCGATCAAGACACAGTTGTTGGTCGTTACGACTCGCGCTACACGACCTGGGATCTCGCGGCGAACAACGACACGCCGGAATGGGATCCGTCGGATGTCGGCATCTCGGGCGCGTTCGTGGGTCTGGGCATGAACTACATGACGCAGACCTTGGGCTACAAGACCAACCTGCAGTACCGTCCGACGTCGTACGGACCGGTTCTTGGAGCACGTTGGGACATGCATCACAACGGCGACGATCCGCCGGCAAACGTGACGCCGGATCTCGCGCGCGCGATGACGACCAATCCGCACCTGAAGGTCTTCTCAGGCAACGGGTACTTCGATTTCGCGACACCCTTCTTCGCAACGGAGTACACGCTCAACCATATGGGCCTCGCGCCCGCACTTCAGAAGAACCTCACCTTCGGATTCTATCCGTCGGGGCACATGGTCTATCTGAACCCGCAGGCGCTCGTCCTGTTCAAAGCCGACCTCGCCAAGTGGTATGACTCAGCGCTAAATCAATAGCGACTTGTCACCCTGAGCGTAGCTGCGAAGCAGCGTAGTCGAAGGGCCGAGATAACCTCGGCCCTTCGCTTTTTACTTCGGGCCCGCTATGCTGGCCAGCTTGGCGATCGTTCCATCCAATGTGTGCGAGAGTTTGGTGAACGCCTCGTGCTGATCGTGCGTGGGCGCAGCATCCGCACTCTGGACTGCGAAGTACAGAAATTCGAATTGCTGACCCAGGAAGCGTAGCGTCGTGAAGTCGGTCGAGGGCACGCCAACCGAATTATCGGGGTTCCCCGCTTCGCGGAGACCGAGTATCTCGCGCTGCAAGCGTGCCGTTTGCTCCGCGTTGAGTTTGCCCGACTTGAGCACTGCTTGCGCGTGCGCCCGCGCCGCGTCGACTTGCTCGATCTTATCGCCGATCGCGTTGGAGAGCGCGAACTGCTCGCGCAGCGCCTGATCGGTGACGTTGATGCGCGGATCCTTTGCGAGCGTCACCTGGCGCTCGTAGGTCGCACCGCCGACCGAGAGGCGCACCGTGTATTGCCCCGGCGGCGCGAGTGGCCCTTCGTCGTGTCGTGTGGTGAAATCCCAAACAAAGCGATGCGCGCCCGGATCGGCATCGACGATGACGGGTTTCCGGATCCAACGTGGAGCGATCTCCTGCGTCATCGGATCGATGTAGTTGGGTTTATCGGCACTCGAGTACTTGCGCAGTACGGCACCGCGCGGTCCGAGGATCTCGATGACGACGGGCGTCGACGGTGAACCCTGCAGATAGTAATCAATGTACATGCCGATTGGGGGATTCCGTGCTTGCGGCTCTTCGGGCTGGATCGGCGTGCCTTCATCGCCTGCGCGGCGAACGCGGTACGTCAAGCGCGGTGTGAACAGATAGTTGCTGCCCGCGCTTATCGCGCGCGCCATCTCGCGCAGCGGCGCGATGTCATCCATGATCCACTCGGAACGGCCGTGTGTGCCGATCACGAGATCGCCCGCGTGCAGGTCGATGTCGCGCACCGAGGTGACGGGTAGGTTGCGCTGCAGCGATTGCCAGTTCGCGCCATCGTTGAACGAAACGTACATGCCGCGTTCGGTGCCGGCATAGAGCAGGCCGCGTACGTCGGGATCAGCGCGCACGACGTTGACGAACGAGCCGTCGGGAATCCCGTTTGCGATCGCGCTCCACTGCGCGCCGCCGTCGCTCGTCTTATAGATGTAGGGACGGTAGTCTTCGAGGCGGTGGCGATCGACGGCAATGTAGGCGGTGTTCCGGTCGAGGCGCGATGCGTCGATGATGCCGACCTTGCTCCACGCCGTCAACTCAGGCGGCGTGATGTTGTTCCAGTGCGTGCCGCCGTCGCGCGTGATCCACACGCGACCGTCGTCCGTTCCGGCCCAAAGCGTTTTTGCATCGAATGACGACGGTGCAAGCGCGTACACCACGCCGCGCCGCGGCAGCCCGCTGCTATCGGCGAGGGTCGCCGGGTCGAGATTGCTCGGATGATCTTCGCTTGCCGGACCGCTGAGATCGGGACTGATGATCGTCCACGATTTGCCTCGGTCGCGCGAGCGAAAGATCTGTTGACGCGAGGCGTAAAGCGCGTGATCGACCGGCGACACCACGATCGGCAGCGTCCATGTGTTGCGCCACACGTCATCGGGATAGGCCGTCGTCGCGTTGATGCTCTGTTCCGAACCGGTCGGAAGGTCTTCGTACGACTCCGGATTGCTGCCGAAGAGTTTGCCGGTGTGATTCGGATCGACGGCGATCGTTCCGCTCTCGCCGCCGACGTCCATCGGGCGCCAGTCCATGAAGTTGATGTTTCGCTGGATGGACTGGCTCGGTGACGCGATGGCGCCCGAATCCTGTTGCGCCCCGTAGACGCCGTAGAAGAATTGATTGTCGGCAATGATGTGGTAGAGCTGCGCCGTCGGCTGGTTATACCACGTGCTCCACGTTTGCGCGCGATCGACGGAGACTTGTACGCCTTGATCGCTTCCGAGGATCATGTGCGTCGGATCGTCGGGGTTGATCCACAGCGTGTGATAGTCGTCGCCGCCGGGCGAACCTTTGATGGCGTTGAACGTCTTGCCGCCATCGTCGGAACGATACGTTGCAGTGTCCATCACGTAGACGACGTCGGCGTTCTTGGTATCGACGGTGATGCCGCTGAAGTACCAGCCGCGTTGCCAGATGCGCCGTTGGGCTGCGCCACCATCCATGTGCGTCCACGTTGCGCCGGCGTCGTCTGAACGGTAGACGCCGCCTTGCGCAATGTCGGTCGACGCATCGACCTGCGCGTACACGCGCGAGGGATTGCTCGGCGCAACGGCAAGGCCGACGCGTCCGAACTTCGCGGGGAGGCCATTCGTCAGTTGTGTCCAGTGTGCGCCACCGTCGGTCGTCTTATAGACGCCGCTGTCCGGACCGTTCGACGGTGGATATGTGTTCCACGGCGGACGCCGCGTTTGCCACAGCGCTGCGTAGAGAGTTTCCGGATGTTGCGGATCCATCGCAAGCGAGATCGCGCCGGTGTTCTCATCCTTGAAGAGCACTTTGTTCCAGGTCTTGCCGCCGTCGGTGGTCTTGAAGACGCCGCGTTCGGCATTCGGGCCGTACGCATGCCCGAGCGCTGCGACGTACACAACGTTGGCGTCGTTGGGATCGACAACGACTGCACCAATTTGGCGCGTGTCCTCAAGTCCGATGTGGGTCCACGTCTTGCCGCCGTCGGTCGACTTGTACATGCCGTTGCCGTAGGCGATATCGGAACGCATGTCGGCTTCACCGCTGCCGACGTAGAGCGTCCGGTGATCGCTCGGTGCAACCGTGACCGCGCCGATCGAGCCGATATTTTCGTTATCGAAGATCGGATTCCAGGTGCGTCCGGCGTTGGTGCTTTCCCAGACGCCGCCGTCTACTGCGCCGAAATAATAGTGATCGGGCTCACCGGGAACGCCGGTTACGGCGATCGCGCGTCCGCCGCGCATCGGCCCGATGAGGCGCCACGAGAGTGATCCAAAGTACGGCGCATCGACATGTGCCGGACCACTGGCAGTCGTTGATGCGCCAAGCGCATTCGACGAAAAGACGAAGCACGCCACGAGCGTGAGGCTTAGAAAACGTCGCATGGGCAGTGCTACTGTGCGTTGTTTTGATAAGCCTCCCGACACGGGGCTCGCAAGTGTGGCGCGGTGCCTACAATGCGGCAAATCGCCGAATCGATGTATATGCTGTAGAGCACTCCAACGATCTCTTCAAGCACATATCGGTGGAACAATCGCCACCACACCTCACCTGAGATAAAACCTCCATGCAATGGCGCGATAAGATTTGTCAGGAGCGAACTCGCCAGATATTGCGTTGTCACGTTGCAGACGACGGCGACGACATAAAGCATCCACCAGCGTCAAAGAACTTTGGGTATTGATTTCCAGGCGTCGCGGGCTGTAAGGGACCTTTCATGCCTCTCGGCAACCTATTATCAAGTTAGCGGCGTACTTTGGATCCATCGAGGTACGCCGACATGAAAATAACTGCATCGATCCTCGCCATCGCACTTTGCACAATTTTGCCGCTCGCGGCTGTCGCGTCAGATCACACGAGCAGTGACAGCAGTAGTAGTCACACCGATCCCGCGCCCGCTCCGGTGGAACGTTCCGATCCCGCCCCTGCTCCGGTAGAGCGTTCCGAACCGGCGCCGGTTGAACGCACCGCACCGGCACCGGTTGAACGCACCGCACCGGAACCCGTCGCGCCGTCAGCGCCTACGCAACGCGGCGGAACGCAGCCAATACCACGGCCGCCGGCGCACGGTCCCGTTCAAACGCTCCCGCCCTATCAAGCACGCGTCCCATCACGTCCGAGCACCAACGGTGGCGGCCAGCCAACGCATCGTCAACGCGACTGGTCGAATCCGGCGGAGTCGGATTGGAACGATGGCGTCGCGTGGCAAGGCGTCGATACGTACTGGGGAGATGGTTTCTGGGGTCCGCTCGCAGCCGGACTTGCGGGACGTGCGTACGTTGTCGCGCCGGGTTCGCCGGGCGCGCAGTTGCTACAAACCTATGGCCTAACGCAAACGCCGTGCGGACCGCCGAATCTGGTTGAGATCTTTGGACCAGCCGACAGCGAAATCTGCGCCTTCCCGAACGACTCGGTAGCGCCTGGCGTGTACC
>JBAUEZ010000027.1:0-5025 GCA_049678885.1 Candidatus Aquilonibacter sp. | reverse complement strand
GTTTTGTCATCCCGAGCGTAGGCGCGCAGCGCCGTAGTCGAGGGACCGACGATGTGATAAACTCGGGGTTGTCAGGCCGCCCGTACACATCGAAAGGCACGAGGCGTCGCAGAAATGCGGCGCCTCGTTCATTTGTCGCAGCCCCTCGACTTCGCTCCACTTCGACATGCTCAGTGTCGCTACGCTCGGGATGACAAACGCGCTACTGCCGGAGCGGCATCAAGACATACAGCTGTTGCGCGCCTTCGGCGGGTTCGACTGGACGAATTGCCGCGGGAGAGAGCGGGCCGAGAAATTCGATAACGGTTTGCGCGCTCTTCACGTGATTCAGTATTTCAACCAGATAGCGCGCATTGAACGCGATCGCAAGATCTTCGCCGGTCTGTTCGACTTCGAGTTCTTCGTACGCATTGCCCGAGATGTCACTGCTGGCGGTCACGATCAGCGTTTGATTTGAGACGGCGAGTTTCACCATGCTGGCGCGATCGCCGGCGACGAGTTCGGCGCGACGCAGGCTGCCGATCAGCGCTTGCGTGTTGACGGTGACGCTGCGGTCGAACTTGGCCGGAATCACTTGTTGGTAGTTCGGATACTGCCCGTCGACGAGGCGCACCGTGATCGCCGTATCGCCCGAGTTCATCTGGAGCTGGTTGCTCTGCGCGCCGAGCGCGCTGACCGCAATCTGGTCGCTGCCGCCGAGGTTGCGCGCCGCTTCGGCCAGCGCACGCGACGGAACGATGTACTTCTCAGAACCCGAGATGCCGTCGTCGAGCGTTGTTTGGTACCGTGCGAGGCGGTAGCCGTCGGTCGCGACCATCGTGAGTGAATTACCTTCGAGTTCAAGCAGCGTGCCCATCAGGACCGCGCCACGTGCCTCTTCGCTCGAGGCTGCGAAGATCGTCGCTTCGATGCCCTCGCGGAAACGTTTCGAGCCGATCGTGAAGTGCGAGCCTTTGGTGGCAGCCGGCAGCGGCGGATACTCGTCGGCCGGGAGCGCGTGGAAATCGTAGTTGCTGCGCTCGACCTTGACCGAGGCACGCGTCGGGGTCCCGGAGAGTTCGAGCAACCCGGCCGGCAAGTTCGCGAGGTAGCTCGAGAAGAGCTTGGCGGGAATGGTCACTGAGCCCGATTCCCCGATCTCGGCCGGGAAGGCGTGTTCCAGCGTCAGCTCCAGATCGGTCGCGCGGACGGCGATCTTTCCAGCCTCGGCTTGTAAGAGCACGTTGGAGAGGATCGGCACCGTCGTGTGCGCGTTGACCACTTTGCTCGCGGCGCCGACCGCCGAGGCGATATCTTTGGTGTTACAGGTGAACTTCATATTCCACCGATCGAACGTCGTCGTGTTTCCGTGTAAGCTTTATAAATAGAGTCGTAACAGTAGTAGGGCGGTGTATTTCGCGGATAAGTGCCTTTTTGCTTGTCCCGATGCGGGTTTCCGCCTGGAATAAGGTGTGCATCGAAGCCGCCGGTCGATACACATCTCCACCGCCTCCGACCTCGTGCCTGTTATCCACCCGGAAAGGCACGCCCTTGTTCGTGGAACCGTGTATAGCGACTTATAAAAAGAGGCCGGGAAGTTACTCCCGGCCGGCTTGCGCTACGGTGACTGACACATGGCAATCAGTTGTCGAATCTTGTTGCGATAGGCTTCGTCGCGCTGCATTTGATCCTTGATTTTGTCGCGCGCGTACATCACCGTCGTGTGGTCCTTCTTGCCGAAGTCGCGCGCGATCTGCGGTAGCGAATAGTTTGTAAGCTCGGTCGCGATGTACATCGCGATCTGACGTGGACCGGCAAGGCGCTGATCGCGCCGGCCGTTATCCATCTCTTTGACGGTGAGGCCGTGCGCACTCGCGACGGTCTCCTTGATCTTGCCGATCGTAATGCGTTGCAGGGGCGCTTGCGCGACCGCGCTCTTGAGAACTTCGGCGGCGAGGTCGAGCGTGATCGGCGACTTCGTCAGCGACGCATAGGCGACCACGCGAATGAGCGCGCCTTCGAGCTCGCGGATGTTCGACGGGATGACCTTGGCGATGAACGACGTCACTTCGTCGGGCACCGGAATCTTCTCGCTCTGGGCTTTCTTGCGCAGAATCGCTTCACGGGTTTCGATATCCGGCGCCTGAATGTCGGTGAGCAAACCCCACTCGAATCGCGAGCGTAAGCGCGACTCGAGCGTTTGAATCTCTTTGGGCGGGCGATCCGAGCTGATGATCAACTGCCGTCCCGATTCATGCAAGGCGTTGAAGGTGTGGAAGAACTCTTCTTGCGTCGTTTCTTTGCCGGCCAAGAATTGGATGTCGTCGATCAAGAGCACGTCGACTTGCCGATAACGATTGCGAAACTCGGGCGTGCGGTTGTTTTGCAGCGCGATGATGAACTCGTTGGTGAATTTTTCGCACGTTACATACACGACGTTCGCGCTTGGATTGTCGATCAGCACCCGGTGACCGATCGCGTGCATCAAGTGCGTCTTGCCTAATCCCACGCCGCCGTACAGGAAGAGTGGGTTGTAGGCGCGCGCCGGCGCGCATGCAACTGCTTGCGCTGCCGCGTGAGCGAAGCGATTGGAATTGCCGATGACAAACTCTTCGAACGTGTAGCGCGCATTAAGGCTGGAGCTACGCATTTCTTCGGGCTGCCGGATGACGGTGGCGGCGGCCGGGGCGCCCCCGGTGGGCCCGTTGTCAGGCTCGGCTACGGCGAACTGCAGGTCGAGCGACGCCCCCAGGACCTCGGTCAGGACCTCGGCGATCTGGGTCTTGAGCCGATGTTCCACCCAGTCACGGGCGAAGTTGCTCTGAACCGAGAGCACGAGCGCGTCGCCGGTAATGGAGACGAGGCGGATCGGCTTGATCCACATTTCGAAAATCGGCTTGGAAAATTTCCGCTCGAGCGCCTCCAGTGCGGTGTGCCAAAGTTCATTCGAGATGTCGGAACTGCCAACCGCAAGCGCCATCCTATGCGTGCCTCGTGACGGTGAAGTGACGAACGCCGCTCCGCCCAAAGACGACTGGTAGTCGTAATCCCCGAAGCGGTCGGTGAGGACGCAATCGGTTGGCTTAATCAGGCCCTGCTCCTGCGGATTCTCTCCACGATCTTATGCACTTATCCACAGGCAGACGGACACGGTTTTTCGGGCCTTTTCGCCGCATCAGCCATTGATCAAAACGACCCCTTGACAGCACGGAAAAAGCCCGGTGCGGCCGGGCAATTCCCGATTCTCGAACGTGGCTGAAAAGCGAGTTCTCCACAGCGCTATCCACACGTGTGGAAAGCCTCGTGCTTTTTCGTCTTAGGGCGGACCCCAGCGACCGCCGATCCAGATGTAGGCGCCGTTTGTGCCTTCGTCTAGGACAGCCAAAACGCGAGTTTTATTGGAGGTTCGTAAGAAGCGGCCCGAACCGGCCGCTGTGGTTGACGGCCGGGGGGAGCCTCCCCTATACTTAGGCGCTGTGCCGCCGGCAAGGCGGCTATTTTTTCCTTAGGAGTGTCAGTACACCATGAAGCGGACGTTTCAGCCGCACAATCGGCGCCGCAAGCGCGTCCACGGGTTCCTCGAGCGGATGAGCACGAAGAACGGCCGCGCAGTTTTGGCGCGCCGCCGCAAGAAGGGGCGTCACCGCCTCAGCGTCTGATGCGCCGGTATGCCAGCCTGCGGCGCACCGCGGAGTTTTCCCGCATGCGCCAGCGTGGCCGGCGTCTCTCCGCAGGCGCCCTAACCGTCTACCGGGCCGAGCCACTCGCCGCGGACCGCACCTCGGTGGTCGGGATCACGGTGGCTAAGCCGGTCGGAGGTGCCGTGGTTCGGAACAAAGTTCGCCGCCGCGTGGCGGCGATTTTAGCGCAGTTACTCGAGGGACGCCGTTTACGGGTCCTCGTCGTCGCCCGGCCAACCGCGGCGGCTGTGCCCTTTGCGCAGTTGCGAAACGAACTCGAACGGGCGCTGGTATAGCCGCCCGTGACCTCCGCACTCGTCCTCTTGCTTCGCCTCTATAAAGCCACGATCTCACGTTTGCTCGGCCCGCGCTGCCGCTTCTACCCGAGCTGTTCGCAGTATGCGGCCGAGGCGATCCAGAAGCATGGAGCGATCCGCGGCATCGCACTTGCACTCGCGCGCGTAGCGCGTTGCCACCCGTGGCACCCGGGCGGAGTCGATCTCGTGCCCGATCGCGTGCCCCCAATCGTGGAAAGGTAACTGTTGCACCTCCTCCTCGCGTTCACTAATCCGTTCGCTCACATACTCGATCCCATTGTTGCCGGCCTGACGATCGTCGTGGCCTACATCAACGCATTTATTCCGCCGCACAACCTCGGCTTGAGCCTTGTGATCCTCGCGCTGCTTTTCCGCGTCGTCTTTTGGCCGCTCAATGCGCAGCAGTTCAAATCGATGATGGCGATGCAGAAGATCGCCCCAAAGATCAAAGCGCTGCAGGCCAAGTACAAGAACGACCAGCAAAAACAGCAGCAAGAGACGATGGCGCTCTACAAGAGCGAGGGCGTCAATCCGCTCGCCGGCTGCTTCCCGCTGTTGCTTCAGTATCCGTTCATCATCAGTGTGCTCTACATGGTGCTGCAGCACAAACCGCTGTACGCGAACGTGCATTTCTTGTGGATCGGCTCGGCGCTCTCAGCGCACGTGCCGATGATCTTTGGCCATGTGCCGCTCGTAGCGCCGAATCTTGCAACGGCAGACGCGATCTTGCTGGTGCTCTATGGGCTTTCGATGTACGTCAGCATGCGCTACGGCACGATGCCGGCGACGGATCCCTCGCAAGCGCAAACGCAGCGGATGATGTCGTTTCTCTCTCCGGTGTTGCTCTTGTGGTTCGGCTTTCAGTATGCGTGGCCGTCAGCGCTCGTGCTGTACTGGTTCTGCTCGAACATTTTCCAGATGGCGCAACAGTTGTACATGCTCCGTCGCTTCCACGAGCCGTTCTCGTTCATCGACAGCACGCATGTGATCACTGAAGACGTTCCGCCGGCTGCTCCGGTGCAAGCGCTGCCGAGCGGTAACGGTAATCC
>JBAUEZ010000026.1:0-4084 GCA_049678885.1 Candidatus Aquilonibacter sp. | reverse complement strand
CACGATTATCGTCGACGGCTTCTCGAAAGCGTACGCGATGACCGGCTGGCGCCTCGGCTACGCGATCATGCCCGAAGAGCTGTGCAAAGCGGTGACGCTCTTCAACAACAACACCTTCAGCTGCGTCACGTCGTTCGTGCAGAAAGCCGGCATCGAAGCATTGCTCGGCCCCGATGCCGCCGTGCGCGAGATGAACGACATCTTCCGTCAGCGCCGCGACAAACTCGTCAACGGCCTCAATGCGTTGCCGAACGTGAGTTGTACGCTGCCCGAAGGCGCGTTCTACGCCTTCCCCAACGTTTCGCAGATCACCAAGGACGACAGGAAGCTCGCGAGCTTCATCTTAGAGGAAGCCGGCGTCGCGTGCGGCGGCGGTTCGAGCTTCGGACCAGCGGGCGCCGGCTATCTGCGCTTTTCGTATGCCGCGTCGCTCGCCGACATCGACTACGCACTGCACCAACTCGCGGAGTATCTACCGAAATTTAAGGCGTAGCGTCGCCACTTTGTCATCCCGAGCGTAGCACGGTCAACGCGAAGCGTTGACCAGCGTAGTCGAGGGAAGCGCAGACCAGCTGTTGCCCGCGAAGACGCATCGCGGCGCATCGTGCGCCGCTCCTGCTGCGCGAGTTTTGCGCCACGACCAAAGGAAATTCGCATCCTGCGAATGGCGCAAAACTTCGAGCCTTCGCTTGGCAACAGCCGATAAGCGTCCCTCGACTACGCTTCGCTACGCTCGGGATGACAAATTGGGCTCTACGCTCGGGATGACAAGTAACTATAACGATAACCACGTCGCCGTTGCCATGGCGCCGAGCAACTCGCCGTTCTCGTGCGTGAGATCTTTGTCATCGTAGATGCTGAACGAGCCCGACGTGCGGTTGATGTAGAACGCGAAGGCGACGTGATGGCCGCTGCGCGTCGTCATGTAGCCGGCGAGGCCCTTGGCCGTGACCATGCCGTCGTTGTTGAGCGCATCGAAGACGCCGAAGGTTCCCGTCTTCGCAAAAACCTTGCCGGCGGCCGGCGAGTCGTTCTGAATATTGAAGAGCGTGCCGTCGACGCCCAAGATCGGCAAGCCGTTGTGTAAATCGTTGTACCACGATTGCGTGTGAATCCACGCAAGGTAATGCACCATGAAGTCCGGCGTGAAGAAGGCCGAGACGCCGAGTCCGTCGGTCATCGATGCGCTGTTGACGTCGAGCCCCGCGCGTTGCAACATCTTGCGCTCGAGCGCGAAGCCTTGCGCGAGCGGATTCGTATGCGGCGCCGGCGCCAGATGTACCGCCCACGTATACGGACCCATCGCAGCGTGCAGATTGTCGCTCAACTTGAGGGTGATGCGAACGTCTTGCGCGAGCGGCAGCGACGTATGTGACGCGACGAGGTTCGGTACGATGTAACTCGACTTCGCGACCGCGGGATCGAACGGCGCCGCGCTCGGCGGCGTGGTGATCGTCACGCCCAAGCCTTGCAAGATGTTGGCAAACGCCATCTGTGCGAAGACGTCGGGATTGGGCACGCGGTACGCGTAGAGAATCGCCGGGCCAAGGGGCGTTGCGCCGCTGATCGTGACGACATGCGAACCGTCGGGTTGCGCCACATCGTTGCTCATATCGATCGACGGTTCGCTCCCGACTTTCCCGGTGGTGGATTTGTTGACGAACTTCACATAAGGCGTTTGCGGCGAGACGTTGATCGTCGTTGCATCGCCGGCATGTGCTCCCGGCGCAATCGTCACATCGACGACGTTGTCGTTCACGATCATCGGCGAGACCATCGTTCCGGTGCCACCTTCGGGGCCCGGGCTTGCAAACAGTGAAGCGTCGACGGCGACGCGCCCGTCAATGGCCTTGATGCCGCTCTTCTGCACCTGCGCTGCGAGTTGGCGCAGCACGATTAGCGGATCGCCGGGGACCGCCTTGGTGTGCGGTGAGCCGTCGTAGGCGTGGTCTTCGTTTTCAAACCCCAGCGTGCCATCCGGCTGAATGCGCTGCGAAATATTTGGATCGCCGCTCGCGACGAGGACGAGATCGCCGTGCAGCACACCGTTCGCGTCCACCGGCCCAGTCCGATAAACCGGCGTCGTCCAGCGGAAGTTCGGCCCAAGCAGCGCGAGGCTCGTCCCCTCGGTCAACAGCTTGGTCGTCGATGCCGCCTCCATATACGTCTGTCCGTTCTGGACAAAGAGCACGCGGTGCGTATCGAGGTTGTAGACTTCGCCCGCAACGATCGCGTGCCGCAAGAGCGGCGTCGCGAGTACCTGCGTCATCGTCGGCGGTGTCTTTGCCGTTGCCGCAACCAGCGCAGAAATTGCGAGTACCAAAACGATTAATCGCTGCTTCATCAAGGAACCACTGTTCCTCAGAGCTGCCTAATGATCATGCGCGGATGGACTGCGTATGCTCGACCCATGAAAACTACACTCTTAGCTGTCCTCGCTGCCACGATGACGCTTGCCGCGTGCGGCGGCGGTGGTGGCAGTACATCGACGATGCCGTCGACCGGCGGCGGCGGCTCGACTCAATCGAGTCAAACGCAGTCGCAAACCGCCATCGACGCCACCAACGCGCTCGGTGACCCGGTCAAAACGACTGCCGATTTCAACGACACCACCAGCGGCACGGCGACCGCGCAGCGCTCGACGAACGAGACCATCATGCTTACGAGCGGCGACTGCACCAACGGCGTCGAGTTCTGGTCACCCGACAAGAACGGCGATCCGAATTCTACCGAAGAGCAGTATTTCTACGATGCCGCCTGCACCGAGCTTGCGCGCGACGTGATTCGGATCTACACGATCGCCGGCACCTCGGAGACCGTGAATCGCACCGAGTCGCAATACGCGATCAACAACAACACATCGATCGCGACGCGCACCACCACCGTGAATTACATCAAAGGCACCTATGGCAACAACGGCTTCCCCGTTGTGGCCGATGGATTTGCGCGCGACGCCGCAAGCAGTACCAACATCTCCGGCGCGAAGACGATCGTCGGTGACGACGAGCTTGTGCTGCAGGCCGGCAGCAATGGCAGCAATGCGTGGTGCGGCGATTCAGCCGGCTACAATGCCACTGGCATCGCCTCGCTGAACGAAACCTTCGGATGGCAAGGCGGCGTGCTCAGCGGCGGCACGCGTACGCTCAATAACGACGGCTCGGTAACGTGGACCGCAACGCACGCGGGTTCGGTCTTCACGGGCGCGATTGGATCGCTCTCGATCGCAATCGGCTCCGAGAACACCACCTGTCCGATCTCGACGCCGCAGTACACGCTAAGCGGCGGCAGCTCGCAGGGCAGCTACTCGATCCCGGTCACCGCGACATATATGCACGGCGAGTTAACGAGCCTCACGGTCACGAGTGCACAACTCGCGAACGGCAACACGCTCAACGTGACAACGAACACCAACGTCTCGAAGACGTCGTCGAACTTCATCACCGGCACGATCGCAAACGGCAGCAGCCAGATTGCGACCTTCGCGGTCGACTGCTTCGGCGATGGCGCGTTGACCGTCACCTCGAGCGGTAAGCAGTACGTGATCGACGATTGGCACGTGGTCAAGTAAGCAAGCGGACGAATTACCAGTTTAAAGTCGCCGCAGCTGCGGTATCATGAGATCGGGAAATTGAAAAACGATTCCCAACGAATGGGGCCCGGCGTGAGTAAGCGCCGGGCCTTCTGATTTCTTTTAGCCCAGTTTAATGATCGCTTGGCGACTTGCTTATTATGCTGATATCAGGGAAAACCCAAGAAGTCCCGTTGCTACGCGAAGCCCCGGTGGATACTGGCCCGCCGGGGCCGTTCGTTGTCAAAGCAAC
Source organism: Candidatus Aquilonibacter sp. (assembly GCA_049678885.1). Classification (GTDB taxonomy): domain Bacteria; phylum Vulcanimicrobiota; class Vulcanimicrobiia; order Vulcanimicrobiales; family Vulcanimicrobiaceae; genus Aquilonibacter. Next base: position 263 of record JBAUEZ010000026.1, on the reverse strand, counting down.
TTTGTTTTCAAAGCAACTTCATTGCGCGCTTGACGTCGACGATCACCGACGCCGCGATCTCGCGCGTGCGCGCGGTACCGTCAGCGATGATTGTCTCGACCAGCGCCGGATCGTTGCGATATGCCGCAAGGCGCTCGCGGACTGGACGCAGATACTCGTTGAGCTGCGCCGCAAAATCCGTCTTGTCGTCAACGCAGCCGAGCGCACCCGAACGGCATTCGGCCGCGATCACATCGAGTTTGAGCGGATTGACGAAATGCCAC
>JBAUEZ010000025.1:0-6778 GCA_049678885.1 Candidatus Aquilonibacter sp. | reverse complement strand
CGGCGCCGTTCCATGCAAACGTCGCCGCGTCGTAGTGGCCACCTTCAAGTGTGGCAGTCGGACCGTTCGCGAACATCTGCGCGGTCGGGTAGTTCTTGACGTCGGCTTGCACACCGACGTCGTGCCACTCACGTTGCAACACGGCTTGGAGTGCCTTGCCGATGGTCGATTCGGTCTGCGTGCTCAGATCGAATTCGAGGCGCTGGCCGTTCTTGACGCGCACGCCGTCGCGGCCGACGTGCCAGCCGTCCGCATCCAGCAGCGCGCGGGCCTTGGCCGGATCGAACGCATAGTGGACGGTGTTGGTCGTGTAGCCCCACGAGCTCGGTGCCTCCGGCGAATCCGAGGGCGTGTCGGCGCCGTGCATGATCTTGGCGATGATCTCCGGGCGATTGGTCGCGTACGCGAGTGCGCGCCGGACTTGCAAATCTCCGAGAATCGGATTGTGGAGATTGAAGTCGATATGATCGTACACGAACGAATCGACCGCGATCGCTTTCAACCCGGAATTCGGCTGCGCCGCCAACGCCTGGTAACGCGGCCAGTTGATCGGCGTGCCGCGCGCGAGCAGATCGATCGCGTGTGTCTGCACCTGCGTTTCGAGCGTGTTCTCGTCGGGCTCGTAGTAGAAATCGACCTCGTTGAGCTTCGGCTTGCCGAGGAAGTACGTCGGATTGGCGGCAAGACGCACGATCGTACCGCGCTCCCACTGAATTACTTTGAACGGACCGCTACCGACCGGCATGGCGTTGAAGGGCGCGGTGTTTTGGGTGCCCGCCGCCAGGTACGGTGCCAAAACGTGCGCGGGAAGAATCGGCGCGTTGCTGTTGACGCCCCAAAGCTGTTGCAAGAACGGCGCGTAGAGCCGCTTCATATGGATCACCGCCACCAGCGGCGTTTGGCAGTCGATCGAGCCGATATCGCGATAGCCGTCGGTCACCGCCACGTTCGTCTTCGGATTCATGACGTAGTGCCAGGTGAACTTGAGGTCGTCGCAGGTGAGCGGCTTGCCGTCCTGCCACGTGATGCCCGAGCGAAGCTTGTAGATTAGCGTGCGGCCGTCTTTGCTCACGTCGCCGTTCGCAACCGTCGGAATCTCGCGCAGCGCATCGGGCACGGGATGTCCAGCGGCGTCATAGCGCAGCGCCCACGAATAGACGAACATCGAGACGTCCAGACTAAGCGCACTGCCGTCGAGCACGGGGTTGAGCGACTTTACGTCGTAGTTCGAACCGATGCGCAACACGCCCGGGCGCGTCCACGAATGACGTTCACCCGACGCCGACGTGTCGACTTTCGCGCACGCCGCCAGCAACACGAGCGCGAGCACCGCGCAGCTGATGCGCCGCGTCAAGCGTTATTGCCACGCATCGAGTCAGGATCGATGCCGTGCAGTGCGCAAAACTCCCGGTACGCTTGCGGTGTAATCTCCGATGGCTTGATCTCGCTGCGGCCGCCCCAAAAGACGTTCGTATATGCGAAGTCGATCCCGGCCTCGCACAGATGCGCGTCGATCGCAGCCTTGTGCACGAGCACCTTCTCCTTTTCCATTCCATGCGCAACCGCCATCACATTAACGTTTTTAAATTCGGGACCGCCTTCGCGCCAATAAGCATGCGTGATGACGTAATGCCGTCCGACTTCGCGACCTGCGTCCATCTCGCGACCCGGCGGAACGGCCCAGTGGAAGAGCGCGTTGTAACGCGTGACGCGCTCGTCGTTCGCGGTCGCTTTCACGTGCTCGAGAAAGGTCGAGAACCGGCCGATCACCCGTCGATCGTTCAGCGAACGGGCAACGCGCACGAATTCATCGAGCGAAACGCCGGCTTCGTCGGCACGTGCTTGCCACAGGTCGCGTGTAATCTCTTCCGGAGCAAACTCGCGCTTGAGCGCGGTGAGCACGCGCCAGTCGAGTTCCGAGAGTTCGACGATCGCAGTATCCATCGGCTCGGCGAACCCGTCGGCGCGCGCGCCCGGCTCGAGGCCGCGCCGCCGCACGTGTCCCACGCCCAAGGCAAAGACCATCTTGGCGGGCATCAACCGGAAGTAGTCGGCACCGACCTCGCGCGCTAACAATTCGGCGTGCTTTTGCAGCGAGTAGCCTTGCGGCACTTTGAGCGTCGTCCACAAACGATAGCTGCTGCCCGGCGTTGCGGTGTCGGTGGTGCGGATCACGACGTGACCGGAGAACGGATCCTCTTTGAACATGTATTCGAACGCGCGATCGAGACGCTCGGGCGGAACCTGCCACGCGACGAGGGCGCCGCGGGCAAGGCTCGTGGACATCAGCGTCTGACGGACGCGGCGGATCGTGCCGGCGCGTAGCATCGCCGCGACGCGCTCGAGCACAACCTCGGGTGCGACGCCACTGCGCGCAGCAATCTCGCCGAACGGATCGGCTTGAAAGCCGGTAAGGCGGTCTTCAGAGACCGCCAGGATGGCAGCGTTGACGGGATCCGAGACGGCCGCCGGTACCGTGGGGTGCGAGGACATCACCCCTAGCTTACAGGGTCAGGTCGCTCGCCCCTAGTGCGAAGGTATACTGCTGCTCGGCAAGACGCTCGCCGTAGAGCGCGGCAACGTAGTCGCGCTGCGCGGTTGCGAGATTCGCCTCAGCGGTGACGATCGCCGTAATCGTCGATGCGCCGACTTTATACTGCGCCTGTGTCGCCTGCAAACTTACCGTAGAACTCGTGACTTCGGCTTGCGCCTGGACGAGCGCGGCGCGCGCCGAGAACAAATTTGCCAGTCCACCACGCACGTCGGACTGCACGGTGAGACGCTGTTGCGTGAGCGCTGCTGCGCTTTGATCGAGCTGGGACGCCGCAACGGCAACGTTGTAGTTCGTGATGCCTTGATCGTAGATCGGAATCGTCAACGTCGCACCAAGGGTGTTCTGACCCTGATAGTTCGTCTGATAGGCTCCAGTTGGAATCTGCGTGCGGGCATAGCCGATGCTTCCGTTCGCCGTGAGCACCGGAAAACGCGCGAGTTTCGCAAAGCGCAAGTTCTCTTTATCGGATTCGACCGTATGTTCAGCCGCGAGAAAATCGGGCCGCAGCTTCAACGCCTCGTTGAGCGACTGCTGATAGCTGAGCACGCGCATCTGCGGTGGCGAGCTCCCGAGCAGCTGCGGCGAGATCGCGGTGTCGGCGTCGAGCCCAAGCGTGGTCGCAAATACCCCTTCTGCCGTGATCGCTAGTCCCTGCGCAACTACCAGCGTGCCGCGCGCCTGCGCGGTTTGGAACTGCGCCGCTGCAAGATCCGAGCGCGGCGCGGCGCCGGTGCGGATCTGCGCCGATACGAACTGCTCGTTGATCTCAAATTCGCGTACCAGCGCGTTGTCGGCCTGCACGCTCGCGTTGTCTTCGAGCAGCGAGTAGTACGCGGACGCCACGTTGAACGCGAGCGTCTGCAGGTTGCGCAGTAACGTGTCGCGTCCGGCGATGTCGGACTCCTTGGCGCTGCGGATCCCCGCGATAACCTGTCCGCCGTCGTAAATCAGCTCGCTAATGTTCACGGCAGCGCTTTGCCTCGTTGCATACGAAGACCCGCTCGGGCCGCTGGTTCCTTGCGGGGTCGCGCCATTTGCCGTAAGAGCTCCGCTGAAAGAGCGCGTAGCCGACGCATCTGCCGACACGCTCGGCAATAATGCGCCCTTCTCCGCGCCGTACTTCGCGGCAATCGCGAGATACACGGCACGTTCGGAGGCGAATGCCGGCGCCTGCACGACCGCAATATCGATTGCTTGATTCAACGTGACGGTCACCGGTACGCCGGGCTTCTGTCGCTGCTGCGCAACGTCCGGGGCCGGCGAACCGTAAGCCGGATAGGGAATCGGCGTTCCCGACGTCGTCGGCATCGGTGCCGGCGTGGGAGCCGTGATCGGCGCTTGCGACGTCTGCGCGGCAACGGTCAGCGGCGCGCACAAACCCAGCGCGAGGGCAGCTGACAGCGATCGCGCCGTAATGCGGCGAGGCAAGGTCATTTCGTGGAGGTTCCCCCGTTAGGCGGCGGAGCGTTGACTGCGACGAGGCTACCGTCCTTGAGTGTATCGGGACGCGTGGTAATCACCTTCGTGCCGGGCTGCACTTTTGCTGAGATCACTTCAGATAAGGTGTCGGTCTGCACACCGACGCGCACCGGAACCTCTTGCGCCTTGTTGTCCGAACCGACGACGTAGACTGCATACCCATTCTCGGTCTGCGCCACCGCCGACCGCGGCACGACGATCGTATCGTAGTGCGCTTCGCGCGGAAGCGTCGCCGTCACCAGCATCCCGCCTCGCAGCACGTCGCCTGGATTGTTCATTTGGATACGCGCCAAGTACGAGAGCGTGCCGGCGGTAGGCACGGCGTTGACGGTGGCGATGTTCGCATTGAACGTGCGCCCCGGCAGCGAGCTCGAGGTGAAGCTCACCGCGGAACCCGGATGCACGTACGGCAGATCCGTATCGGGTACGTTGATGTTGATCCAAAGCTTCGCGACGCGCGAGATCCCAAGCACCGGTGCTTGCGGTCCGGCGTATGCGCCCGGATCGAGCAAGCGCTGCGTGATCACACCGTCATACGGCGCGTAAAGCGTCGTCTGCGCGACCTGCGTGTTGAGCGTCCGCGCGTTGGCCTGCGCGGCCGTAGCGGCTGCGATGGCAGCCTTGGTGTTCTGCTTGCTCACCGTGTTGTTGGCCAAACCGATCTGCGCGGTGTTGTAGGCTTGCTCAGCCTGCACGTAGGCCGCGCGCGCGGCTTCGAGCTGCGCCTCCGAAACATAGCCGTCTTTCTCGAGCGCAACGTCTTGGTCGTAGACCAGCTTCGCGTTGCGCAGCGCGGCCTGCGCAGTTTGTAGCGTCGCTTCGTTCGTCTGGATCTGCACCGGAAGCCCGACCTGCGAGCCTTGTGCCGTTGCCGACTGCTGTTGCGCCTGCGCTTGCGCCTGCGCGGCCTGCGCGCGGAGCACCGAACTGTCGATCGATGCCAGCGGCTGACCCGCGCTCACGCGATCGCCGACGTTCACCGCGATCGACGTGATCGTGCCGTTCTGCTGGAATGCAAGGGTCGACTGCTCGAGCGGCGCAACTTGCCCATCGAGTGAGACGTATGTCGCGATGTTTTGACGCACCGCGGGGGCAACGTCGACGCTTAGCGGCGGCGCTCCGTGTTGCGCGCCCTGGCTGCACGCGGACAAGCTCAGGATCGCGCCCATTGCGAAGGCCGCGGCTCGCTGGTAATGCATGATACTCCCTTTGTCTTTTCGAGCGGATCGCTTATCTCTAGGCTGGATACGCGCGACCCGCTCGCTTTGATTCACGATCCTGCCCTGGTTTCCTGACAATATGCCCACCCTTGCTGGAACACCGCTAGGACCAAGCTCGGTTTAGGCGTATTCTCCCCCGGCATGAGCGCGAAACTGGAGATCGGCCGCGCGTACAGCCTTCAAAGTCGGGTCGAGGAATGGATGACCGCCGAGAAGGCCGGCAACAAGGGTGTCGACGTTCTTTCGACTTCCATGCTCGTACAGCTGGTTGAGACCGCCGCACTTGCATGCATCGAGCCCGTGCTCGACCCCAATTTCGTCTCGCTTGGCACCCACGTCGATCTCGAGCACCACAAACCGGTGCCCGTTGGTTTCATCGTCCGAACCGAGGTCGAGATCGTAATGGTCGACGGGCCGCGTTTGAGTTTCGCCGTCGCCGTTTTCGATGAACAAGAAGCCGTGGCCGAGGGAACGCACGAACGCTATTTGATCGAGCGCTCGAAGTTTCTCGCAAAGCTCGATGAAAAGCTTGCCTCTGGGTAGGATAAAAACAGCCTGGGAAGCCCGGGTCCCACTGCAGGGGGGGCAAACGGCCTCCCGAACACATTAAGAAGGATTGTCTCGGGGGGCTATGCCTGTTACGCCCGGAAGGGTGGGGTATGGCCCAATGCGTGCTAGAAAGCCGCCTCGAGCCAACTCGTGGATTCACGAAAACACACTAGGAGGAAACATTGAAGCGACTGAGCACCGGAGTCCTTGCCGTGCTGCTAGCAGCCGGTTTCGGACTTAATGCGGTCGCCGCTCCGACCTCAACATCGCATGGAAACATAGGAACCAACGCGATCGCGCAGGACCAGAGCGGCACCTCGGCTCCGCCGGCGAACTTCGGTTCCCCGCCGTCGGGGCAGATCCCGATTCTCTTCAACGACCACCACGTCTATGCCAAGCCCGACGTCCTCAAGCAGGGCCGCGTGCTCGCCGCGCTCGTGCGCGGTGGCACCGTGCTCATTCCGCTTCGTTCGATGTTCGAGCAAATGGGTGCGACCGTATCGTATGATGCGGGCAGCAAGACGGTGGACGTTAGTAAACCCGGCGCCGACGTGAAAGTCACGGTCGGTAAACCGGAAGTTGTCATCAACGGCGAGTCGCGTCCGCTGGACGTGCCGCCAATTAACTACCAAGGCCACGTGCTCGTTCCAGTGCGCGTGATCTCGGAAGGCATGGGGGCATACGTACAGTGGGTGCCCGACCGGCAAATCGTCGTTGTGCGGTACATTCCGCCGACGCCGCCGCCGACGCCCACGCCTGTACCGGCGACCCCGGCACCGCCGCCGCCGACGCCGACTCCGGCACCGGTTGCGAGGCCATTCCACGACCTCTATGTCGCGGGCGATTACCTGTTGTCACAAAAGGTGTACAACGAGTTCAGCCCGGGCAACGAGGCCAGCGCGAGCAACGGCAACGGCTTCTCGTGGCAGATCCACGGCGCTGGGGAGTTCGACGCGTTTGGGTTACCGTGGATGCT
>JBAUEZ010000024.1:0-16839 GCA_049678885.1 Candidatus Aquilonibacter sp. | reverse complement strand
CTCGTGCAAACGACCGGAGAAGCCGCGCCTCCGTCGCGCGTTGAGCTTACCCTACGTGGACTCGCGCTGGGCGGCGTAATTACGCTCGTTTTTACGGCTGCGAACGTCTACCTTGGGCTGAAAGTCGGATTGACTTTTGCCTCGTCGATCCCCGCGGCAGTTATCTCCATGGCGATCCTGCGCGGCTTCAAAACCGCCACGATCTGGGAGAACAATATCGTGCAAACGGTTGCCTCGGCAGCCGGCACGCTCTCGTCGGTGATCTTTGTCTTGCCGGGTTTGGTGATGGTCGGATGGTGGACCGGCTTTCCGTTTTGGGAATCGTTCGGTGTTTGCGCGGTCGGTGGCATCCTTGGCGTGATGTACAGCGTCCCGTTGCGCCGCGCGCTCGTCACCGAATCCACTTTGCCGTATCCCGAAGGCGTAGCTGCTGCCGAGGTGTTGAAGGTTGGCGCGGGAACGCCGACCGCGGAAGCCGTTGCCGAGAACAAACTCGGCCTCGTTGCGCTCGTGTGGAGTTCGATTGTTTCCGCCGCGTTCCAAGTGTTGATCGCGCTCGGCATCTTCACCGGCGAATTCGATACGTACGGGCGGATTGGTCCGTCGTCAACGGGCATTGGCCTGGGCATGTCGCTCGCGTTGATCGGTGCCGGGCATCTCATCGGCTTGACCGTGGGCATGGCGATCTTCGGCGGCCTCGTGTTTGCGTGGGGTATCGCGGTGCCGATTCTCACCGCGATGCACCCGATTGCCGGCGCAAGTGCGGCGACCGAAGCATCGACGATCTTCCATACCTACGTGCGATTCATCGGCGCGGGGACGATCGGCATCTCGGGCTTGTGGACGCTCGCGACCCTCATCGCACCGATCGGAAAGGGGATTGCGTCGTCGATGGCCGCATCTCGCCTACGCCGATCGAACGGCAACGTCGCGCTACCGATCACCGAACAAGATATTCCAATCGGCACCGTGACGCTAATCTCGGTCGTGTTGCTGATTCCAATGGCAATTCTGCTCGCGGCGTTTCTCGCCGGTGGCGTGCTCTCGTCGATGATCGTGCCGCTAGTGATCGGCGCAATCATCTACGTCGTGATCGTCGGGTTCTTCGTAGCAGCGGTGTGCGGGTACATGGCGGGCCTCATCGGTTCATCGAACAGCCCGGTCTCCGGTCTTGCAATTCTTGCAGTACTGGGCGTCTCGCTGATTCTCGCGGCCTTCGCACGTGAAGCAGCGCCTTCAGCGACGCCGGCGTTTGTTGCGTATGCGCTGTTCGTGACCGCAATCGTACTCAACGTGGCAACGATTTCGAACGACAACTTGCAGGATCTCAAGACCGGCCAACTCGTCGGCGCGACACCGTGGAAGCAGCAGTTTGCACTCATTATCGGGGTGATCTTCGGCGCAATCGTGATTCCACCGGTGCTCGTGGTGCTGAACAAGGCCTATGGCTTCAACGGTGGACCGCACGCGCTCGGTGCGCCGCAAGCGACGCTCATCTCCACGCTGGCGAAGGGTGTCATCGGCGGCGCGGTGGATTGGAACTTGATCTTCATCGGCGCAATTGTCGGAGCGGTTGTCATCGCAATCGATGAGATCGGTCGCCGTACCGGGCGTTTTCGTTTTCCGCCGCTCGCTGTGGGCCTCGGCATCTACCTTCCGGCCGGCACGACCGCGCCGGCGGTGATCGGCGCGATCTTCGGCGCGCTTTACAACCGTTGGGTCTCGCGCAACAAGCATCCGCAGTCGGCGAAACGGCTCGGGGTGCTTATTGCATCCGGACTGATCACCGGCGAGAGTCTGTTCGGCGTGGCGCTCGCGGGACTGATCTATTTCAGCAACAAGCCAACCCCGTTGCAAATCGTTCCCGACAGCTTCGCGCCGATTGCGAACGTGCTCGGTGGCATCGCGCTCTTCGTCGTGCCGTTCTTTGTCTATCGCTGGATCGGACGGCGCGCGCAGCAGCTTTCTTAGTTCGGCGGCATCGATCGTAACCAATTATCGTCATTGCGCGCTTTGGCAACACCTTCGCGCACTTGCGCGATCAGCGGCTTGTTCGCAAGCTCCATGCGGGCGGCGCGCACCAACACGCCGGCGGCGGCGTCCGCGTTTGCATATGCTTGATGCGCAAGCTGCGGCCAGAGGGCGACACTGCCCGAGATGCAGCCGGCGATGCCACGCGTCTTCGCATCGACGAGCGTCTCCTCAGCCGAGGGGAAAACGCGTAATTCGGGGTGACGCGCGAGCACCTCGCGCTGGAGCGCAGCGTCGTTCGAACTATCCTTCATTCCGCCGATCGCGCCGGGGAACGCGCCGATAAGGCGATCGACGAGATCGGCATGAAACGTGATGCCGCTCATTCTCGGAAAGTTGTAGAGCAAGATCGTCGAGCGCAGCGTTCCCGTCTTTGCGAGCAACGCGTCGAAGAAGCGCAGGATTCCGCCGTCGCCGGCGTCGCGGAAGAAGAACGGCGGCATGATCAGGGCAGCAGCAAAGCCCAGCTCGCTCGCGACGCGCGTGAGCGCGACGGTATCGCCGAGGGCGCTCGCGCCGGTACCGCACATCGTTTGCGCACGCGGCACGGCCGCCGCCACCGCTTCCATCAAGCGCATGCGCTGCTTGCGACCAAACGACATCGCCTCGCCGGTCGTGCCCAGCAGGTTGATGCCGTCGATCCCGTCGCGCAACAGATCGCGATAGTATTCAACGGCCCGCGGCGCATCCGGTTCGTAATTTTCGTCGACCGGCGTCAGCACCGCCGACCAGACACCGGTCAATTGTGAAGTCGCAATCATCCGCGCGTCAGCGCTCCTTTCAGGAAGAATGCTAGATTGGCAGGACGCTCGGCAAGGCGTCGCATCAGATAGGGGAACCAATAGTCGCCGAACGGTACGGCAAGGCGGACGCGATATCCGCGCTCGAGCAACGACGCTGCCAGCGGCGCCGAGATGCCGTAGAGCATCTGGAATTCAAAGCGGCCACGCTTCGGAATATTGCGCTCGACGACAAAGCGCTCGACGGCGTCGATGATGCGGGGATCGTGCGTGGCAATCGCCGCGTAGCCCGGTCCCTCGAGCGCAGTGTAAGCGAGGCGCAGGTAGTTTTGGTCGACATCCGTCTTCTTTTCGTAGGCTATTGCCGGCGGTTCGAGGTACGCGCCTTTGACGATGCGCACGTTCGGCGCGAGCGGTTTGAGCGCATGCAGATCGTCGATGCTGCGAAAGAGATAAGACTGCAGCACGAAGCCGACGTTGTCTAACGCTTCGCGCAAGCGCCGGTAGATGCGCAGCGTCGGGTCGACGTAGCGCGACTGCTCCATGTCCAAGCGCACGGTGTTGTTGCGCTCGCGCGCCGTCTGCGCGATGCGTGCCGCATTCTCGAAGGCAAGGTCGGGATCGATGTCGAGTCCGACGTGCGTCAGCTTGAATGCGACGTTGGCATCGACGCCCTCGTCAGCAAAGGTGCGTAAGAGTTCGCAGTAGCGATCGGCGGCGGCAGTCGCTTCGGTGCGGTCGCGCACGCCTTCGCCCAGAATGCCGCAGGCAACCGCAAAGCCGCGCGCGTTCACCGCGCGTGCGACCCCCAAAAACTCCGCAGCCGTTTCGCCCGCGACGAAGCGCCTGGCTCCCAAGCGCATTCCGTAGCGGCTCACCGCTTTCTGGACCGCTGTGCTGTCAGCCGCGGCCAGAATCGCAGCCCGTAAAGGCCGCTCGAGCAGTGAATCGATGGATAGCGTGGGCATAAATTGTGAGTAACTCGACTTTCTTGCGAATAAATTGTGAGTTCCGGGAATTTGCTCTTGCAACCGCTTTTTTCGCTTGCTAACATGCAAACACTTCGAGTAACGACGAAGCGCGAATTGTAGAACGGCGCGACCACCACACGTTCGACGGCAACTGTCGTACAGAGGCTGAAGTGGCGGGGGTCAGATTCGATGACGCGGCGGTCAGTAGGGACCTGGCAATGGGTCCATGACAGGCTAAAGCGCTCGAGATACTACATCAAAGCCCGACGCCTCACGGCGGCGGGCTTTGTTCTTTATATACGAGCGCGTTGGCAAACAGCCCAGCTAGGCCGGCAAAGACGATCGATCCGGAGATAACGTCGGGCGTCCACCAGATGCCGCCCATCGTTGCCGCAAGCACGCCAAGCAGTACAGCCCAATAGACCGCCGGGATGCCAAACGCGAAGACATTCCAGCGCCACGGCGTGCTGTGGGCATCGATGCGGAGCGCATCGCCGTAGATGCCTGCGCACAGGCTCGCCAGCACGACACCGGCAAACTGGCCGACATAGTTCGAGTGCGCCGCGGCGATGAAGAGGTTGCCGACCAGGAGTAGCACGGTCAATGCGCCAGGCGCCAAGCGGATACGGCGGGCGGCGTAGAGCGCGAACCCAACGATGAGCAAGCTTTGGATCGTCACCGCCAGCAGCCCGATGCCCTGCTTGTAGTACAGCAGTGCGAGCAGCGTAAACGTGTCGTGCGGATAGAGCGCCGGATCGAGCGGCGCATTCATGTGCTCGGCCTCGCTCAAGAAAATGAATTGCAGTCCCCAGTGCATCAGCTCCATCATCGACGCAAGCGCGAGCAACATGGGAAGTTGGCCAACCAGCGTCGCCGGTGGGCGATCGCGTTCGAACGCCGACCGAACCGGACCGGCGATGATCAGAAATACGCCCGCCCCGATGAGCAAATGCGTCGGGCTCAGCAGCGCGTCGAACCCTTGTTCAAAGCCCCACAGTGTGTGTTTGATTAAATCGAGGATGCCGCCAGCGAGGAAGACGACTAACCCCGCCATCGTTATTTCATAGCCCTTGGGAAGCGCGCGGTTCCACGTATACCCTCGGCGATGAAAAATCCACATCGCGACGCCAGTAAAGACGTACGCGGCAAGAAGCCCCGCATAGAGCAATCCATGCGCCGGTTCGAAGAACGTCTCGACGGTGGTGTGAAAATGATGATACGCATCAATCATGATGCCGCCCGCGCACCACAGGCTTGCAAAGGCCATCGCCCAATCGTAAAGCGTGCTCGATGCGGGACGCTCGTTCATTAGCGGGTGGTTTCCGCGACTCGAACGAAATGCCCGCTGATCATGCGACGATGGTGTGCGATTCTTGCTCTTCTGGTGATGGTTGCTGGATGCGAAGAGCCGCTGGTGGGCACTCACCTCGACGCCCATACGGCGACGACGCTGCATGCACCGTGGCCGGCTGCTGCCGCGAATGCGCCGGACGCACCACCACGTATCCTTGCGCTGTGGATCAATAGCGCGGCGATTACACCCGGCTCGCAATGGTTCGGGCGCATTGCGACGACAACTAACGTGGCGAGCGTCGAGATCCGTACCGAGTCGTTCTCATTTAATGCGACGCGTGTGGCGTTCGGCCAATTCGTCTTCTTGCAGCACGTGCTCGATATCGTCCCGCAGTATAAGCGCCCCTACACGTTGCAAGTGATCGCGCGCAATGCCGCGGGGACGGAAGATGCGCGCTTGATCCCGATTACGCTGCACTAGCGTCGCAAGCCGCGCAGCACCTTCCCCTCAGTATTCAGGTAATAGGTGGACGGATCGAAGCGTGGCGGCTCGGCGAACATCAGATAGAGATATTTGAAGTTCTCGGAAAACGAGTACGCCGGGAAGTGATCCCCGAGCGTCATCGGTCGCGTACGCACGTCCTTGAGCACCGTGTAGCCGTTGGGGACGCGGCAATTCGCGCGCAGCGCCGTGAAATATTGATATGCGGTCGCGCGATACTTTGCGTCGCCGGTGAGAAACCACAGATCGAATGAGGAGTTCGGATACTCGGGTCGCATGCCGTAGGCAGGGTCGACGATCGCGAGCGTCTGGTAGTCGATGACCTCCGGGATCAGCGTGTACTTGTTGAGCACACCGGTCCAGGAATCGTAGAACGCCTCGCCGACCGCGCGAGCGCCGCCCTTGGCAACGAGTTCGGCGTAGAATGACGAAAGCTCGGTGATCTGGGTGTCACCGGCCGGCGCACCGCTGCGATAGTCGACTTGCCTGAACCACACGTTGCCGTTGACGCGCGTGACCTTGTACTTGAGCAGTGCGTCGGTGAGCATGCGATACCACGCGCGTGATTGCTCGATGCCGAGCATCTGCCAGCCGCCCCAGAGATATTCGTAGAACGAGTCGGCCGGTTCGTCGGGCGCGACGTCGATTGGATCCGTGTAGGCGCCACGTTCGATGTCGAAGTTTGTGCCCAAAAGATCGATCGCCGAACGCTTGTCGATCGTGGCCTGATACGCGCGCATCGACGCTCGCACGTATTTCGGATCGCCGGTCAGCCGCGAAAGATCGCCGAACTCGAGAATGTTCGAGCCGATCTCTGCGAGATTGCTCTTCGGATCGCTCACTGCGCCGGTGCGTAAGTTCGCGAAGCGGTACGGCGCGCCGGTCGGCGACGTAGTGAAACAGACCAGCAGACGATCGGCCAGGTCGCGCGCGCCATCGAGCATGAAGCGCTCGCCGGTCGCATAGTAGCCTGCGATCAGTCCCGCGACCATGCGAATCACGGCCTCAAACATCTGGACGTTGCCGTCAACGTCGAAGTCGAGATGCGACCGCAACCATTTCACGCACATTGCGAGTTCGTCGTCGAGCTCCATCACATAGAGCGTGTCGAGCGCTTCGATGATCGAAAGCCCGAACGAATGGTCTTTGACGAAGAAGTCGCTTGCGGTCCCGCTGACCGGATGCACTTCATCAGAGCCCCAGGCGAATTGCTTGTAACCGTTCCAGGCGTGAAGAAACTCGTCGCGTACTTGCGCACCGATCGTCCTGGCATGGGGCATGGTTTGCGCGTCGCCAAGCACGGGCAGCGCAGCGGCGCTTGCGGTGGTGAGCAGAAAGTTGCGCCGCCTCACGCGCGCTGGGTGCGCCCGCGCTCGTAAATCGTTAGCGCAACGAACGCCGCCATCAGCAGAGGCGTGTCGATGGGCGTCTCGAGATTCAAGGAGCGCGCGCGGACGATCAGGTCGCCGAGGATTGCATCCGCTTCAACCGGATTGCCGGCTTGCATATCACGGTACATCGACGCGGTGAGCGGCGAGCCGGCCTGTGTCAGGCGCGCGTGTGTTGCCAGCAAAAACTGCTCGCTGGGTGTGTATCCCGCCGCGCGCGCAATAGCAACGCATTCATCGAAGATGGCAGAGACCGTCGGCTTACCAAATGCCCCAACAATCGTGCCGATCGATCCGCGCAGGAGGCACGTGCTCGCGGCGAGCGACGCAAGAAAGACCCACTTTTCCCACATGTCGCGCATGATGTGCTCGGACTTGTGGGCACCGAATCCGGCGCCTTGCATGAGCGCATCGAGCTCCTCGATGCGCGGAGTGATCTTGCCGCTGCGCTCTCCGTACGTCAACTCTTGCATCTCGTTGAGTTGCACGATGCGGCCCTGCTCGTCGAGCATGCTTGCGACGATACAGACGCCGGCGAGCACGGGATCCTCGCCGAAGCGCTGCACGAGCAGCTCGATGTGGCGCATGCCGTTGAGCATCGGGAGAATCATCGTGTTCGGCCCAACGGCTGATGCAAAGTCTCCGATCGCGGCTTCCAGCGCGTAGGCCTTGAGGCCGAGGAGAATCAGGTCGAACGGCGCCTGGATCTCGCCCGCTGCGACGAGTTGGGGCACGATTGTGAAGTCGCCGTTGGGACTCTTGATCTGCAAGCCGGTTGCGCGCAGTTGTGCCGCGCGGTTCGCTCGCACGAGAAAGGTGACGTCGCGTCCGGCTTTTGCCAAGAGGCCGCCAAAAAGTCCGCCGGTTGCGCCGGCACCTACAACAAGTATTCGCAGCGAACTACATGTGCCAGACGTGGCCGTTGGCGAACGTTACCGAGACTGCGTTACACGAGGTCACTGTTTTGCCGCCGTACGTTACGTCGTTGTAGAGATCGAAGTGATGATCGACGGTTGCCCCAGGGGCAAACGTGCCGATATCGTCAACCCTGCGCAGAAAGTTTCCGTCCGAATTGCGATATCCGACCGCGAACACGACTTTTGAGGCAGCTACTCTTCCGTTGTTGACGTAGGTAATCTGCACACCGCTAGCCTTGTGACTCATGTGCTTAGGCACGGTAATAAAGCATTGCTGAATGGTGATGGGGTTAGGAGCCGCGCTTGCAGCCATGGACAGCGCGCCTACCGCGATGAGTAGAGCTGGAAGAAAACGAGAAGCAGCGTTCATGGTTCTTCCCCTTTCGTCGGCTTGTACCGTGTCGACGGCTTCTAGGTAGTGCTAACCAGCACCTCGGTTTCGGTGATGAGCAGGCCTGGCAGCGTATTCCCGGTGCTCAGGATGGTCGTCTGAATTGTGTTGACATCGCTTTGGGTGTAGATCGTTTTGCCATCGACCACGAGGTGCGTTTCGCTCGGCGGTGTCGTAAGAATGAATGAAATGCACGGATCGGGTGTACCGCCAGGCGCGTACGTGCAAACACCGGAGATAAAACCGCCGATCGTTGCGCCGGAAAGGATCGGAAATGCGCCGTTGATCGACAGGTGTGTTGCCAAACCGGAAATGGTAACCCCAGTGGTGAGCGTTATCGGTGCTGAGTGCTTGCACTGGAATGTCGCTTTGCTTGTCAAGACAAAACCGGCCATAAATACTTCTCCAGCCTATTGATCCCACTTGACATCCGAAACGCGCACCATGCCGGGAACGTTGCCGCCGACCTCGATCGTACCCATGCCGCGAACGATCTTTCCGTCGGGGCGGATGCCAACGATGAAATTATTGGGCCCAACGCGCGCTGAAGTGACGACGATCGTTCCGTCGGGCAGCGTCGCGCGCAATCCGTGATCGTAGCCTGCTGCGCGCGTCGCGGCCTCAATCGTTCCAGCACTATCAGATGGCGAAAGGCCGAGCTCTTTGACCTTATCCAGCACGCGGTTCGCCCAACTAGGACCGCCGGTACCTTTCGCCGCTTGTACATCTTGTACGACCCGCCCGCCGATCTGCGCTCCGAGCGTCTCCGTCGTTTGTCCCTTCGGAAGCGCGGGGAACGTTATCTTCTCGACGATCACGCGCGTGTTGACTGGCTTGTGAAACGCTCCGCCGGAGGTTCGTCCGAATCCGCTCCCCATGATTCCAGGCGATTGCGTTCCGGCAGTCTTAGGATCGGGAAAGCGTTCGATGCGTGTCGCGGGTTCGTCTCCGACGTACTTGTATCCGAGCGGAATGAGGTCTTTCTTTGCGCCTTCCACGATCGGACGGAAGTCGGGATTGCCTTTGTATCGGCCTTGGAAAATGATGCGTCCGCCCGGTTTGAGGGCTTCACCGATGCGCGCAATGTCGGGCGTGTATTCACGCGGGTTATTGATGATCACCGTGTCGAACTTGCCGCGCATCTCCGGCGGGATTGGTTGATTTGCATCCAGCCTCGTGACGTTCGCACGCGTCGGATTGAGGTCGGTCGCCGTGACGTTGACGAGACTCGGATCGGGCGGCAATCCGAGATCCGTCGGCTTGGGTCCGGCACCGATCTCGAGCACGTTTGCAGGCGTAGCCTGAACGCCAGTAGGGGTGGCTTCGAGGTTCACCGGAACGCGCACCATCGGTCCGGTGGCAGTGAACGACGGTTCGCTCGGAGGCCCACCGGATGTCGTCGTCGGCGGCGGTGTTGTTGGCGGTGGTGTTGTTGGCGGTGGTGTTGTTGGCGGCCGCGTCGGCGTAATTGGCGGCGCGGGTCCGCGCATAATTGCGTTGATTTCGTCGGCGACCTTTTGCGAGCGAATGACCACCTGCGTGCTGACGCGATTGGGAAGTGCGGCAGCGCCGCTCGTCGTCGGCGTCCCGATCTCGCCCAAGATCGTATCCGCATCGGAGAGGTTGTTGGCTTTGAGAAATTCTTCGAAGGCGTCGCCGCGATGCTCGACGCCGAGGCCGCTGAGATACTCTTCGTTGGTGCGAAAACCCGGCTGCGTTGGAAAACCGGCCTTTACAAATGATGGCGGTTCTTTGAGCCATGCTTCGTACGCAGCACGATTCGCACCGCCGGGCTGCACGTCGACAATCTTCCCAGCTATGCTCTTGGGAATGTCCACGCGCATGACGTAGCGCATGCCGGTGCCGCCGGGTTCCGGACGCATGCCCGATGCTTGTTCTGCAACGGCTGGATCCGAACTCGCGTACCAGCCTGGGCCGAAATCCTGATGTCCGCCGGGCGAATGCGCGACGTCGATCCCTTTGGAGACACCTTCGTACCCTTGCTGTCGCGTGCCGTGATACAACGTGATCGTTTCATCCGCTGCGGTGGGGCCGCTCGGCGGTGGTGTTGGCGGCGGTGGTGCGTTAGTCGACGGTGTGTTCGGTGCGACATTTTCGCCGGTCGGCGGCAACTTCGCCGGTGGATTCTGCACCTCAGTCGTTGGTTGCAAACGCGGCGGCGGAGCCGGTGACGCTGGGTCCACCTGTTTGGCACTGATCGGGTTTTCGGGCGGCGGGCGTTGACCCGGCGGCAATCCCGGCGGCGGCTCGGTTTCAAATGCGCTCCTCGCCGCGATTCCCGTTGCGGCGATCATGATGCCGCCGCTGACGGCCGCACTACCCATGATCGACGCCAGGCGCGCGCGATGCTTCTCCTCCATGTCAGCTTTGGTCGCGTTGTCGGTGACCTGGGCAATCTCGATCTTAAACTGTCGGTTCTCGTCGTCGATCGCCTTCTGCGTTTCGAGGGTCATCATTGCAAAGTTCGTTGCGCCGGCGCCGAGATTGAAGACCAACATACCGTTACGCGCCGTGCGGCTCGCCGCGGTTATTCCGCTTATCGTGCCGCCGACACCGACGATCGTCGTGACGAGCGCGGTCATATCCATAACGAAGCGCGCGTCGAAGTGAAAGGTGTTGGTTTTTAGGCGCTCGTTGATCGAGTCGACGACGAGATCGATGGTTGCGCCGGCGACGACGCCTTCGAGCAGGAGTACGCCGATCGACGCGCTTGCGCCGCCGGTGAACGGTGAGGCGATAAGCAGCGCGACACCGCCGACCGCTGCTACGCCGGTCAAGATCTTGCGCGCAGTTTTACGGCGCGTATGCGTGTCAATTTCCCATTCGCGCACGTCCTTGTTGCCGTCGAGCAGTTGGACGCCGATGTGCATCGTGCCGTCGGGATACTCGTTGTAGTGTCGCAGCTCGCCCATTGCATCCGAGACCGCGTCCAGCTCGGCTTTTGCATATGCGGCAGGATCGTCGGTTGCGGTCGTACTCGACTCGCCGTGACCCTTCGACCGTCGTGGTTCCCCCGGGCTGAGCGTCGAGTCGTAAAGCTCCACGTCGACGTAGGCGTGCTTTTCGTCGGTCTCGCCGCGACCGGTCTGATTCATGAACATCCGCAGCGGAAACGACGTCGAATCCTCGCGGTTGAGAAACGTCCCCGAGATGACGTACGGCTGCTGACCGACGTGCTGTTGGATCGTTTTGAGGCCGGCGAGTTGCTCCTTGAAGAACGTCGTGTAGTTCTGCGCATCGGCATCGGAGAGTTTGTGATCTTTGTTGAGTTGAGCTACCATCGCGATCTCTGTGTTGAGGCCGTCGATCTCGCTCTGAATCGAGAGCGGCACCCAACCGGCCTTGACCTTTAGCTGGCCGAAGGCGTCGCGCTCGAACGGCTTGTCACGTTCGGCTCCGATGAGTTTCGACTCGAAGATTGCCTGCTGCAGATCCTTTTCATCGACGACCTTGAGCGGCGGTGACGTGAGTGTCAAATGCTTGTCGTCGATGAATTCGCTGCTGCTTACATCGACGACAATCGTATATGTGCCCGGGCCCTCGAAATCGACTTCATATTCAATGCGCCCGGTCGAGACGAGGTTTGTATCGATCTTCTCGGCGCCTTTGTAGACGGTCCAATCGAACGACGCGTGATTGGGAAAGATGTTGAGCGCATAGCGCCACTCATTGCCGCCCTCGAAGTGGACGCGCGGCTTCACGCGCGAGTGTGCAACGTACACGTCAAGCTTTGGCGTAATTCTCATCTCGCCGAGCGGCTCGTACACGATTCGGCCGTCGGGTTTACCTTTCGGCTCTCCATAGATGCTACCGCCGGCATCCGGCGTCGTGCTTTTCTGTTGCGTCGGGTCTTTTGAGCGTTCGCCGGATTCCGGGAGCTTTTCAGCCTTCTTGCCGGCGCGCGGCGGTTTTGTACCGCGGACCGTGACCTCTTCGATGTCTTCGCCGCTGCCACTTGACGTCGGCGGAGGCTGATCTTTTGGTAGGCTACGCGTGCCTGTGGGAATGGGTCTGGGCTGAAGCTCCGGGTGATCCTGGTGCATTCGCTTCGTGACCCATGCGTGAAACTCGGCGGTCGCTAAGTAGAGTTCTACTTTTCTGTCGGCGGGCAGGTCGGCGTGCTCGATCGTCGTGCCCGTATGGCGGCGAAGGAATTCCGCGGCCATTTCAGCAGTCGCGCCGGGAAATGCGTCGATCAGGTAGTTCGCGAACGTCTTTTGCAACTCGTCCGGCCACATTCTAACGTCATCCATGTTGTAGACATACACGAACGATCCGTCGGATTGCCGGTACACGTAGAACTTGCCGCGCTCCGGTACGCGTACCGGCTTTGCGCTTTTGCTCGGAACCGCGGGTTGATGCGCAGGTCGGACGGGCGTCGAAAGCTGTACCCGAGCGCGACGTCCGGCAAGCAGGTCGTCGGCAAACGCATCGGCATCGGCCTCGGCCTGCGCGTGCGTTGCCGGCGGGAGGCCGTCGGTCACCTGTTGTAGGACGTGCGCAACTTCGTGTGCGAGCAGTTTGCGTCCGGCGATGGTCGTCGACGAAAAAGCTTCCGCTGCAAAGACGATGTCGTAGCCAAATGCAAAGGCTTCCGCATCGACGGAATCAGCGAACTGCGCCGCCTGTTCGCCCGTGTAGATGCGAATACGATCGACGACGTCGAGCGTATCGTCGTCGAAGAGTTCGCGTGCGCCGTGCGGTAACGGCCGGCCGTTCGGCGGCGGTGCAAGCAATGCCGAGGTCCCGCGATTGCCAAGTACTCGCTGCAAGCCCAGAAGCGGACGTGGCGACGCATTCTTGCGGACTGCGACATCGGGCGCGCGGCGGCCGCGCTCCTCGCTCTTGGTGCTCTTTTGTTCCGCTGCGCTCTTGCTGCTCTTCGCGCTCTCGCTACCCATGGACGAAACGATCCCCTGGGCGGCGCGTCCAGGTCGCTCGCTCGAGAAATGGATCGCGCTCCCACGTGCGTTCGCCGGGCAGCCGCCGAGTCACGGCCCGAGCCGCGCCTTCGACGACCACGTGCGGTTCGATATGTACAACGATTTCGCCGTCGCACTCGAGCCGTGCCTCGACGTCGCCGATCCACGCAAGTTCGACGTGCGATTCGCTCACCAGCGCGGCGAGTACGCTGAATGCGGGTGCGTCCTCGCCCGCGACGCCGAACTCAGCGCGCGCTCGCCGTGATGCGGCATAGACGATATCGACGATCTCCGACAGATCGCTTGCCGATTCGAGCGCGCGCGCGATCATCGCTTGTGCATCGCGGGCGGCTTCGTTTCCAAAGCTCCACGAAGCGCGGCCGTTACACGTGACTGCTGAGATCATCATGGTTCAAACGTGATATCCATGTGCTCGGCCCAATCAGGAAAGTTCTCGTCGGCAAGCCGCTTGACGAGCAGGTAGTCGTTGATACTGCGCAGTTTCCATAAGGCTCTCCAGCCCGTCCAATCGCCGGCGAGTTTTAAGTACCGGCGCAGCTCGTCGATGATCGGGGCATAACCGTCCTTGTACCTCGGATCCCTCGTCGCAAAATTCGGCATTTTGATCTCTTCAAAGATCTTCTCGTGCACGTTGATCTCGTCGATGTCGACGCGTTCCCAATCTTTGGTCACCGCGACGACATTGAGGTTCTTACGGTCGCCCGAGGGCGTTGGCGTGATGCCGGCCTCGTATTCCGCGCCGGCGTTAGCCGTGCTGGGCGCGTGCTCTTTTACCGCGGTCTTGAATGGCGAACTCGGCTCGATAACGGAACCGCCCGGGACGTCGGCCGGTCGCCGGATCGGCACCATCTCAGCGGGATACCCCGCGCCGACGTTCATTTGTTGTACCCAGTCTGCTTTGAGTGCCGCTTCGATCCGTTGGGGTTCAGCGTGCGTCGGGACTGTCCACGCATCGATCATGTCCTGAACGTGTTTTGGGTATGTGTCGCGATACTTGTGAAAAAAGTTCCACTTGTAATCTTTAGTGTAATGTTTGAGATCGCGCGGCGGCAGCTTCGGTTCTTCGATATGCTCCGGCGGGAAGCGACGCGGCGCTCTCGGTGAGCCGAAGGCGGCGCCGCCACCGAATCGTCCGCCGGTTGTAGGCGTTGCCGTGGTACGTGTTGTACCGCCGCGCTTTACCGGCGGCCCCTTCGGCTGCCCGCGCGGTCCCGCCATTGCTCGCGTTTCGATATCGCCCGAGGCGAGCTTCACCTGCTGCTCGTCGAGCCGTTGCTGTGGCAGCTGCTGGGGAATCTCGCCCTCGAGTTCGACGTTGTCGTTCGCCGCTGCGGTCGCGTGCAACGGCTTCACGTCGCCGGCACCTTGCGGCGTCGCTTCGAGTTTCCGCGCAACAGCCGGTGGATAGCGGCGTTGCTGCGCGCTCGTGATGTCGCGCACGTCGGCGCCGGGTGCATCGCTCGCGGCGACATTCTGCTGGGCGCTCGAATCGAGCTCTCGCAGAAGGTTTTCGGTATCCCGCCCGATCTCTTCGATGTCGGCGACGTCGCTCTCACTGACGTCTTTCATCGCCCCGGTAAAAGCACGCCAGTTGCGATAACTCTTACGCAGGCTGTTTCCAAGCTGCACGAGGCCAACGCTGCCACGGACAAGACCGTAGATGCGCACGTAGGAGGTGAGTTTGTCCATTGCGAGCACGAAGTTGCGGCCGTCCTCGGGCGAGTTCTCGATCACCCAGCCCCGATGCTCTTGCAAGATACTGTTGCCGATATCGAGTGCCGTTGCCGCGGTATCCGCGTACGCCAGTCCCGTGCGTGCGCCGGCGGCAATGCGCGCAGTGGTGCTCAGGGTCGAGCCCTCAGTCGCCTCGCCGCCGGCTGCCGCCTCTCCGCCCAAGCCCAAGGTGAGGCCGATGCCGAATGCCTCGGCCGCCTTTTCAATCGCAATGCGGTCCGACTCGTTCGCGTATTGCACCAACTTGAGTGCAGGCATGAATTGGACGGTTCCGCCTTCGTCGTACATCTTCACGCCGACGATTTCGTCCTCGTCGAGAATCACCAAATCCCAAATGTTCGGCGGTAGCCGTAGATCGCGATCGCGCGCATAATCCGTGCCGAAGATATCGTGGCGCAGACGAACGGCGACCTTTCCGTCGGGCATGCGATTCGCATAGATTGGCGAGGGCGTCATGACGGTCATACCGGTCTTGCGGTAAGGCAGAATGATGCCGTGGCGCGACTGCGCTTTGTCCATGCCCGCCGCGAACTGCCCCTCGCTCAAGCGCGAGTGCGTTTTGATTCCCAAGATGCGATCGGCTTGTTGCTGTTCCTCTTCGACGACGATGCCCGCGGTGAGTTCGTCGAAGAGGCGATCGAGTAGACGCCGTCCTTTTTCGGTAGCGGCAAGCTGTTGCAATTGTTCGTCTGTTGCGCTCTGCGCAAAGGCGAGCGCAACATCGTCGCGGTCGGTCGACCCGAGCTCGTCGAGCACGTGCTGCGTGTAGTCGGGCTCGCTGTTCATTGCCTGCTTGAGCAGATCGGCGCCCAACGCGTCTTCGTCGAGATTGCCCCACCAACTCGTGCGCTGATCGATCAAATCTTTTGGTGCCGGTGGCGCCCCGGTCGGGATTGTTGCCGGCGTCGCGGTTTCTTGCGTGTCCGCGGGTAATGGCGGAAGCGTATCCGTGAGCTGGTCGGATTTCGTGTCTTCGGTCGGCGTATCGGGCAGTTTGGCGGGAGGCGTCTTGTCTTGAACTTTCTTATCCGGCGACTTCGGGGCCGGAGAACGGCGCCGAGTCGGCGGTGTCGGCTGCGCGATCGCGCCGACATGGATCGGGTGTTCGCCGAGGTCAACCGGTTGGCGGTTGTCCCTATGAATCACGTCGAGTCCGCGTTGCCGCAGCTCTTCGATGCCTTTCATGTCGAGCAGTGCGGTTGTGGTCTGCTTCCCCCACACACCCAGATACACGGCGTTGGGGTGATCAGATGTCCAAAACGTACCGACGTCGAGATCGTGGGGGTGCTCCGGATCGGGAGCCTGGTAATGGATAACCTTCACGCCGTCGACAAAGAGGTCCAGGAAACCATCATCGGACGGTACGGTCGAGAACGACGGTTGCCGCGGTTGTCCTTCCTCCTGGCGCGCGATGCCCTGTTTCGCTTTGCCTTTCACCGTGACGCGTTGCGCACCGCGCCCAACTTCATGCGCTGCGTGTTTCGCTTCGGCTTCGAGCGCATCGTCGTTGGCGCTTTCCGCCGCGCCGTCGTGCCGGCGCTGCTGGATCGTATGTGCGGCTTCGTGCGCTAAGAGCTGACGCGCGGCCTCGCCTTGCTCCGGCGGCGTATCGGTGACGATATGTTCGCCGACTGCCGCAGCGCGCGCCCCAAGTGATTCCGCCGTCTTCGGGTCATGGTGCACGTGCAGCGCGCCGAGATCCTCGCCGAAACGCCCTTCGAAATCGTCGCGCACCGCGGGTTCGAGCGGACGTCCGGTCGAGCGCGCAAGTTTTGCGACCGCGCGATTGCCGATCGAACGCTGCAAGACGCGGAGCGGAGCGTCTTTGCCATGCGCGGCGACGGGCGCATCCGCGACGCGCGGTTTTGGCGGTGCCGTCGAAACCTCGCACGCGTGGGGCGCGTGGCC
>JBAUEZ010000023.1:0-2767 GCA_049678885.1 Candidatus Aquilonibacter sp. | reverse complement strand
GCCAAGACCGGCGCCGAAGCGAACGCCGACCGCGGCGCCGTCGATCGCCAACGACATCAACGCCAAGTTGCGCGGGCTCTTGCCGCACAACGCGGTCAATCCGTCGCAGGTCAACGAAAGTTTTCGTCCGGGACTGCGCGGATCGATGGAACCGACACCACCGCCGCAGATCGTTGCGATGACGAAGTTCACGTTTCAGGAGAAGGGCGCCGGCGATGATGCGCTCGATAAAATGTGGGTGACGAGCACGCATCGCGAAGGTCCGGCGCTCATTTGCGACGGCTGGATGCTGCGGTATCCGCACGCAAGCAACCCAACCTCTGGCGGTGCAAATCTGATGTCGATTTCAGTTGGCGGCGGCGCCGGTGCCGGCGGATTAGGGACGCCGATCGTCGAGGCGAGCGCACATGTCACGTGCACTGAGCACGCGCTTGTACCATTTGCGGCGCCGTCTACACCGTCGCCGTAGGCCTGTCGATTCCCGCTTGTTGTGCGACTTTTATCGGAATAGAATGTAGCCAGCATCAAACTATGGATGCTGAAAATTAGGGTTCACGACGTGAGCCCACAGGAGGGGCGGTTTGGAGCCGCAGGATCCACCGGGCCATATGGCCTGCGAATACGCGCACCGCTAGAGGCGCCACTGACCGCGCCGACGCAAGCTGGACGTACCCAGCACTCGCGCAAAAGTTCGCATAGGACGTTTCGACTGGGGGGCCGGAAGCCACGAAGGCTTGCGGCCCGTCGTCATTTTCGGTATTATTGTAGCCGGTTTGATCGAGTAAGCGTGGGCAGGTCCCGCGCTTTCTTCTTGGGGAGGCCAAACGGTGTCGGAGCTCACGGACTTGTTCGAGCGAGAGATCGATGCGATCGCGCACGAGCGGAGTTCGTCAGGCGTCGAGATCGTAACGCACGCGGCGCAATCGCGGTGCGGCACGACCGCCTTGTCGGTCACCATCGATAAAGATGGTGGCGTCGATCTGGCCACTTGCGAACGCATCGCAGCGCGCATCAACCACGCGCTCGAAGCGATCGATCTGCCGTACTCGCTCGAGGTCGAGTCGGCAGGACTTGAGCGGCCGCTCTTGCGGCCAAACGATTACGAGCGTTTCGCCGGTAAGCGCGCGCGCATCGTCACCTCGCTGCAGATCGCCGGCAACAAGACGCATCGCGGCACGCTGGTCGGGCTGCGCGGCGAAACGGTCATCCTCGCGACCGAGAACGGCGAACTGCCGCTCCCGATCGCAACCATCAAGTCGGCGAACTTGG
Source organism: Candidatus Aquilonibacter sp. (assembly GCA_049678885.1). Taxonomy (GTDB): domain Bacteria; phylum Vulcanimicrobiota; class Vulcanimicrobiia; order Vulcanimicrobiales; family Vulcanimicrobiaceae; genus Aquilonibacter. The sequence goes on along the minus strand of JBAUEZ010000023.1, from coordinate 1,498 downwards.
AATACGACCCGCGCGCCGACTTACAACGCGATAAACGCGAACGGAAAGCACATGGCAGAATCGGCAGCTGACGAAAAACTCATCGACGTCCTACAGTTCATCTCGAAAGAACGGAACATTCCATTCGAGATGCTGCTCGAAGCGCTCGAAGCAGCGCTGCTCACCGCATACAAGCGGCACTACGGCAGCGAAGCGAACGCAATCGTGATCGTTGACCGCGCCACCGGCGAGTATCGCGTCTATCATCGTCGTACCGTGGTCGAAACGGTCGAAGATCCAAAACTCGAGATCTCGGTCAAAGAAGCGGGTGGTCCGTATCAGGCCGGCGACTTCTTCGACGAGGAAGTGACGCCTAAAGAATTCGGACGGATCGCCGCGCAGACCGCAAAGCAAGTGATCGTGCAGCGTATCCGGGAAGCCGAGCGCGACACGGTCTACAACAAGTATGCGCGCAAGCTCAACGATCTTGTGACGGGCACCGTGCAGCGCTACGAACAGCGCAACATGTACGTGCTGCTTGAGGGTCGCGACGAAGCGATTCTGCCGCTCTCCGAGCAAGTGCAGGGCGAAACGTTCCGCATCAACGATTTCATTCGCGCCTATGTTGTCGACGTGCGCAAGTCGCCGAAGGGTCCGCAAGTCGTGCTCTCGCGCTCGGCCGAAGGGCTCGTGCAGCGTCTGCTCGAGTTGGAAGTTCCCGAAATCGCCGACGGCATCGTCGAGATCATGGCGATCGCGCGCGAAGCGGGCAGCCGTTCGAAGGTCGCAGTGCGCAGTCTGCGTGCCGAGGTCGATCCGATCGGGGCGTGTTTGGGACCGAAGTCGAGCCGCATCGCCAACGTTTCCGACAATCTGCGCGGCGAGAAGATCGACGTCATTCGCTACGACACCGATGCGCAAGCGTTTATCATGAACGCGCTCGCACCGGCCAAGGTGATCAGCGTCGAGCTCTTCGACGATGATGGTGTTTCGCTCGTCGTCGTGCCCGACTACCAACTCTCGCTTGCGATCGGACGCGACGGACAAAACGTGCGTCTCGCGGCGCGGTTGACCGGGTGGCGACTCGACATCGCGAGCGAAAGCGAAGCCGACGAGGCGCGCGAGCGTTATCTCACGGAGCGTGCGGAACGCACCGGCGGCGTCGAAGAAGTGACCGAAGAGGTCGTCGAGGCCGAGGAGGGCGAGGCTGCGCCCGTCGCAGCAGCAGCCGGCGGCGTCGATGAAGAGTTGATTCGCAAACTCGAGGAGTTCCGTCGGGAGCGGCTTGGAGAATAGCCACATTCCGACGCGCACCTGCGTGGGGTGTCGCAAGCCCTTCGCCCAGGCCAGCCTGACCCGGTTCGTGCGTCGCCCAGGTGGCTGGAGCGCCGACGCGCCGGGCGGGGCGCGGCAGCCGGGACGGGGGGCCTACCTCTGCTCGGGAGCATGCGCGCAGCGGTCGGCGAAGAACCGCCGCTACCCGGGTCTTGCATCTGCGGCGGCAGAATATGGTTTAATA
>JBAUEZ010000022.1:0-13170 GCA_049678885.1 Candidatus Aquilonibacter sp. | reverse complement strand
CCGGCTTTTTCCGCCGCCCAGGCGCAGCGCGCGCAGATCGCGATACATCGCGTCTTGCGCGGCACCGGCATCGAAGGCCCCGCGCGCGATCTCGCCTTGCATATCGACGAGCGCGAGCCGCAACCGGTACTGCGTCTTTTTGCCGTCGAAGGCGGGCGCGCGGGCGGCGGTCTCGTCTTCGCGTACGGCGACCAACTCGTGCCGCCGAACGATCCGCGCGATACGATTCGCGTTGAAAATGGCGAGAGCATGACGGTGTGGCCACGCGATCGCGCGCTCGAGCGTCGTGCGCAAGACACGCTCGGGCGTCTCGAATTTCCTCCGTACGGCGAAGACGCGTGGCTGCAGTTTCTCGAGCGTGATGCGCCACAGCTGCGCTACGAGGGCTGGCGGATTGAAACCTTGCCATCGTTTCCGTTTCGCATCGTCGAGGCGGGCGACGAGTGGAGCGCGGAAGTCTACGAGAGCGGCGCCGCGCAATGGTTCGAACTCGAACTCGGCATCGACGTCGGCGGTGCGCGTGTCTCGCTCTTGCCGGTGCTGATCGATGCGCTCGGACGCAGCGGCTTCGATCTCGATGCGGACCCCGCGACACTTGCGCGGCGACAGACGCCGTTCGTCGGACGCGTGCCGGGTGGCGGGTATGTCGCATTGCCGGTCGATCGCGTTGCGCGCGTGCTTGCAACGCTCGGCGGACTCTTCGGCGATCGCCGTACGGAACAGAAAGCGCGCGTGCGCGTGCCGATGTTGCAGGCGGCGTCGCTCGCGGCAGCCGGCGGGATCGCGACGCGCTGGAACAACGCGCCGTCGATTCGCGCGATGCTCGACGATCTCGCTGCATACGCCGACCGGCGCATCGACCTTCCTGCTGCATTCGTGGGCGAGCTGCGGCCTTACCAACGTGACGGCGTCGCATGGCTGCAAACGCTGCGCGAACATCGCGCAGGCGGCATCCTTGCCGACGATATGGGTCTCGGCAAAACGGTCGAGGTGCTCGCGCACGTCGCAGTGGAGCGCGCCGCCGGCCGTTTGACGCATCCAGTGCTGGTCGTGTCGCCGACGAGCGTTGCGCCGAATTGGCGTGCCGAGATTGCGCGCTTTCTGCCCGACGCGCGCGTGCTCGCGCTCACCGGTGCCGACCGCGCCGATCGCTTCGCGCAGGTTGGCGATGCGACGTTCGTGCTCACCACCTACGCGTTGTTGCTGCGCGACATCGAGGCGCTCGCCGCGTTCGAGTGGTCGATCGCCGTACTCGACGAAGCACAAGCGATCAAGAATCCGCGCGCGAAGGTTGCGCTTGCCGCGTCGCGACTGCAGGCGGCGCAACGCCTCGCGCTCACCGGTACCCCTATCGAGAACCATCTCGAAGAGCTGTGGTCGATCTTCACCTACGCGGTGCCAGGCTTGCTCCCCGAACGCTCGCGCTTCACGCGACTCTTCGGCACGCCGATTGAAAAGCACGGCGACGTAGATCGGCGCGCCGCGCTTGCCGCGCGCATCAAACCCTTCTTGCTCCGACGCACGAAGGAAGGCGTCGCGCAAGAACTGCCGGAGAAGACGGAGATCGTGCAGCGTGTGCCGCTCATCGGCCGCCAGCGCGATCTCTACGAAACGATTCGTCTCACCATGCACAAGCGCGTACGCGACGAAGTCGAACGCCGCGGGTTAGCGCGCAGCCGGATCGTCGTGCTCGATGCGTTGCTCAAACTACGCCAAGTCTGCTGCGATCCGCGCTTGCTTAAACTCGATGCGGCCGCAGGCGTCGATGAATCGCAAAAGCTCGACGCCCTGCTCGAGATGCTCGAGAGCCTCGTCGATGATGGACGTCGCATCTTACTGTTCTCGCAGTTCACGTCGATGCTCGATTTGATCGCGCCGGAGCTTGGGAAGCGCAACATACCGTTCGTCGAGCTGCGCGGCGATACGCGCGATCGCGAAACCCCGATCGCGCGCTTCCAAAACGGCGAAGTGCCGCTCTTCCTCATCAGTCTCAAGGCCGGCGGCACCGGGCTCAACCTCACCGCCGCCGACACGGTGATCCACTACGATCCGTGGTGGAACCCCGCGGTCGAACGCCAGGCTACGGATCGTGCGCACCGTATCGGTCAAGAGCAACACGTCTTCGTCTATAAGCTGATCGCCGAAGATACCGTCGAGGAACGCATTCTCGAGCTGCAAGACCGCAAAGCCGCGTTAGCCGCGATGCTCTTTGACGAAGCCGCGGGTCCCACGGTCGATCTCGATCTCGCCGATATCGACCGTCTCTTCGCCTAGAACAATATCAGCTGTAATAGCGGAGGCTGGCTTGCTTTCCGGTAAAGAGCGATTTCATGCAAAAATTCATCTTTGGTCTAATCGCCACGGCGATTCTCGCGCAGATCCCGGTTCCGAGTCAGGCCGGTTCTGTCAATGCAATAGCAACGCTCGATCTGCGCAACAAATCGGACCAGTGCGTCTGGTGGAATATACCCAACAAAGACAGGCTTCAGGGTGAAGTAGGACCCGGTCAGTCTACCGTTATCTCGATAATGGTCGCCTCGTATTCTTCGAGCTCACGGATCAATGCCAAAATCGTGAACTGCGGCAATCACCAGCTGATCGTCGAAAGATACGACTACGTCCCGATCTCCGGCAGATCTGAACTTAGCGTCCACAAACAGGGCAATACCTACATCATGCGCCACGGTCCGTAGGTTCTTGCGAATGCGGAAATTCATCTTTGGTCTCATCGCCACGGCGATGCTCGCACAGCTCCCAGTCCCGAGTCAGGCCGGTAACACGTTTGAAGAAGCAAAGGTCGATCTGCGCAACAAATCGGACCAGTGCGTCTCGTATGATGTACCCGGCACCAGGGAAAGGGGATTTATCGAGTCCGGCGGGTACGCATATGTTTACGTGCGGTCCCTTCTTACTTCGAATTGGAAGATCACTGCCAAAATCGTGAACTGCTCCACGCGAGCGCTGATCATCGAAAGATACGACTACTTCCCAGCGTCCGGCAGGTCGGAACTCAGCGTCCACAATCAGGGCAGCACCTACATCATGCGCCACGGCCCCTAAGGAACAATTTCAATGCGGAAATTCATGTTTGGTCTAATCGCAGCAGCGATTCTCGCACAAATACCGGTCCCTACTCAGGCCTCTGACATTAACCCAATAACAATGCTCGATCTACGCAACAAATCCGACCAGTGCGTCGAGTATGATGTAGCCGCCCAGAGGGGTACAATACAACCGGGCCACTTCGCACATATTTATGTTGACAGCGCCTGGGTTTCGTCGATGAGAAAGGTCATTGCCAGAATCGTGAACTGCTCCACCCGAGCGCTGATCGTCGAAGAATACATCTACATACCAACCGAAGGCAGATCATATCTCATTGTCCAGAAGCAGGGCAGTACCTACGTCATGCGCCACGGTTCCTAAAGGAAATAAATGAGCATTTTCATGAAGAGACTCATGCTGGGTCTTCTTACCCTTGCGTTTTTCGCTCCGACCGCGGCGTATAGCCATGAGGTTTTCGCCAGGTTCGATCTCCGAAATAAATCGGATCAGTGTGTTGTTTGGTTTCTTCCAAAGGAAAAAAACATCCAGGGCTATCTAAAACCGGGCGCATCAGCATACCGGTCCGTGCCTGTCCACACCGAAGTCGGCGTGCATTATAGCGTTAGAATTGACGCCACGATCGAAGACTGTAAGACGGGTAAGCAAATCGGCCCCAGCCGCTACGACTACATCCCTGGGGATGCCAACTCGGAACTTTCGATCCACAAGCAGTCGCCCGGCGTTTACATCATGCGGCACGGTCCGTAGGTTCTTACGATATTCAGTTGAGCAGCGACTCCCAATCCGATGGAACCCTGCCGGCCGGCCCGGGAACCGGCTGATTCGCGGGGTGCCAACGCGGGTCGGCCAGGTGTGGCCCGCGGAGCGTGTCTTCCGTCTCGTAGTTGTAGAACCAGCTCTCGCCTGGTTCAAAGCTCGCGATAATCGGATGCTTTGTCGCGTGGAAATGCGCGGTCGCATGACGCTGCGGCGACGAATCGCAACACCCGATATGCCCGCACTCCGCGCATCTGCGCAAGTGAAACCACCATCCGCCGTCGGCGAGGCACTCCACGCAGCCGGTGCCTGATGGCGGTACGCCGGGATTTATCCCTTTAGCTTGTTGGCTCATCCGAATCTATTCCGGGAGGCGCGGCGCTACTCTTCCACCTCGGCAGAGGTAATCGGCGACGATCCATGCCGATCCGCAGATGGCCCAGTTTTCCGCGTTACCGGCCCAGGCCGTCAGGCTGTGCGCATTGGCGAAGAACGTCGAACTCCACAGTGTCGGCAGCCATACAAGCAATCCAAAGCCCGCAATCATGAGCGTGGTGAGTCGCGCCGCTAGCAGTGCGAAGCGCCCGCTCAGCAACGCGATCGCGGCAAGTGCAAATGCAACCGTCGTGGCGATCGCCCAAAACATCTGACCGAGCGGAATCCACGCGGGCACGAAATGCGCCGTGCCGTTGAGATAGAAGAACTGTTCGAGCGTAAATGAAATCACGCAGATACCGAAGAGGTAGTAGCCGATTTGCCCGAGTCGCGCGTTGCGCGTAAGCATCGCGTACGCGATCAGCGCTCCGCTTACCAGTGAAACCTGTTCGAAGAAATTTCCCCACTGATCGTACGCCAGCGGCTGCGCGACGATAAGCGGAATCTTCACGAGCGCGAAAATTGCAAACAGACTTCCAAGCATAATTGCGCCGGCGCGGGCGGTCTTGGACCATTGCATCGCAAGACCACCGACGATCTCTATAGCGGCGGCGATGTTTACGAGAAATTCGCGCAGCGCAGGATCGTGCACCGGGAGCTGCTGCCAGAGGTTGAAGTCGTGGAAAGCCAAGCCCGCCAGGCCAAAGGCGATGGCGGCCAATCCATAGACGTGGCGCCCAAGCTGGATCTTCACCGTTGCGTCAAACGAGGCTCCGGTTCGTGTCGTGACTAACAGGCGTGGCGTGCAGAGAAGCAATTTTCTGGCGGGCGCCGCTGCTGTGCCGCTACTTTGGCCGAGATCGGCATTCGCGAGCAGCGCCATAGTTGCCGAGCTTACGCGTCTCGAGCGCGAGACCGGTGGACGGCTGGGTGTTTTCGCGATCGACACGGGCAGCGGCAAAAGCGTCGCCCATCGGGAGAATGAGCGTTTCCCGATGTGCAGCACGTTTAAGTTGCTCTTGGTCGCGGCTGTGTTGAACCGCGTCGATGGTGGCGAGGAGGGGCTTGACCGGCGTGTCACCTACGCCAAAGCGCAATTGCTCCCACATGCGCCGATCGCCGAGCAGCATCTCGCTCGCGGCTATATGACGATTGAGGAGCTATGCGCAGCCGCAATCGACTACAGCGACAACACGTCAGCGAATCTGTTACTGGCAACGATCGGTGGCCCACCAGCCTACACCGCATATACGCGTTCGCTCGGCGATTCCGTAACCCGACTGGATCGGACCGAGCTCGCCTTGAACTCGTGTATTCCGGGTGACCCACGCGATACGACCGCGCCCGCGGCGGCAGCCGCCGACATCCAACGCGTAACCTTAGGGTCAGCGCTCAGCCGTGCATCGCGCGCACGGCTGATCGCGTTGCTCGAGAGCAACACGACCGGAGATACGCGCTTGCGCGCGGGTCTGCCGCGTACATGGGTCGTTGGCGACAAAACCGGGACAGGCATCCCCACGAACAGTTTCGGTGACAGCGATACCGCCAACGACATCGCGATCGCATGGCCCCCGAACCGCGCGCCGATCGTCATTGCCGTCTATCTCACGCAGTGCAAGCTCCGCGCGACCCAGCGCGACGCGGCGATTGCGAGCGTCGGGCAAATTGTTGCGAGCACGTTCAACAGTTAGCGACGCCGGAGCGTCTATCGTGGTAGATGGAGATTGACCGAGACCTCATTGAATCTGCTCGCGCGGGCGGCGCTAACCTCGACCGCCTGCTAACACTGGTCTGGCCCGATGCGTACCGCGTCGCTTTCGGTATCCTTCGCGATCGCGGCCTTGCCGAGGACGCAGCCCAGGATGCGTGCGCTTCGATAGCGCGGTCGCTTTCGCGCTTGCAGTCAGCCAACGTCTTTCGAACGTGGATCTATCGAATCGTCGTCAATCGCGCGATTACGCTCGGACGTCGCCGTCGTGTGACCGATACGCTCGATGCGACCGATGTGAGCGCCGTCGCGAGCGATCCGACCGACCGCCTCGATCTCTATCGCGCGCTCGCGGCCTTACCGTTGCGGCAACGGGCAGCTGTGTTACTCCATTACTACGCCGGACTGAACAGCAGTGAAATCGCCGCGGCATGCGGATTTCCGCCCGGCACCGTGCGGTTTCAACTGATGCTTGCGCGCCGCGCGCTGCGCAAGGCGCTTGCCGTCCAGCCGATGCCCGAGTCTTATTCGAAGGAGGCTTCTCATGGCCACTGACGCGCGATTCCGCTGCGGCTTCACCGCGATGCTGCAAAGTGTCGAAGCACCGGCGGCTCCACTCGAGCAGATCCGCGAACGCATGCGGGTGCCGGGCGTCGTGCAAGAGGATCGCAGGCCGTTTGCAATTGCCGTGGCTGCCGCTGTCGTGTTGATCGTCGGGCTCGCGCTCCCGATTGCATCACCCGGTGTGGTGCAAACACTGCAAGAAAAGATTGCCGCAATTTTGCACTGGACGCCGCCGGCGGAGCGGCCGGCCGCATCGGTATACCAAAGGATGAAACCGCAGACGGTCAGCCTGCGCGAAGCGCAAGCACGCGTGCGCTTCGCGATTGTCGCGCCGGCAGGTTTACCGGCTGACGCCGGCAGCCCAACGATTGCGGTCGCGCCGACCGGCGTCTACTCGCGCGCGACGCGCACGTGGCGTGTCGGGCCGGCGATCGCGATGTTTTGGTACAAGCGCAACGACGGCCGCACGTTTGGTCTATCGGCTGCACCGGCTTCGACGCAAACGTCGCCGCCCTCGAAGTACACCTTTGAGGATCGCGGCGTCGACAAGGCCGGGAATCCGATTCTCGTGAAGCACCAGCGGTTCGTGTGGCGCAATGGCGATCAAATCATGACGGCCATTGCGGACGATGGCCTCACCGCCGCGGAGATCGCAACGATTCGGACCGCGATGCACGGCGTGCCGATTCCTGGCGTGTGGCCGCCGAAACACGGCGCCGACGAAACGATGATGCGCGTGATGCCGCCACGTTAGCCGCGCGGCAGTCTACCCGGGCGCGAGCTGTATTGCGGAGACGATGCCGGTCTTGTTGTTGAGCTGGACCTCGAAATTACGCACCTCGCCGTGCGCAAACTCGATCCGGTAGACGTACCAGGTCGCTTCAAAACTGGTGTCGTCCTTGCTTTTGAAAATGATCGCCGTCGGAGCGCCGAACGTACCAAAGTGCGCGGCGCTCTGTTTTTGCATCTCGGGCGTGAGAAGCTTTTGCATCTGCGGAGATAGCTCGCTTTGTGCGAGCGTGCCGTTGAGCAAACCGTCGAGCAAATGCACGATGTGCGGCCGCGCCGATAGATCCTCGCCAGGCGTCGGCTTGCGCGCAGCGGCGAGCGCATCGGGGTACATCGTCTCGAGCACCGCAGACTCGATCGCGCCGGGTTGCCCGCGCAGGTTATTTTCGAGGACGATGATGTCGAGGCGATCGTCGGGATAGGTCGCGTTCATCGTAAGTGAGCCCGGCGTTCCGCCGCCATGTCCGATGCGCGCATGCCCCTCATGCGCTCCGACTTCAAGACCCATGCCGTAGTCGGTGGGCTTACCGTTGGCAAGATGACCCGGCGACGACATCAGCACGAAACTGTCATGGCTGATGACCTTGCCGCTCGCAAGCGCGATATCCCATGCGGCAAGATCGCCAACCGTCGATACGATTCCACCGGCTCCGCCGGGCCACGACTCGAGCATCGTCGGCGCCGGTTGTGTCGCCCCGTCATTTTTGGGCCCTTGCCAATACGGGATCGCAAAGTCATCAAAACTCGACTCATCACTCACGAACCCCGAGCGGGTCATTCCGGCCGGCTTGAAAATGTGTTCGCGTACGTAGTCTTCATAGCTCATCCCGGACACGCGTGAGACCACTTTGCCGAGAACCCAGTAGTTGGTATTGCTATATTCCCACTTCGTACCGGGCTTGAAGTTGAGCGGTTTGTTCACGTAGGCGACGATCTTGTCGGTCGCGTCGGGTATGGTGGCCATCGCCGTCGCGATATCGGGCAGGCTGGTGTAGTTCGGCAGCCCAGAGATCTGGTTGAGCAACTGACGCAGCGTGATCTCGCTCGCGTGCGGAAATGTTGGGAGATACTTTGCGATCGGATCGTCGATCGAGAGTTTGCCCTGCTCTTGCAATTGCAGGATTGCCGCCGCCGTGAATTGCTTCGTGACCGAGCCGATCTCGAAGCGCGTGTCGGCATCCACCGGCAGCTTTTTCGCCACATCACGCAGTCCGTACGTCTTGAGCGTGACGAGGCTGCGGTCTTGGTAGACGCCGACTGCCGCACCCGTCACCTGCTGCTCGTTAACCTGTTTGGCGATCGCTGCGTCGATCGCGGCGGTCGAAGTTGCGGCTGCAAGCAGCAGGGCGAGGATTGGCATGCGTTATTCTGGTCCCGTCGCAATGTGAAAGTAGTAGTGGCCCGCTACCGGATGGCAAGTGATCGATGATCTTGGCCCGCTGAGTGAGCTTTTGTCGATCTCGGTAGCCGCCTGATACGTCGAGTTCTTCGCCGCGTTGAGGACATCATTGTCTATTGCCGCAGAGCCGCTCGAAAGGACGAGCTTCTCGCCGGTGACCCGTCCATTTGAATCCACCGCGACGATTACACCGGCCTCGATGTTCGGCTTAAAATCGGCCTTGGATATGTCGGGATCGCGAGCGTCGATCGGTTTGACGTCGCGGGCGCAGGCTGGGATGTTCGGCGTCGCGTTCGAGGCAACAAGTGTGCCCGCTGCGGCGTGCCCGGTCGTGTTTTGAAGGAGTAATGCGAGGAGCGAAAACGAGAGCACGGTTCCGCCGAGCTGGAAGTAATTGATCTTCAATTGGGTGGCCTTTCCATTGAGCAGACGCGCGATGCGGCCGACGAGCATACGCCGAGAACCCATTGCGCTCGGAGTGAGCAGTGGTGTGCGTGGAGGTTGCGAGCCGGAAGCGAGTTGCGCGAGGCACGATGCGTAGCGATCGGGCTCGCCCGTCGCGTTGACGGCCCAGTCGTCGCATGCGGCCTCCCGCTCTTTGAGCAGTTGTCGCCCGATGACGTAGACCCAGGGATTGAAGAAGAGGCAGGCTTCGATCAATCGCTGTGCGAGGTTCGTCAGGATATCGTGCCGCGCGATGTGCGCACGTTCGTGACGAACGATGGCCTCGAGATCGCCACGTTCGAGCGTCGCTGCGACGTTCGCGGGCAGAATTACCGTCGGTGCGAAGAGGCCCGCGGCGATCGGATACGCCACGTCGCGCGACGTCAGAACGTTCGGACCAAGGTTGGGCGCCGGAAGTGCCGCCTTTATAATGCGAGCGATACGCAGATGGCTGCGTAGCAGCCGTGCGAGGCAGACCGTGACGCCGGCGAGCCAGAGTGCGATGAGCCAGATGCCGACGGCCGATGCGGCATGTGAAGCAAGAATGGTTGTAGTCGTTGCGGTGATTTCAAGCGGAGCGGGCAAGGTCGTAATCGCGGGCTCCGGATGCCACAGCGTTGCGACCGGAACGACCGCAAGCGCGATCAGTGCACTGAACCAGACCGCATAGCGCGTGGCGGCGTGGCGTTGCGGTACGCAGATGGTGATGACGCCAGCGATAAGCGCGATCAATCCACCTTGCCACAGCCCATTGAGAAGAACCGTGTCAATCATTTCGAAACCTTCCGATTGCGGGCAAGCAGCGCTCTGATCTTGGCGATGTCGTCGTCAGTCAGTTGCGTATCGTCCAGCAGCGTGACGGCGAGCGCGCCGGGTGAGCTGCCGAAGAAGCGGTCGAGAAGATGGCGCGTCGCGGATTTCGCCGCTTCGTCGCGTGCGACGAGGGGACGATAGACGTAGGCGCGACCGTCCTCTTCGTGATCGATGTAGCCTTTGTGTTCGAGCGTGCGCAGGGTGGTGAGCACGGTGCTGTAGGCCAGCGGCGGGGGCGCGAGCGATTCGACGACATCAGCCACCGACGCGCGTTCGCGATCCCACAAGACTTCCATCAGGCGCAGCTCGTGATCGGTGAGCACGAGCGACTTCTTCCGAGACACATGAGCCTCCGAGCTATTACAAATCTAATAGCAGCGTACTGCGTTAGCCGCCCGTTGTCAATTAGATTCCTAATATTTAGAAGAGCTGTGGATCGGGCGGCGCGATCGCGCCCTCGAGTTCGAGCAGCGCCTGCTTCAGCGGCAGTCCACCGCCGAACCCGGTCAATGTCCCGTCGGCACCGATGACGCGATGGCACGGAATGACGATCGGGATCGGATTTGCGCCATTCGCGCGTCCAACCGCGCGCGCGCCGTTGATCAAACCGAACTCCACGGCGATCGCGCCATACGAGGTCGTTGCGCCATAGGGAATCTCGCGCAAGCGCGCCCACACACGCCGCTCGAACGGCGAGCCCGACGGTGCGAGCGCGAGATCGAACGCGCGGCGTTTGCCGGCAAAATATTCGTTCAGCTGCGTCTCCGCCGCGTCCATACCGGTACGCGCGGCTGTGGGAAACTGCTCGGTTGAGACGTCCCGCCGTTTACGATTGGGCAGCCACAGCTCGACGAGCGTGCCATCGGCGTCGACGCCAAGATTGAGAATGCCGAACGGCGACTCGAAAAGGGACCGGAAGAGCGCGCTAGGCGTTAGCTTGCCCGAACGCGGGTACGTTGCTTCCATGAAATTTTCCATTTGGCTTTACCTCACGCTCAACCTCGGATTCGCCTGCGTTGGATGCAGCCCGCAACAGCAACAGCAGACCGAAACGCAGGCAAAGCAACTCTCGAACAATCCGAGTGTCCGCGAAGCCGGCGCGAAGACCGCCGATGCGGCGCTAACCGTGCAAGTCGAATCGGCGATAGCGGCGGAATCCGGCGTCAACGTTTTTCACGTGGCCACGAAAGTCCACGGTGGCGCGGTCGTACTCAGCGGAACAGTGCCCAGCCGTGCAGCTGAACGTGTGATCGTTCAGTCGGTGCGCGCGGTGCCCGGAGTTAAAAGCGTGACCGATCATCTCTCGGTTCGGAGTTAGTCGTAGCTGTCGCGCACCGTCTCGAGTAGCGTTTGCCCGAATTCGACCACTTGGCCGTCGCCGTCGAAGATCTCGACCTCGAAGCCGGGATAGACGTTACGAAAGCGTTCTTGCTTCCAACGCGCGACCGACCAGTTGTCGCGCGCCGCTTTTTCCCAGTTCCACGGCGGCATGCCCTCGCGGTCCGAGCGCACGTCGCGTCCGTCTAGCGTATGCACGCGAACTTGGAAACCCTCGACGCGTGCAATCTTCATCTCAAGCGTGCCAATTTTCATGCGGTCGACCTTAGCACTTGCGCGTGAAGCTGTATCCGGAACCGCTCATGTGTTTGCCGTCCGACGACAGCGTCAGGTTGTGGTAGCCGTAGTAGGTGAGCTTGACGTTGAGACCGCCTAGCGTCCAGCTGCCGATGACGTTGTCGCTGTCGGTCAGCTCGCCGTTTTGGTCTAACGTAAGCGTAATCTTACTGTTGTCCGATTGCCATGTCCCGGCGAGGCTCGCCGTATTACAACCGCTCGGTGGCGGCGTCGGCGTTGCCAGTGCGGTCTGCGCGTTGCCCTCGAAGTGAGCCAGCAGATCCTGACACAGCGCGGTCGCCGTGTATGGATTGTTGGGCGCCTCGACAGCGCACGTGAAGGTGACCACGTAGCCTCCGGCATGTGCATAGCAGTGAATCGTTCCTGCGGAGGTTGTGTCGGACTGCATGCCCTCGCTGATAGGTCCAGTCCCAACCCACTCGTCTTGCGTGGGCGAGAGTACGTGCTGCAAATAGGCTCCCAGCGCGGCACTCGCCTTACTGTCGCAGTCGGCTATGGTGCCGCTCGGCACGACGTGACGAATGCCCGTCGCGAGATCAACCGATGCCGGCGCGATCGCACTGGAAACGATGAGCGCGCAGACGAAAAACGTCGCAAATCTCCGAAGGTGCTGCGGCGTCACAATGCACCTCCTTGTGCGCTCGCCGCCGCCGTTGCGTTGAATGCGGTGGTTAACTTGCCGCAGAGTCCGCTTGCGGTGTCTGCATACGTCGGCGTCTCGACCGAACAGGTAAAGCTCGCCGTGTAGCCGCCGGCGTCGACGCTGTGACATTCGATCACCGCTAAGGCGGCAATTGCGCCGCTCGAGCGCGCTACGCCGACCCACTCGCCGGAGCCAGGATCGGTTTCGTTCGCGTCCTGCAGCACCGAGGTGAGCGCGCCGCGCGCCCGCGTGACGCAATCGCTCGTAGGTTTATCGGGAACCGCGATGCGTTGCGCGATCACGGTGTCCAACGTTGCATCGGCCGCCGCTCCTGCGAGCAAGACGCAGAACGTGAGTGCGGCCGCGAATCTTGCTGCGCGATGACCAGTCATAGCCAAGGATCCTCCACGGGAGGCACGGTTGGACCTCCGCGTTCAAGGCTCCCGCCTGCGACGTGACCAACGAGAACCGCAACATGTTGCGTCTCCCCGCCGATGGTGCCGCTGACTACTTCTTGTTCTTCCCGTTCGGGAACGGGCCCGAGGTTGAATCACCGGTGAACTGCTCGACCGTCTTGCCCGTCTCGGGATCGACGGTGTAGAGCAGATCGGCGAGCTCATCGGCGTGGTCCTCTTCATCTTTGAGGATCTCTTCCATCATCCGCCGGCTAATTGGATCCGCGTTACCGAAGAACTCGACGATGTCGCTGTACATTTTAATAACGACGCGCTCGGCGAGAAGATCCTCGCGCAAGAGATCGGCCAGCGTGTGGCCGCTCTCGAATTTCGAGAAGGCACGCGAGGCGATGCCGTTGGGATCGAGATTCGGTACACCGCCAAGCTGTTTAATCCGGTCGGCGATGCGCTCGAGGTGTTTCTCTTCGTCTTCCCAATGTTCTTTAAAAAGATCTTGCAGTTGATCCTGATGGATCGACGTCGTCATGTAGTAGTGTTGCTTGTAGCGCAGCACGCAGATGAT
>JBAUEZ010000021.1:0-3474 GCA_049678885.1 Candidatus Aquilonibacter sp. | reverse complement strand
TGCACGCAGGGCGCGCACTTCGCTTGCGAGACCGCCGCTCAAATTTGCAAGTGCGGCGCGCGCGGCCGAACGCGTCTCGGCATCGATCAAGTCGGCAACCGCGGCCGCCGCGTGCAGATCCATCTTCCCGTGCATGAAGGCGCGGCGCGTGAATTCGCCGGGCTGCGCCGGTCGCGCACCACATGCGATCAGCGCGCGCAGCAGCTCGCGCACAACGACCGGCGACCCGTGCACCTGCAGCTCGAGCATGTCTTCGCCGGTGTAGCTGTGCGGCTGCGGCGCGAAGATCGCGACGCCGCGATCGATCGGTTCGCCGCGCTCGTCGACGATCGTGACGTAGTGAGCGTAGCGCGGCTGCAAGCGGATCGACGGAATGACGCGCTGCGCAATCGCTAACGTTTGCGGGCCGCTGACGCGCACGATCGCGATCGCCCCGCGCCCCGGCGGGGTCGCAAGCGCGGCGATCGTCTCGCTCATGGCAACGACCAGTCTTCCGTCTGTCCGAAATTGTAGAGCATGTTCGGTGCAAAGCCGCGCAGCGCGGGATTCACCGCTTCGAACTCCGTGCGTTCAACCAGGACGATAATGGGTAACTCCGCGGCAATACGCTCTTGCATGATCCAGAATTGCTTCGTGCGCGCAACCGGATCGAGAAGGCGTTGCTGTGCGGCGAAGGCTGCATCGTACCGCGCATCGCACCAACGCGCGACATTCGGCCCATTCGGCGCGCGATTGGCGCAGATCCACGGCTCCGATGCCTCGGGATCGAGACCCCCGTACCAACCGCCGATCTCCAAATCGAACTTACCGTCATAAAGAATGCCGCCCTGGGCCGGCGGTGCATAGAGCAGGCTCGGCGTCGCACCATCGAGCGTCGCATCGATGCCGACGGCATGCAGATTCGCCTGCACGAGCGTCGCGACGCTCTTGTAGGTATTCTCCGAGAGATTGAACGAGATGCGAGCGGTCAGATGACGACCCGCGAGCAACGCCCGCGCGCGCGCCGGGTCGTAAGGCAGCGGCTTGATCGAGGCATCGTGCTGCGGGAAGAGCGAGGGTATCTCGGTCGTCGCGAGCGCGCTCTCACCGTGATAGATCGTCTTCGCAATCGTGTCGCGGTCGATAGCGTAGGCGATCGCGCGGCGCACCTGCACGTCGGGAAGGTGCTGGGTTTGCAATTCGATATTGTCGACGTTGTTGCGCGGAATCGGCACGAGCGCGATGCTCGGCTCGTTCTTCGCTTGGGCAATTTGATCGTAAGTGATATCGGTGAAGTCGATCGCATGCGCGAGCAGATCGATATAGGCCGTGTTTTCGTCGGCGATCATCTTGACGATGATGCGGTGCAGTTTTGGCTTCTGCCAGGCAAACGGGTTCGCATCGAAGACGACGGAGTCGCCGCGATTCCACTGCGACACCACAAACGGCCCGGTGCCGAACGGCTTCGCGTTCCACGCGGTCGCGTGGACAAGCTCGGTATCGTTTGCGAACGCGTGCGCCGGCAGAATGCCGAAGATATAGTCGCTGGCGGCAAAGAGTTCGTAGACCGCTCCCGACCATGGGGCCTTCAGGCGAATGCGCACGGTGTACGGATCCGGGGTTTCCAATGCGGCGATGCGTCGATACGGGTCGGCTTCGGTGATCGGATTACGCGGATCGAGAATCGCGCGATAGGTAAAGGCAACGTCGCGCGACGTGAACGGCACGCCGTCGGCAAAACGGACGTGACGCAAATGGTAGGTGATCGTCAGGCCATCGCGCGAGATGCCACCGTTGCGTACGCTCGGAATGGCGGTACAGAGCACTGGAATCGCGCGACTGTCCGAACCGACGCCGACGAGCGGTTGCGTGTAGAGTTGGGTGAGATCGATGAGGCGTTGCCCGAACGCGATCAAGGGATCGAGCGTGTAGATCGTGCCGAGGTAGCCGATACGCACTTCGCCCGGTGTGCCCCAGCTGCCGCCGGACCGCGCGCAGCCGGCACTGAAAGCAACCAGCAGCGCGATCAGGATTCGGACGTTACGGAGCACCCTTGCGGAATCGTTCGATAGCCTGGAATAGTCCTTGCGGATCGTCGGTCCCGAGTGTAATCAGGCTCCCATCCGTCTTCCAGATCTCGACCGCGTGCGAACCCGCCGCGTGCCATAGCCAACCATGCCACATTGTCAAGGTGAAACCGGAGCTGCTGCGCTCGAGCCAGTTGAGTTTGGTCAGCGCGACCGAAGCAATCTGCGCAAATGGTAGGTGTCCGCCCGGCCATCCCCACGCTAGCGACCACCACACACCGTGAGCGTCGACGCGCGTCTGCATGATCGATGACATCCATGTCACGACAATCAAAATACAGATAACGATTGCGAGTTCCGGCACAACTATCGGACGGGTGGCTGCGGGCACGAGGACAAGGATAACGATCTCCAAGACGACCACGCAGGCCATCAGGACGAAGACCCATGCCGCAAGGCGCTGTCGATGCTCGTAGGGCGCAACCAGACTCATGCGGCGGCTCGGAATCGTTGGATCGCCTGCGCAAGTCCTTGCGGATCATCGGTTCCGAGCGTCACGTCGCCGGCGTTCCAGAGCCAGCCGTGCCAGATCGTCCAGTGGATGCCCCAACCTTCAAGCAGGTTTGTCTGCGTCATCTCGGCGCGCGCGATGTCGGCCATCGCAATCGAACCGCCCGGCCAACCCCAACCGAAATGCCAGCGCACGGCGTGCGCATCGGCTGCAATCGTTAACCGCGTTAAGATCGCTCCGACGAGGAGCAGCGGCACGATCGCAACTGCCGCCGGCAGCCCCATCTCGAGAACCGGGTTCGTGGTCCATGCCGCAAGCACGATCGCGATGGGGATCAAGAGCGCAATCCACATCCACGTGGCGTGCTGTGTGCGTTCGTACGCCATGCGAACTCCTACTAATGAAAACGGCGCGGGTTACGCGCCGTCTGCATCTACGCTTCCGTGGGGAAGATCACCACGCACCGCTCGGGCTCTTCGCCCTCCGACTCGGTGCGCACGCCGGGGTTGTCGGCGATCGCGAGATGCACGATCTTCCGCTCCGACGGCAGCATCGGTTCGAGTTTGTGCGGTTTGGCGTCGCGCAGCACGCGCTCGGCGGTCGCTACGGCAAGCTCCGAGAGCTGGTCGGCGCGCCGCGCACGGTAGCCCTCGGCATCGATCGTGTAGTAGCGCCGATTGTTGCGTACGCCGGCGTTGATAATGTTGTTGAAGATAAGATTGAGCGCTTCGAGCGTGTTCCCGTGACGGCCGATCAACATTGCGAGATCGGGGCCGGATACCTCGAGATACTCGCCCTCTTTGCGCGGGATGTAGCCGATGTCGACCTGCTCCATGCCCATCTGATTGAGAATTGAGGCGAGCAGATCGCGCGCAGGCTTCGCATCATCCGGAAGTGCGTGCGTGGAGCGCTCGTGCGGCGCATGCTGATATCCACCGCCGCCGCGACGTCCGCCGC
>JBAUEZ010000020.1:0-6679 GCA_049678885.1 Candidatus Aquilonibacter sp. | reverse complement strand
TTATTAGACAGGCTATCGTTATGCTCGTTGCCGTGGTTTATGCCACGATGATGACGGCGCCGGCGATGGCGGCGACGACCGGTGCGATCACCGGCGCGGTTCACGACTCAAATGGCGTAGCGATTGCGGGAGCCGACGTTTCGATCGCCGGCCCGGTCCGCGCGACGAAGAGCACCGACGCCAAAGGTGCGTTCGCGTTCAACGACATTCCACCGGGCCTGTATTCGGTGCTGGTAACTAAAGCTGGGTTTACGACGGGCCGCAACGATGGCGTTGCCGTGTTCATCGGTGAGTCGGAAACGCTCGCCGTCACGCTCCAGCAAGCGTCCTTCTCGTCATTGCAGACGATTGCTACCGTAAGCACCAACGCGCCCGGCGTTGCGAAGATCAATACGTCCAGCGCGTCGATTAACACGATCGCGGGCAGCGTGTTCGCCGATCAGGGCGCCCAGCAGGTCACGGATGTGCTCAACCAAACGCCCGGCATCTTCACCACGCCATATTCACCGGGCAACGGCAATCCGAGCAACGGCGCGTCGCCCGGCTCGGCGCAGACGCCGCAGATTCGCGGGGCGCTGCCGTACGAAACCGAGTCGCTCATCGACGGTCATCCCGTCTCGGTCGGCTCCGCGGGAACGTTTTCGCCGAATCTCATCAATCCGTTTTTGCTCGACAACGTCGAGATCGTCAAAGGTCCGGGCTCAATGCCGGCCGAGATCAACTACGCGATCAACGGTACGGTGAACTACCGTACGCTCGAGCCGACACCCGAGAACAAATTCTCCGGAGAGTTCGGCGTCGACAAGTGGGGCGGCGTCTCGACCGGATTCAAGGCGACAGGTTCGACGAAAAATCACAAGATCGAATACGCGGCCGGGTACGTTACCGACGGTGCGCCCGGAGCGCTGCAAAACTTCCGCTTCCAGGGTTCCCAGATTCCGCTCGATAACGGACCGCCCGGCGGCCCGTATTATGTGAACGGCCAGCAGCTTGCAATGCTCGCTCCGGTCGGTGAAGGCCTCGGGCCGTCCCAGTTCGCGCCATACGCCGGCATGGGAATCGTCTTTCAAGAGCCGCTCTCCGGCTGCTGCTACACGATGGACACCGGCTACCACTCCACCTCCGAGCTCGCGAAGATCCTCTTTAACTTCTCAAACAACACGTCGCTGAAACTGTCCTATCTCGGCGGACAGTCGACCGTCGGCAACGGCGATGTGAATGCGTATGACACCTCACAAGTCGGCACTACCGGCCTGCCGGCATTTTCCTTCGAACCGTGCGGCACCGCGGGTCAGGCGCTGACGTGCAATCCGCTTCCGACTGTAACGGGAACGCCGTACAACTGCGCGGCTCCGACCGGCCCCGCGTGTGGAAGCGCGATTCCGTTCGATCTCAGTTCGTTTAACGGCCTGGGCAACACGTACGAACAGCAGAACCTCTTTCAGGGCGAGTTCCGCACGACGCTCGGCTCGACAGGAACGGTGCTCGCGCGATACTACACGGGCTCCTTGAACGAGTACGCCACTGAAGGGACGGGGTCGCTGAACGCAACGCTACTGAACGTCTACGGTACGGTTCCGCTTTGCGCGGCCGGCGTAGCCTACGATCCTGCGACTGCCATGTGCGGGGCCGGTGCCGGTGCCGTTGCCCCGACGAACACGACGTTCAACGGTGGGCCCGCCACGTTCACCACCGCGAGCCAGGCGAATCTCTTTCTCACGAACGACACGATGAGCGGCGAAACGCTGCAAATTCAAGAGCAGCTGGGCCAGAACACGTTTACGCTCGCGTACGATCGCTCGCGGCAGGCCTCGTCATCGACTGCGGACGAGCCGTCGGTCGGCATTATCGTCTTCAGTCCGGTCCAAGGATCGCAGCAGACCTTCCAAACGCTTTCGCTCCGCGGCGACATCGCGCTCCAACCCAAACTACTCCTGAACCTCAGCGACTATCAACTCAGCTATCTGAGCCATTACTCGATCGATGGCGGCATAACGTTTAACGACTCAACGCATGCCTACAACGAGCCGCGCGCGGCGCTCACCTGGCAACCGAACAATAATACGAGCTATCGTCTCTCAACGGGCGGATCGATTGCGCCGCCGTACATCAGCCTCGTCTCTTCGGGTGGTCCAAGCTGGAGCCAAATCATCGGCGGCGTTCCGGCGGCCGGCTACATACAAAATGCAAATAACGGCGACGTCAACGCAGAGACGGCCTGGGGATACGATCTCGGCATGGACCACCGTATCGCGCGCTCGACGTCGGTCTCCGTCGACCTCTACTACACGCAGTTGCACAACCTGTTTCTGACCTCGACGTCGCAGGTAGCAATCGGGACACCAGCTGCTGCCGGATGTCCCAGCGTAGCCGGCGCACCGTGCATCATATCGGAGACAGGAAACCTCGGTCAGGCGCGTTACGAAGGCGTGGAATTCGCGCTCAACCACGTGCCGATTTTCGGCTTCGGATGGCGCCTGCAAGGCTCGCTGCAGCGCGCGTACACGTATAACCTACCGCCGGGTTTCTACTGCAGCACGCCGGGAGCGGGCTGCGCCTACAATACCAACCTCGCGGTCGTTCCCAACGTCAACTTCGGCGGTCAGGCCACCGCAATATCCGGCGCTCCGAACGGCATCGCCGGCGGCCGCGTGCCGTATGCATCCGGCTACGGCGAACTCAATTGGCACGGGCGCTACGATCAGTACTACAACGTCGGCCTAACGTACTTCGGGAACAACAACACCTACAACGAGCCGCCGTTCTTCGTGCTCTCGGCCAACGTGCGCTTGAAACTCAACGACTACGGCACGCACATACAACTCTCGGCCGACAACCTCACCGGCGCATACAATAATCCGTACGCCGGCTTCTTCAACGGTATTCCGCTGCCACTGGTCAACGGCGCAACACAGACCAACCCGCTCACGGGTGTGACGTCGTCGGTCCCGTTCGCTGCGACGGCAGGCGGGAACTACGGACCAACAACGTTCCGTCTCATCCTCACGCAGGACTTTTAAGGGATTATGAAACGATTTGCCTCTGCACTGCTGGCAGCACTTACCTTGCTGCCGGCAGTCCGTGTATCCGCTGCCACCGTGGCACCACCGACTACACCAGCAAAAGTTGTACCAGCAATCACGTCGCAAGACTTGGATGCATTCTTCGGCGGCATGGTGCCGTACGCGATTCGTCGCGACGACATCGCCGGCGCGGTCGTCATCGTGGTCAAAGACGGGAAGATCATCTTCCAGCACGGCTACGGCTATGCCGATCTCAAGAAGCGCACGCCGGTTATACCCGATCAAACATTGTTCCGGCCGGGGTCGACCTCGAAGCTCTTCACCTGGACGGCCGTGATGCAACAGGTGCAGGCCGGCAAGATCAATCTTGATGCCGATGTGAATACCTACCTCGACTTCAAGATCAACGAGCCGCTGGGCAAAATCACGATGCGTAATCTCATGACGCACACGCCGGGTTGGGAAGACGTTGCGCGCGACACGCTCGTTGCAAACGTGAGCGATCTCTACCCGCTGCGCGACTATCTCATCAAACGGCAGCCGCCGCAGATCTATCCTCCCGGTTCGACGATCGCGTACTCGAACTACGGCGCCGCGCTTGCGGGATACATCGTGCAGCGCGTGTCCGGGTTGCCCTACGACAACTACATCGAGCAAAAGATCTTCAAGCCGTTGGGGATGCTGCATTCCACCTTTGTCGAGCCGCTGCCGAAGAATCTCGTGCCGGGCATGGCGCAGGGCTACAAGCAGGCGTCAGACGACAAGCCGATTCCGTTTGAGCTCGTCGTGCCGATGCCCGCTGGTGCGGCCTCGGCGACCGGCACCGACATGGCGCACTTCATGATCGCGTATTTGAACGGCGGGACGTACAACGGTTTCTCGCTGCTCAAACCCTCGACGATTGCGCAGATGTGGACGCGGCAGATCGAGCCCGGACAAGGGACCGATCTGAACGGCTTCGATCTCGGGTTCTACCAGGAATCGCGCAACGGCCAGGAAGTCGTGTCACACGCCGGCGATCTCATCGGCTTCCACAGCGATCTGCATTTGATGCCGACGGATAAGATCGGTATCTTCATGTCGTTCAACAGCATCGGCAAGGCCGGTGCGGTCGAGACCGTGCGCACGCAGCTCTTCCGTGAGTTCCTGGATCGCTACTATCCATACCACGCGAAGGTCGAGCCCACCGTCGCAACGGCGAAGGCTGATGCGGCGCGCGTTGCGGGCTGGTATACGTCGAGCCGTCAGATCAAACGCGCGCTCAGCTTCATCTACGTGCTTGGGCAGGGCCAGGTTACGGCGCGTCCCGACGGCACGATCGAAGTCAGCATGCTCAAGGATCCGTCCGGCAGTCCGTTACGCTGGCACGAAGTTGGGCCGCTGTACTATCAGCAAGTCAACGGGCAAACCCATCTCAAGTTCAATACCGATTCGAACGGCAACGTGATCTCGTGGACGAGCGATGACTTCATTCCGGTGGAGATCTCGCTGCGCGTTAACGGCATGAAAACGGTCGGATCGGTCAAGATGTTCTTGCTCTGCACGGTCGCGGTGTTCGTGCTCTCGCTGCTCATTCGCCTCGGCGGGTGGATTGCGCGTCGCAAGCTCGGCCTGAAGCTCGGGATCTCGCGTCGAGATCAGTGGATACACCTGGTTGCGCGGCTCGGCGTCGTGCTGTTCCTGGTGACGATCCTGGGCTGGATGGCGCTGCTTTCGGATTCGGATTCGATCCTTTCGGCATCGATCGTACCGAAGATGCAAGTTCTCTATACCTTGGGCGTGCTGACGCTCATCGGTATGCTCGGCGTGATTGCCGAAACGGTGATCCGCGTGATGCGCGGCCCCGGCGGTTGGCTCGTGCGGGGCGGCGAGATCCTCGTCGGCCTCGGCGCACTCTACGTGATCTGGTTCTTCCTTACGTTCGGTATGGTGAACTTCGTTACGAACTTCTAGCGCTCGGCCGGCATCACTTTACAGGTGATGCCGGCTGAAGTACGGCCATAGTGCGGGGCGCGCAAACCACGGGATTACCGATTCGATCACACCGTCGATCTGCTTGTCGGGCTGCACGAAGTAGGGAGCAAGCCGCGATTCGTGCAGATCGCCGCGAATGTCGCGTGAGAGCGGGAAGTACAGCGCAACGAAGAGCACGAGCCAAACCAGCACGGCACCTTTGGCAAGGCCGATCGCTCCGCCGCCGACCGAGTTGCCGATATTGAGGATCGGCAGGTTCGCAAAGCGGTTGAGCACCCACGCGATCGCGAGCACGATCACGTACGTGATAAAGCCGCAGAGAAACATCCCGACGACGTGCGCCGATCCAGCGCCAAGTTTCGTGACCGCTTCGAGCCACGGATCGAACGAGCCGTTGTAGTACCACGGCGTGATCAGCGCTGCAACGACGGCGACTGCGCCGCCCAGTTCGGAGACGAAGCCGCGCGAAAACCCCTTATAGATCGAGATGAGCAAGATGATCGCGATCAGGATATCGGGCCAGGGAACGCCGGCGATCACTGGCGGATCGTGCCTCCAAGCTCTTCGTGCAACGCGGCGACGGCGCGCGCGATCGCGGCATCCGCCTCCTCGTCGGTAATCGTCGTGTCGTATCGTTGCATCGTAATGCGCACCGCAAGGCTCTTGTGGAACTCGCCGACCTGCGGTCCGCGGTACTCGTCGAACACGCGCACCCCGGTGCACAGCTCGCCGATCGCCTTGCGCACGACGCTTTGCAACCGTTCAGCGTCGACATCGAGATCGAGGACCACGGCCAGATCGCGGTAGGTCGACGGGAAACGCGACGGCGGATGATAGATCGGGCGCTGATATTCGGGAATGTTGTCGAGATAGATGTTGCACATGTAGACCGGCAAACGTACGTCGAAGGCTTTGCTCAGCCGAGGATCGATCTTTCCGAACGCCGCAACCTCGCGACCCTGCCAGATCGCAACCGCACTCTTGCCCGGATGGTAGCCTCCTCGGATATCCGGCGTTGTCTCGACCTCGATGCCCGCAACGGCGCGAAGCAGCGCTTCGCAGTCGCCTTTGAGCCGCAGAAAACTCGAATCACGCCATGCGGGTTCGTCGAGCGGCTCGACCGTGAATCCGAACGCCAGCGAAGGCTCTTCGTGAATGACGCCTTCATCGAGTGAGAACACGTGTCCGAGTTCGAAGACGCGATACGGACGGTCGACTTTGCCGAGATATTCGAAGATGCCGGGCCCGAGCGCCCAGCGCAGCACGCGCTGTTCCTCGGTCAGTGGATTGAGCACGTCGACGATGCGATGGCTCGGTTCGAGCCCGGATCGCGCCACGTTGTTCAGAATGGTCGTCCCTTGCAACGCATAGGTCACGATCTCGTGATACTCGAGGGCCGCGAGCGACGTTGCAACCTGCTCTTCGAGATCGTACTGCGCGCTCGGGATCGCATGCGCGGGAATCGCCGGCTCGACGGGTTTGATGGCATCGTAGCCTTCCATCCGCGCGACCTCTTCGACGAGATCGGCGGCGATGGTGAGATCGCGGCGCCACGGGGGCGGAACGACGTTTAGCGTGTCACCGTCCGTAGTGACTTCGCAACCGAGCAACTGCAGATGCCGCGCAATCTGCTCCGACGAAAGCTCGAGCCCGAGCAGACGGTCGACTTCACGGTGTGGCAA
>JBAUEZ010000019.1:0-12727 GCA_049678885.1 Candidatus Aquilonibacter sp. | reverse complement strand
ACGTGGTGGAGCGCATGCAGTGAGAGCGATCGAGCGCGCGGGCGTTGTGGCCAGCGTCATTGCGTGGGCGAGCGTGCCGTTCTTTCCAAGCTTCATCACGCTGACCAACGTCGCGTTCCCCGGTGTTTCGATCGTGCCGTTGCCGCTCGCGCTCGTGCTGCTCGGCGCGATGTTCGTGCTGGCGATCGTCGCGAGCATCGCGCTCGCGCAGCCGCCGCGCCAAATTCCGACGCTGTTCTATCCGCTGCTCGCATGGCTCGGCGCGAGCCTGCTCGCGCTGATATTGGGATTGAATCTGCGCGACGGTACGGTCTTCATCGTGATCTTTGCATTCGGCATACTCTGGCACGCGCACATCGATCGCTTCTACGACCTTCCCGGCTATGCGCGCGGAATCTGGTGGGCCTATCTGCTCTCGGGAACGCTTGCGTGTGTTGCCGCGATCGCGATGGTGCTCACGCGCACGCCCGCATCGCTGTATACCATCGCCAACGGTCGCGCGGTCGGAACCTTCGTCCTGCCGGGCGAGCTCGCGGGATACCTGTTGTTCTTGCTGCCGATCGCGTATGCGCTCGGGCGGAATGCAACGAGCGCCGCACTGCGCGCGCTCGCGTGGGTCGCGCTTGCGTGCGGCGCGATTGCAATGATCCTGACCTTTTCGCGCACCGGTTGGATCGGGCTTGCAGCCGGCGTTGCGTTCATGATCGTGATGCGGGTGCGCAGCGGAAGCGTGCGCTTCGTGCAAGGCGCCGCGATCGTCCTAGCCGCGCTGGCAATCGTGTTACTGTTCTTTAACGAACGCCACAATCCGAGCGAAAACTACACGCGCCTCTCGATTTGGCAGGCGGCGATCGGCGTGATCGATCGCTTTCCGCTCACCGGGGTCGGCCCGTTCGGCTTTTCAAAGATCTATCCGTTGGTGCGGCTGCCCGGCGGCGATGCGACCGCGTTTCACGCGCACAGCATGTACCTCACGTTTCTTGCCGAGCTCGGCATCGTGGGGTTCCTGGCATTTTGCTGGGTGCTATGGAGTTTTGCGCGCGCGTGGTATGCACGCGTGCGCGAGCTCGCGCCGCAGTCGTCGTTGCTCGCGATCGCGATCGCGGCGGGAGTCGTGGGAGCACTCGTGCAAGGGCTGATCGATACCGTGAGCGTTGTTATTTTCGGTCTGCTGCTCCCCATGCTCGCCGTCGCGCTTGCCGCCGCGCGCAGCAGCACGGGCGATGCGTGATGCGATGGCTTGTTGCGGCATGTGCACTCGCACTGTTGTGCGCGTGCAACCCGAGCGTGCAGACCGCAAGCTCTCCGTCTCCCAGCACGAGCCCAACATCGGCCGCACTTTCGCTCAAGATCAGCGGCCACGGTACGGCAAAGCAGCCGATACGGATCGTCGAGCAGCAGCAGCACACGAACCGCGTGGAGTACGACCTGATCGCGAGCTCGTATGAGACGATAACCGCCCAAGGGGGCGGGACCGCCGAGTTCAAGAACGTGCGTGTGACATTTCACGGCAAGGACGGCTCGACGCTCACGGCCGATTCGCCGCAAGCGATTGTAAACCAGGCGACGAATACCATCGAAATGCTCGGAGGCGTACGTGCGCGAAACAGCTCCGGCACGACGCTCGCGTGCGACACCCTCACCTACGATCATCTCGCCGAAATGATTTATGGCACCGGGCACGTCTCGATCACGAGTCCGACCGGTTTTCGGGCGACCGGAAATCGCTTTGACTCGAACATCGCCCTCACCCGTACACGGATGCAATGAACGGAAACGATAGCTGGATCAAACTCCGCGGCCTGGTGAAGAACTACGGCGAACGCGTCGTCGTCAACGGCGTGAGCGCCGAAGTGCACCAGAGCGAGGTCGTGGGCCTGCTCGGCCCCAACGGCGCGGGCAAGACCACGACGTTCTACATGGTCGTTGGGCTGGTCAAGCCCGACGGCGGCAGCGTGGTGCTCGATCGCGAGGGTGTCGAGCTCGAGCTTTCGGGGCGGCCGATGTACGAGCGCGCGCGCAACGGCATCGGATACCTTGCGCAAGAGAATTCGATCTTTCGCAAACTCTCGGTCGCCGACAACGTTCGCTTGATTTGGGAGCAGAACGGCGTCACCCGCGCCGAGCAGAATCAACGCCTTCCGATCTTGCTCGAAGAGTTCGGCCTGCGTAAACTCGCGAACGCGCGCGGCGATAGTCTCTCGGGCGGCGAGCGGCGGCGCGTTGAGATCGCGCGCGCGATCGCGATGGAACCGGCCTTTCTCTTGCTCGATGAACCGTTTACCGGCATCGACCCGATCGCAGTCGCCGACATCCAAGCGATGATCCGGCAGCTGCGCGATCGCGGCATCGGCATCTTGATCACCGACCACCAAGTGCGCGAGACGCTCGCGATCGTCGATCGCGCCTACATTATGAATAACGGTCGCATCGAAGTTTCGGGCACGGCGCACGAAGTGCTCGAGTCGCCGATTGCGCGCACGTTCTACTTGGGCGAAGGCTTCCGGCTCTAGTGCTGCGCTCCAGGAGTTTGGCACGTAAAGTCGCGAGCGCCGGAGTGTGCCGCCGAGACGCGAGGAGGGAGCATAGCCAAAGCTCTGTGACCGACGAGCAACGACGGCGGCGCGTCTCCGCCGCCGCGACCGAAGCGGCTATTCGTTTTGCAGGCGCTGGCGTCGTCCCTCTTCGCTCGCAAAGCGCAGCTTTTGTCGCTCATCGTTCCTTGCCATCATCCCGCAAAACAAATAGCTTTATGTACCAAACTCCTGGAGCGCAGCACTAAGTGGCGCGCTCGGTCTCACTCGCATTGCCGGTACGCCGTCTGCGACGTTACTGGCGGCTCTCGATCCTCGACCGCTACATGCTCACCGAACTCGGCGGCCCGTTTGTGTTCGGCCTTTCGGCGTTCATGCTGATCTTCGCCGCGACGCAGCTGCTCTACGTCGGTCGCTTGGTTTCGAGCGAACACGTGCCGCTCTGGGCGGCAATCGAGATCTTCATCTGGACGATGCCGGCGTATTTCGGGCTCGTCTTTCCTATGGCGCTCTTACTCGGCACGCTGCTTGCAATCCAGCGCCTTTCCGGCGAGAGCGAGCTCACCGCGATGAAGGCGGGCGGGATCAGCTTCATGCGCGTTGTGATCCCGCTGCTTGCCGCTGGCCTCGTGATGTCGTTTGTGACGTATCTCGTACAAGAGATCGTCGCGCCGTACGCTGCCGATCAGGTGAATGGGATCGAGAACCAAGTGATCGCGCACGCCAGCGCCTTCAATCGCGACCTTACCGTGTCGGCGCCGCTACCGGGCGGCGGCAAGCAGATCACGATCGCGACATCGTACGAGAAGAATACGCAAGCCTTGTTGCACGTGACGTTGATTCAATACGATCGTAACGACGTCGCGACGCAGATCATCTTCGCCGACCGTGCCGAGTTTACGGCAGACAAGTGGGTGCTCGAAAATGCGAGCCTGTACCGCTTCAATCCTGACGGTACGCTGATCTCCGAGCCGCAGGTTGCGCAGCAGCAGGTTGAACTCGGTGAGAAGCCAACCGACATCGTCAAACGCTTGAGTCAAAACGATCCTGAGAATTTGAGCCGTGCAGAGATCGCTGATATCGTGCACTCGGGACAGCTCACGCAGACCGAGTACCGCAAGTACATTACGACCTATCAGGAAAAGCTCGCGCAACCATTCGCGTGCTTCGTTTTTGTGCTAATCGCGATTCCGTATGGGATGCGCGCGGCACGCACGGGCGGCGGCACGGGCGTCGGCTTCGGTCTCGCGGTCGCGATCGTGTTCGTGTACTACATCGTGCTCACGGTGTGCTCGTACATCTCGCAGTCGTTGGTGGGGACCGCGTGGTTCTGGGCGTGGTTCCCCAACATCATCTTTACCGCGATCGGTGTCGCGCGACTGCGGCGCGTGGCGGCGCAGTGAACTGGGTCGATCTCGTCCGCGGCAGCGGCACGACGTTGCTGATCATGATCGTCGCGGGCGCGATCGCGTATGTCGGCGATCGCGTCGGACATCAGGTCGGCCGCCGGCGCTTGACGCTATTCGGCATTCGACCGCGCTACACGTCGACGATCGTCGCGATCGGCACCGGCATGCTGATTGCGCTCAGCGTCACGATCGTTGCGTTGCTCGCGTCGCGCGAGGTGCGCAACGCATTCTTCCGGATGAATCAGATCACGACGCGCATCTCGCAACTCGAAGGCCAGGAGCGCGATCTCGAAGCAAAGGTCAACACCGGCGAGTTGATCGTGCCGGTCAACGCGTTGATGACGCCATTCTTTCTCGAAATCAAACAGGGCACGCCGGTCGATACACGGCTCGCGCAGGTGAAGCGCTTCTATCAGCAGTCGGTCCAGTATCTCAATCAAACCTGGGCGCAACGCGGGCTCAAACGCTACGTGCCGCCGGCCAACATCGACAAGACGTTGACCGATGAGTTCGGCGGTCCGGACGTGACCGATGCGTCGCTGCAGAGCAACTTGCTGACGTTTGTGACCGCGCCGCAGAATCTGTACCGCAACGACGAATTGCACTTCCAGTTGCAAACGATTCCCGACGTCGAGCGGCTCAAGAAGGGCGGCGTGATTGCGTCGTTGATTATTCCGGGCGGCGCGCATGCCAATCCGGGGCTGGCGATCAACGAGTTGGAGCAGTACGTGTCGAGCATCGCGCGTTCGCAACTCAAATTGCCGCCGTTCCTCGCGGATAACGTCCAAGTCGTGCAGCTCTTCCCAACGATCGACGAGATGAACAAGCAACTCGCGAGCGATAAAGGCAGCTACGTGCTCACCGCGTTTGCCGCGCAAGACATCTATCCGCGCACCGGTGGAATTCCGCTGGTCGTGACGTTGACCCAGTCGAAGTGACGATTCTCGGCGTCGATCCAGGCACGCGTAAGGTTGGTTTTGCCGTCATCGACGGCGAGGGCAACACGCAAGATTTGGGGATCGAGATGATCGCCGCGTTCGGCGCGCGGGTCCAAGGGCTGATGGAGCGCTGGGCGTTCACCGCGATCGCAGTCGGGACTGGGACCAACGCGCGCACCGTGGGCAGCGAACTGGCCGCACTGGGGATCCCGGTCATCTACGTTGACGAGCGCGAAACGACCCTAAAGGCTCGCTCGCTTTACTTTGCGGACCATCCGCCGAAAGGGTGGCGCCGCCTGATTCCGCTCGGGATGCAAGTTCCGCCCCGGCCGGTCGACGACTATGCCGCGGTCCTGATTGCCCGGCGATTCCTGAGCGATGGAGGCAACCCAGGGGCCGGAATCTAACTGAATCGTCCGCCCCTTTTCGTCGATACTAGAAATCGCCCGCGGTCTTTAGGGTGGAGGAGCGCGGACGGAGGGATCATGCGTCGCTGGCTCTGCGGAATGCAGGTTGGAGCACTCGTCGCGGTGCTCTGTTCCGGTGTTGCCGCTGCATCGATGACCGCGCCGCTCGACGGCAGCTTCGCGCCGCAGTCGTTCGACTTCTCTGCACAACTCTTCGCCCGCATCTTCGATGAGGCGAGCGAATCGCGAGCCTCGTTCGATGCGTCCTATGATACGTCGCTGCGCGGTCTCGCATTTACAATGAAGAGCGCAACGCCGGCGGCACCCACCCAACACGTTGCTGCAGCGCTGGCCGCGCCGACCATCACGATTCCAGATCCGTCGTTTGCGGCGCCGCTACCCGCCAAGCAAATCTCGCTTGCGCAGTTGAGCAGCACGCAGATGCGTGCGCCGGCGGTTGGATACTATGCGAGCGCGCTGCCCGCGCCGACCGATGCTCCCGCGACGCGTCGCTTCGATCTCACCGATCTGCAGATGAATACGGCGGAACTCAACGGCTTTACAGCAGCCGCGCTTGCAGCCGGTGCGACCAACGTGCAGAGTACCGGCGCATATGTGCCGATTCGCATGGGCAAGGTCGAGTTTGCGCCGCACGCCGAAGCCGGCCAATCGAACGCGCTGCAATCGAATACGACCGACAGCGCCGTCGGCGCCGGCGCTACGCTGAACGTGCGCGCCGGTGCGCGCAACGTCGGCCTCGATCTCTCGAGCGCGCTCGAACACGTGACGCTGACCGCGCCGCAATTCTCGACGGGGGCCTCGGCGCCGTCGCTCAGCGGCGCGCAACTGCCGATGTTCGTGCCGGCGTACGCAGACGTGAGCGCGCAGACGATTTCGACCGGCGTCACCGTGCCGGTGACGCGCAAACTGACCGCGAGCGTGCAGTATGATACGCAGCACTTGCTCGGGGCGTACGGTGTGTCCGGTGCTTCGAACCTCGACGCAAACAACACGATCTACGGCGCTCAGCTGACATATAACTTGAAGGGTTGGAGCGCGATCTCACTCTCGACGCGGCAGTATCACTTCCAAGATAATCTGTTGCCGTCGAACGCACTGACGCAAGTTAACACCAACCTCAATTTCACGATCAAGTTCTAATCGGGTGGTTCGTGCGATCCTCACCACGGTCATCGCGTGCGTGGCGATCGCGCTTGCGGTCGTGCAATTCGCATCAGACGCGTTGTACGCGCGTGCGGCGTCCCCGCATGCGCTCGTCGCGCACATTCCGCTCAGCTTTGGGCTGCGCGTCTATGGCGCGCTCGATGCGATCGCGCCGGCCGAGTACGTGAGCGACGCGCTCGGAACGACCTCGCTTGGGCAGGGAGATCTCGATCGTGCGCAGCGCTATGCGGTGCAGATGCCGCCGGGCGAACGCCGTGACGATCTGCTCGCGCAGATCGCCGCCGCGCGCGGCGAGGACGTGCTGGCACGCGAATATTACTTCGTTGCGACCGACGTCACGGCGATGCAACACGCAATAGCGGTGCTCGCGCGGACAGATATTTTCGGCGCGCTCGTGACCGAAGCGCAGTTTCGCGATCGCTTGATCGCGCTCGGCACACACCCCGATGCAGTGGCGGACTCGTACTATATCAGCGCTAATTACGAGGCATGGCTGCGTCGTTATCGCGATGGATACGCGCTCGACGAACGCGCGCTTGCGCTCGCGCCGATGAACTTGGGCTATCTGCTTTCGGCAGCCAACAATGCGTATCTCGCCGGCGATTTGGCCGACGCGCGGCGCTGCTTCGCGCGCGGCGTTGCGGTCGATCCCAGCGACGGCGACGCCTACGCGGGGCTTGGGCTTGTCGCGCTGCGCGAGGGCGATCGCACCCGCGCGCAAGCCTATCTGCAGCAGGCACGCGCTCTCGACCCGCACGCGCGGATGATTCCGGCGCTCGCGGCGGCGCTGCGGTGAGAGTCGCGGTCGACGCGCAGCTTGCCGTCGGCACCGCGACCGGAATCGGCGAATACGTACGCGGCTTGATCGATGCGCTGCGCGCCGACGGTCTCGACGTCATCGAGTTGAACGATCCGAAACTCGATCCGTGGCGCTTCGACCGGCGCGTGGTTTGGGATCAAGTCCTATTACCGCAGCGCGTGCGCGCGGCGAAAGCCGACTTGTTGCATTGCGCCTCGGGGACGGTGCCCCTTGGCCTGTCGGTGCCGTATGTGGTGACCGTGCACGACGTCGCGTGGCTGCGCGTGCAATCGCATGCACGGCCGTATGCGCGCTACTACTTCGGCCGCTTCTCAATCGATCGCTACCGCGGCGCCTCGGCGATCGCCGTCGATTCGGCATTCTCGCGCGACGAGTTGCTCGACGTTATGCCCGGATTGAACCCGGCAATCGTGCGCGTGGTCTATCCGGGCGTCGCGCGCGACTATTGTTTGGTGCAGCGCGAGGGCGGCGACCGCACGACGATTCTCGCGATCGGCACCGTCGAGCGCCGGAAAAATTTGGAGCGGTTGATCGAAGCGCTGCCCGCGCTCGGAGACGCGCGCTTGATCTCTGTCGGCCCGTACACGACCTATGAAGATGAATGCGAAGCGCTCGCGGATCGCTTGCACGTGCACGATCGCGTGGAGTTTCGCGGCTACGTGCCGCGCGAGGATCTACTGGAGCTATGTTCGCACGCCGCGGTGATCGCCGTGCCCTCGCTGTACGAAGGCTTCGGCTACGCCGCGGCGCAGGGCATGTGCGCCGGCGTCCCGGTCGTCGTGTCGGACCAAGCCTCGTTGCCCGAGATTGTCGGCGATGGCGCACGCGTCGTGCCGGTCAATGACGCGCAAGGCTGGATCGACGCGCTCGGTGCCGCGCTGCGCGGCGAGGATGATGCGCGCGCAGCAGCCGGGCGTGCTGCAGCGATCGAGCGTTTCGCCTGGCGTCAAAGTGCCCACGCAATGCGCGACACCTACGAGTTGGCGCTCACCCTCTCACCCTAAGCCTCACCCTGTCCCCTAGCCTCACCCTGTCACCCTGAGCTTGTCGAAGGGTTAAGCGGCGCTCGACGCTTCCATGAAGAGGCGCACGAGTTGAGAGCGGTTCTGCACGTTGAGGATCTTGTTCATGTGCTTGATGTGCACGCGAACAGTGCCTTCGGCCATACCGAGCGTTTCGCCGATCTCGCGCGCGGTCTTATTGCTGGAGACGAGCAACTCGGCGACTTCGCGCATGCGCCCGCGAATGCGCGCAACGGGCGAGGTAAGGCGTTCGTATTCTTTGGCCGCCAGCGAGTGCGGATACTCGGCGATCATGCGTTCGACGCGCTCGCGCCACCTCGCACCACCGCCAAGCTCGACCGCGCGGAGCGCGCAACTCGTCGCGCGGTGAGTGTATTTCAATTCTTTGAAAATTTTGTATGCAGCCGCGGCGTGTTGCAGTGCTTCGTCACCATTAGTTAGATGTGAAAGGGCGAATTCGCGAAACGCCTTGAGACGACGGCCACGCGCAAAGGATGACATCTTAGACACGCCTGCGGCATCGGCACGCATAAAGAGTTCCTGAGCTCGTTGCTGATCCGCACGAAGGACGTCCATCGCCGCAAAGAGGCCAGTTGCCTCGTCGATCACGTCACGACTCCAGTCGATCTCGGCGAAGCAATCGAATGCATTGGCTCGTGAAGACGCGGCAGCGACCGATTCTCCAACCGCATCGCTTACGCGCGAGCGATCCGCGAAAACAATTCCTCGGCGCGCACAGTCGGGTGCGAGGGACAAAGCTCCATCCAGAAGGTGCATTGCAGGGATCCAGCCGCCGTGCAAGGCTTTTCGCCACGCGATCGCGCGTTGCGCATAGAATCGAGCCATTGTGCGATCCAGGGGCCAAACAACGGTTTCCAGCAGCGTATCGGCGCGAATAGCGAGCTCGCCCAACTCTATTTCTCGCATCAGCAGTGCCAAAGCGCCCGCGATCGTAGCAGTCAGACTGCGATCAGCCCCGCCCTCCAGCGCCAGCGAGAGCGCGTGGAGCAGATGCGTTGCCTGCTTCTCAAACTGTTCGTATAGTCCATAGATCCATGCGCGCAGTGTAGCGTAACGTACGCGCTGCTCGATCGTCTGTGGCAGAGCACGCGCGAGCTCGGCGCGCACTTGATCGGGAGGCCCTTCCATGAATGCAACGAGTGCACGCCCGTACGCGACTTCGGCCTGCGCCCACCGCGATGTCGCCGTAAGCCAGTTTTCGAGTGGGCGCCGTAAGGTTGCAAGGGCGATATTCTGCTGGGCGCGGCCCACTGCCGCGAACTTTTCGCCGCCATTTTCAGCGAGCCACGCGCCAAGCCGGCAGACTTCAACTTGATCGCCGCGACGCATCGAAACCCAGAGGCGTAAGCGAATAGCCTCGGGCTCGTCGGGAAACGACGAAACGGCCGCCTCGGCTTCGGAAAACGAGCCAAGATGGAAGAGATCCCACGCCCGAGCGATCTCTACCCGCGAATCCATAAGGTTGGATTTTACCGCCGGGTAACGCCGCCCTTCGGATTTACCGGCGGTAGGACAAAAGCATTACTTAGGAGTTTGGCGGCGTTAGACCGGCATCAAGGATGTGCATGTGGCCGTGGCTCGGGGGCGTAGAGACAGCAGGATGCCCGATCCCCATGCCACCGCTGAGAAGGGCTAAATGAATGATTGCGGACAGGAAAAGCGACAGCATTAGAGCTCCTTTTGGAAGCGGGTTACCCTCTACCGGGTACTGTTTGAGCACTTTTTCCTGATTACTCTCGTCTTGACAAAAAACTTCCCACTTAAGCTACTTAAAGTCAAGCATGGCATTGCCTGGCACCCCGGGACTACCCTGGGTTCATGGACGACGAACTTACGCTTCACGAACTGGCCCGGCTGGAAGCCGAGCGCAAGGCCCGGGCTCTCCCGGCGACCATTCTCGAAACCGCCTGGGTCCGCGAGGCCCAGATCGAGGCGGTCATCGATGCAGTCCTCGTGGTCGGGCTTGGGGATGCCCGCGCCGTGGCGCGCGCCCGCCATACCGGGGAGTGGGCCGCCAAGATCGCGGCCGCGTTGCCCGAGGGGATCGATCCCGCCTTGGCGCGGCGCGTTGGCGCTTTGCTCGACATCGAGCGCGGCGTGCTGGAACGCATTCCGGAGCTCCGATACCTGGCAAAGCGCGGGCAGGCGTGGCTCATCGCGTGTGTCGCCCGCGAATTTGAAACACGCATTGCGCCGGACGAGCAAGGTCGCTACCAATCGCCGCGCGCCGTCCTGCTAGCGATGCGTGCTAACGCCGACGCAGAGTCACGGCCAATCGTCGAGGCCCTCGAGCGCGCTGTGCAACCGGCTCGAAATGCGCGCGTTGCTTGATGACTCAGAACTCGCGCATGCTCGCGAGCTGAAACAGATGGAGTTCGATCGCGCCAACGCAGCGATGCGCGTGCAAATCGGCGCGGTCATGAAAAACGTCTCCGCGTTCGCACGCGCTGCGCGTAACGCTGGCGCCACCGACGAGGTCGCTTTTCGGGAATCGCTCGAGCAGTTGAACGCGCTGATTGGAACGTGGAAATTCTGCGCAGCGCTAAAAGACTTTCAAGCTGAAGCGCTCTACGATGCGGCGGTTGCCCTCAACGCGGCTTACAAGGTAGCGATGACCAAGGGTGTGGGCGACGTCGCAAGCATCAAAGACGGGTTCACGCCCGCGTGTGCGGCGTTACGAAAATTCTGGGTTAGTATGGGCGAGGCGCAAGCCGCAGAGTAGTCCTCGTGTAAACATGCGCGGGTACTGTCCCGTGTATGCGCCGAGGTGAGGCTGGTTTCACGCTCCTCGAACTCGTCGTGACGGTAGCGATCGCTGTGATTCTGATTGCTGCCGGCGGCGTCTGGATGATGTCGATGCGTCCGGGTGCTTTGCGCGCCGCACTCAATGATTTCGACGCAAATCTCGCGGCAGCAAAAGCGATTTCCGCGACGAGTGGCAACGGCGCGACGTTGATCTTCGAACCGCAATCGAATGGCTCGCCGGGTTTCACGCTATCGGTGTATTCCGGAAGACCCACAGCATCGGGCGCTGTGACGTCAACCAATACGATGATCGCGAACAGCGCTGCGGCGATAAGCGAAGCGCACTTCGGCAATCCGCCGTTCGCGATTTTCCTCAGCAGCGCGGGCTACCCAACCGGCACCGCACACTATCCTTCGCTGAGCGGCGGCGTGCCGAGCTTCACGACGATCGCGACCGAGCCGCCGTGTCCGAGCGGCGGGATCGAGCTAACGTTCACCAGCCCGCAAGGCGTGACGGCGACGCGCTCGCTGGAGTGCAATGTTACTGTCGCAAGTGCGGGCGGTACAGATCCAACGCCGTCACCGAATCCAATGAAAGTCGAACCGACGTATCTGCTCGCGCACTACACGACGGATAGCGGCCCACTCACATTCAAAGCCGTCGAATACGGCTATTATCATTGGTACGATTCACTCGTTGGTCAAAAGTGTCAGATGGGGTCATCGGATACGGGCGCGCCGCCGGCGGTGTTTCCGAGCCCGTGGCCCTACGCGCAGCCCAGTCCGTCGAGTCAAGGTGCCTTGGCGCCCGCGCCGCCAAATGCGCCGTACACGTGGCCCGTCGGCGATCTGAATGACCCGCCTGCACTGTTTCAACTTTCGCCGGTGTTGCACAACGGCGGATTATGCACCGTCACCGTTGCGGACGACTACAACCAGTCGGGAACCGTAACCGTGCAAGTGATGGGTGATCTCACCCCATCAACAATGACAATTCCGGCGTTGAACGTCGGGCAATCGTATACGATCGACTTTTCGAAGACGTTTGATAGCGAACGGCTCGTGCTTTACGCCGGTGGTCCATGTCAGGGCGTCATTACGGCCACGCCGGCATCGGGAACATTTCCCGGATCCCCGGCGCACAACCCGCCAGCAACGGGGAGCGTAATAGTCACGGCACAATCGCAAGGCACATGTAACCTTGTCGTCCAGGATCAATACGGTGAAAGGATTACGTTTGGAATCACGGTTCAACAGCAAACCGCGACCTGGCCACAACAGCTCGTCCTTGGCGCGTTAGGAAATGCCGTGGGTCTCACGAGCGGTGCGGCCCCCGTTGCACTCAACAAAACAACGCGCATCGAAGCCGCCCTTGGGCCAGTAATTAACGCTCTA
Organism: Candidatus Aquilonibacter sp.; assembly: GCA_049678885.1. GTDB lineage: Bacteria > Vulcanimicrobiota > Vulcanimicrobiia > Vulcanimicrobiales > Vulcanimicrobiaceae > Aquilonibacter. The sequence goes on along the minus strand of JBAUEZ010000019.1, from coordinate 251 downwards.
CTTGGCGGCGGCGTCGCGCGTGCATACAGTTCGGCTGGGCAGCTTTGCAATGCCCTCGGCGTGACAAATAGCTTCGCTTGGGGCGACAATCCCAGCAACTATATCGATAGGTCGCTTCCTAGTTGGGTAAGCGCTGCGCTCAACGTGTACGTCGATTCGAACGGATGCCTCGTTGACAGCAACGATAATCCACTCACAACCGTCGGCATGATAGCCTACAACCCAGCCGGGACAGCCGTAGCGTTCAAGAC
>JBAUEZ010000018.1:0-5382 GCA_049678885.1 Candidatus Aquilonibacter sp. | reverse complement strand
ATCGACGACATCGACCACGATCGGACGGCCGAGCACCTTGCCGCCGAAATCGGCCACCGCCATCTTCGTGGCGACAACCGAGCCTTGGCCGGAGAGCCCGGAGTAGACCCCAGTCATATCGGTGATCACCGCGATTTTGATCGGCGACGTATCGGCCGCCGACGTAGCGATCGGTAATGATGAGATCGGTACGGTGAGACATAGGATCGGTAGAAGGACACGTGCGAAGCGCATTATTACCCCCTATGAAGACGAAGAGCGAGATGTTCGGGCAGCGCGTGCGTGCTTACTGCATCAGCCACCCGTGACTGACAACGATCGATTGGCCGGTGAGGGCGTTGGTCGGAAACGCTGCCAGAAAGACCGCGATGTCGGCGACGTCCTGCGTGGTGGTGAACTCGCCGTCCACGGTCTCTTTCAGCATGATGTTCTTGATCACATCGCTCTCCGAGATCCCGTTTTCTTTCGCGAGCTCGGGAATCTGCCGTTCGACCAGCGGCGTGCGGACGAATCCCGGGCAGATGACGTTGGAACGGACACCGTGGACGGCGCCCTCCTTCGCGACCGCGCGCGCCAAACCGAGAATGCCGTGCTTGGCGGACACATACGGGGCTTTGAGCGGCGAAGCTAATTTCGAATGCACCGACCCAAGGTAGAGAATCGAGCCGCCGCCCTCGCGCGTATACATGTGGCGTAACGCCGCGCGTGTGGTGAGAAATGCGCCGTCGAGGTGTACACCGATCAGCTTTCGCCAATCGGCAAAGCTGAGTTCGTGAATCGGCGCGATGATCTGCACGCCTGCATTGCTGACGAGAATATCGAGTCTTCCAAATTCGTGCACGGTTCGCGCGACGCCGGCATCGACTTCGGCCTCGTTCGTTACATCCATCGCAAGAGCAATTGCGCGCGCGCCGTCGCGTTCGAGCGCGCGTGCCGCGGATTGCGCCGCATCAGCCGCAATATCGGCAATCACGACGGCAGCGCCTTCGCGCGCCATCGAGCGCGCAATTTCGAGACCGATACCGCTCGCCGCGCCGGTAACGAGCGCGCTTCTTCCGCTGAGTTTTCCCATGCGTTGCTCTTCACCGCCGAGAGGGCTCGTACCGTCTCGAAGGTAAAGGTCGGCCAATGCCATCACTCGCGCTCGAGGCCCGTGACATCATTAAGGAGTTTGCCGGCTTCGCTGCGCTCGACGGCTTGTCGCTCGCGGTCCAAGCGGACACGATCCACGCGGTCATCGGTCCCAACGGTGCGGGTAAGACGACGCTGCTCGGCGTGCTCTCGGGATTCGTGCGTCCGACCTCCGGGCGGGTTACGTTCGACGGGCGGGATATCACGCACGAGCCGCCTGCGGACATCGCGCGCATGGGCATCGTGCGGAGTTTTCAGATCAACAGTATCTTTCCGCATATGACCGTCCTCGAGAACGTGAAGGTCGCGCTCCAGGCCCGTACCGCGCTCTCAACACGTATGCTCGCCGGACGCGGAGCAACCGCAGTGCTCGACGATCCTGCGCGCGAGGCGCTGCACACCGCTGGGCTCGATGCGTGGCAGGACATGCTCGCGACAAATCTCCCGTATGGCCGCAAGCGCGCGCTCGAACTCGCAATCGCGACGGCGCAAGACCCAAAGGTCTTGCTGCTCGACGAACCGACCTCGGGCATGGGCGCGGAGGATATCGGCCCGACGATCGAACTGATCGCGCGCGTCGCCGCGGGGCGCACGGTCATGCTGGTCGAGCACAACCTGCGCGTCGTCGAACACCTGTGCAACCGTGTCAGCGTGCTCGAACGCGGCAAACTGCTCACCGAGGGAACGTATAACGAGGTACGCGCCGATCAGCGCGTGATCGATGCATATCTGGGCGGAGGGGCACACTGATGCTCCGCGTCGGGGACGTCCACGCCTATTATGATGAATCACACATTCTGCATGGCATGAGCTTCGAGTTGCGTGACGGCGAAGTTGCGACGCTGATCGGCCGCAACGGCGTCGGCAAGACTACAACCTTACGCTCGATCATGGGCATCGTGCGGCCGCGGCGCGGATCGATCGCGCTCGATGACTGCGAACTCACAACCCGCTCTTCCGATCACATCGCCAAACTTGGCATCGCCTACGTCCCCGAAGAACGCGGCATCTTCTCCACGCTCAGCGTGCGGGAAAACTTGCTTTTTGCGCCGCTGCTCGCGCCCGGCGGCTGGACCCTCGAACGCATCTTCGATGCATTTCCGAATTTGAAAGCGCGCGCGGCGGCGGTCGGCACGACGCTTTCAGGCGGCGAGCAGCAGATGCTCGCGATCGCGCGCGCGCTGCGCTCGGGCGCACGCACGATACTGCTCGACGAACCGACCGAAGGGCTCGCACCGGTCATCGTCGAGCGCATCGGCGATATCATCCGCGAAATGAAGGCCTCGGGCATCTCCGTGCTGCTGGTCGAACAGAACGTGCGCTTCGCTGCGGCCGTCGCGGACCGCCATCACATCGTCGTCCACGGCCGCGTCGAGCAAGTACTCGATACCGCCGATCTCGTCGCCCGCGAAAACGATCTCCTCGCGTTCCTCGGCGTCTAATTGTCATCCCGAGCGTAGTGAGCGCAGCGAACGTAGTCGAGGGAAGCACCTCACACCAATTGCTCGACGAAGCTTAACCCTTCGTCATGAATTTCATGAAAGCAGTGCGCGCTTCGTCGGACTTGAGCGCCGCGACAAACGCCGCGAGCTCGTCTTCCATCGCGCGATCGACCAGCTCGACCGAACGCGCTTTGAGCAAACGCTTCGTCGTGGCGAGCGCGTTCGGCGGCAATTCGGCAAGCTGACCGCACATCAGCGAGACGGCTTTATCGACGTGCTCGTCGTCGGTAACGCGATTGACCAGACCGAGTTCTTTGGCTTCGTCGGCGCCGAATTGGTCGCCGGAGAGCATCAGCCACGACGCACGCGTGCGTCCGGCAATCAACGGGAACAACACGCTCGACGCAGCTTCGGGAACCAGGCCGAGACGCGTGAACGGCAATGCGAAGCGCGCCGACTGCCCGGCGACGACCGCATCGCAGTGCATCAGCAGTGTCGTGCCCACGCCGATGGCAACGCCTTTGACGCCGGCCAGCAACGGTTTTGGAAATTTGATTAATGCGCGCAACAGCTTGACGACTGGCAGATCCTCCGGTGCTGCTACCGCGGCGCCGGCCGCCAGGAAATCGCCGAGGTCGTTGCCGGCAGTGAAGTCGTTGCCGCCGAAGATGCCCACGGCGCGCACCGCGTCGTCGAGCGCCGCGTCGTCGAGCGCATCGACCAACGCTTGATACATCGCGACGGTGATCGCGTTCTTCTTCTCCGGGCGATTGAAGCGAATCGCAGCGACCGCGCCGTCTTTGTGGTAGATGATGTGTTCGCTCATATTTCTCAGTACGGAAGTGGAAGCAGTTGCGTTGAGGACCGCGCCAGCACGGCATCGGGCACGAAGAAATCCGGCATCAGCGGGCCGCCGGGCGTAATCGCGTAGTGCGAAAAATCGGTAACGCCCTCGGCGCGCAACACCTCTTCGTCGATGAAAAAGTTGCCGCTGCACTCACGCGAGGGGCGCTTGAGAATCGCGATCGCCGCATCGGCGACGATCTCGGGCGTACGCGAGACTTTTGCCAGACCGTCGCCACCGAGCACGTTGCGTACCGCGGCGGTATCGATGGTCGTCAGCGGCCACAACGAATTGACGGCAATGCCGGCGTCCGCGAGCTCCGCCGACATCCCAAGCGTACACATCGACATGCCGAACTTCGCCATCGTGTACGCGGTATGGTTTTTAAACCAGCGCGCCTGCATATCGAGCGGCGGCGCGAGGTTGAGGATGTGCGGGTTTTCGGCCCGGGCGAGATGCGGAATCGTCGTCTTCGAACAGACGAACGTCCCGCGCGCATTGATCTGATTCATGAGGTCGTAGCGCTTCATGTCGGTCTGCGTCGTCGGCGTAAGTGAGATCGCGCTCGCATTGTTGATGCACGCATCGATACCGCCGAACCGCTCGACGGTCTTCGCGACCGCGTCCTGTACTTGTTCTTCGTAGCGAATGTCGCACTGCAGCGGGAGCGCCGCGCCGCCCGCTGCCTCGATCGCTTCCGCCGCGCTGAAGATCGTGCCGGGAAGCTTGGGATTAGGCTCCGCGGTCTTCGCTGCGATCGCGATATTCGCGCCTTCGCGCGCCGCGCGCAAGGCAATAGCCAAACCAATCCCGCGGCTCGCACCGGTGACAAAGATGGTCTTCCCTTGGAGTGTCATGCGTTATGGTTTTGCCTTATGGGTGATGATGATATCCGTTTCGCCGCTCTTGCCGCTGATCTGCACCGCGGTCTCGCCGTCGGTTGATTCGACCGCGAATTCTGCCACCGAGCTGTCGCCGCTGGCCATCTTCATCTTCTCGCTGCCGGCCGGAAGCTTTGACTTGTAGAACTGGTAGACCTTATCGAAATCGTCGGTCGTCTTGAACGCCGCCATCGCCCCGCCGTTCGTTCCGGTATACGAAACCGTACCTTCGGTATTTGCGTCGGCTCCGGGATAGACGGGTGCGCCAAGCTGCGATGGATCGGCCGACTTGCCCACGGTTACCGTGCCTTGATCGGTCTTCACTGTTGTCGACTGTCCGCTCGCGTCTTGCGTAACGGTTGTGTCACCGCTTGACGTGGAGACGGTCGTCTTATGTGAGCTGCAGGCAACGAGTGCAATGATTGCGGCGAGCGTGCCGATCCGTACAAAGGTCTTCATGCAAACTCCTCAAAGCCCGTCCAGTATGGCTGGGGCTGAAATGACGCTTTCCACGCCCATCGGCGCAGTACTGCAGGTACGCGTCGCGGATTGCGCCATCGTGGCTTGCGATTTCCGGCCGCGTGCTCGCGCGCGGTCGACACCGGTGCGCGACCCGCTCCTGCGCGAGACGCGCGCCCAGGTCGAGGCCTATTTTCGCAAGCGACTGCGCCGCTTCGATCTGCCGCTCGCGCTCGCCGGAACAGCGTTTCAAGTCGCGGTGTGGCGGCTCGTTGCCAGCCTTGAAGTCGGCGAACTGATCTCGTACGGCGACGTGGCCGCAGCGATCGGCGCACCGCTGGCGCACCGTGGCGTTGCGGCCGCGATGCGCAAGACACCATACGACTTGTTGATACCGGCGCACCGCGTGATCGGCGCCGACGGCCGCATCAAAGGCGCCGGCCCCAATTCACTGCGCCGCCGGCTGCTGACGTTCGAAGGCATCAAGATTCGATGAACGCATCGATCACCGAAATCCTTGAATCGATTTGGCCTCTTTTAGTCGGGCTTCCAGTTCTGCTCTTAGCATTCATAAGCTTCGACCGAGTTGTGAAGATCGAGTACGAGAACCACCGTCAATCGAGGA
>JBAUEZ010000017.1:0-20303 GCA_049678885.1 Candidatus Aquilonibacter sp. | reverse complement strand
CATTAAACATGATCACGCTCAAGTCGCCGCGTGAGATCGAGACGATGCGCCGCAGCGGTAAAATTACCGCCAAGGTGCTGAGCGAACTCATGCAGATCGCGAAGGTCGGGATGACGACCAAGGAGCTCGACGAATTTGCCGAGCGCGGCATTCGCGAGCTTGGAGGCGTACCGACGTTTATGGGCTACCACGGGTATCCCGCGACGATCTGCTCGTCGGTGAACGACGAGGTCGTTCACGGTATTCCGAGCGACTACGTGCTGCAAGAGGGCGATCTGCTCTCAATCGACATTGGTACGACGCTCGAGGGCTATGTGAGCGATTCGGCCGTGACGATCCCGATCGGCACGATCTCGCGCGAAGCGCAGCAATTGCTCGACGTCACGCAAGAGTGCCTGATGGTCGGGATCGCACAGATGCAGCGCGGCAACCATCTCGGCGATATCAGTGCGGCGGTGCAACGGCACGCTGAAAGCCATGGTTATGGCGTGGTGCGCGAGCTGGCCGGCCACGGGGTCGGGACCGCGATGCACGAGGACCCGCAGGTGCCCAATTACGGTAAGGCGGGCACCGGGGTTGAGCTGCGGACCGGGTTGGTGCTGGCGATCGAGCCCATGATCACCCTGGGCGACCGGAAGGTCGAGATCCTCAAGGACGGCTGGACAGTCGTCACGGCAGATGGTAAACTCGCAGCGCACTTCGAGCATACGATCGCCGTGACCGATGACGGTCCAAGGATCCTGACGCTGCGCAACTTCGGGGAGCACCCCGACGCTGCGAAGTACGTTCCGGAAACGGAAAGGATCAAGGCGTAAATGGCTCGTCGTGGTGGACGTCGTCCCGCCCGAGCGAAGAGCAACGCTGATAAAGCGGCCAAGACCGCGACGCCTAAAGAAGAGGCGATCGAGGTCGAAGGGACGATTGTCGAGCCACTGCCCAATGCGATGTTTCGGGTGGAACTCGCCAACGGGCACCGAGTGTTAGCACACGTGTCGGGAAAGATCCGGATGAACTTCATCCGCATCCTCCCCGGAGATAGAGTTCTCGTAGAGCTGTCGCCCTACGATCTAACTCACGGCCGGATCACGTATAGATACAAATAAACTAAGGTAGAAGAAGAAAATGAAAGTTCGTCCGTCGGTCAAGAAAATTTGTGAGAAATGCAAGATCATTCGCCGCGAAGGTAAAGTGCGCGTGATTTGCGAGGTCAATCCCAAGCACAAGCAAGTGCAGGGTTAAGGAGAATCATGGCACGTATCGCTGGTATCGATCTTCCGCGCGAGAAGCGCATTGAGATTGCGCTACAGTACATCTACGGTGTTGGTCCAACCAATGCCGCGCGGTTGCTCGCCCACACGGGGATCAATCCGGACGCGCGCGTTAAAGACCTGACCGAGGACGACGATAAGAAGCTGCGCGATGCAATTGACGCGCTGCAGATCCGCGTCGAAGGCGATCTGCGCCGTGAAGTCCAGGGTAACATCAAGCGCCTGATGGACATCGGATGCTATCGTGGTCTGCGCCATCGCAAGGGCCTTCCGGTACGCGGACAGCGCACCAAGACGAATGCGCGCACGCGCAAGGGTCCAAAGCGTACCGTCGCAGGCAAGAAGAAGGTCGCAACCAAGAAGTAAAGCAAAAGGCCCGGCAACATGCCGGGCCTTCTGTTTTAGATGTATGCAGTAATCGCGGCCGGTGGGTCGATCGATGGTGCATACGCAGCGCGTGCCGGTACAAGGCTCAAGGCACTCGCACCGGTACGTGGCCGCACGATGCTCGCGCGGACGATCGACGCGTTGCGCGCGTGTGGGCTCGAGCGGATCGCGGTCGTTGGGAACGACGCCATACGGGATGAGTGCGAACGCGTGGCAACGGTTGCGATGGTGCCCGATGCCGGAACCGGCGCCGGCAACGTGCTGGGAGCGCTCGATGTCTGGCCGGACGACGCACCACTGCTCTATCTTACCTGCGATCTGCCGTTCGTTGATGCGCGCTCGCTGCAGTGGGTTCTCGATCGCATCGAGCCGAGCACGCTCTCGATGCCGCTCGCCGAGCATGCCGCGTTTGTGCGCCGCTTTCCCGGCGCGCCGCCGTTCGGCATCACGCTCGCGGGCGAGCGGGTCGTCAACGCCGGCGTTTTTCATATTCCGGCCGGAGCACGCGCGCGCATTCGCGCGTTCGCGACGACCATGTTCGAAGCGCGCAAAGCGCCGTGGATGATGGCGTCAGTTGCAGGTCCGCTCGTTCTGCTGCAGTTTGCATTTGGCCGCGCCTCGATCGGTGCACTCGAAAGACGTGCGCGTAATCTGCTCGCTATGCCGGTAACGGCATTGCGCGATGCGCCGCCTGAGCTCGCCTTTGACGCCGATTCCGACCCCGAATATGTTTACGCGCTCGCGCACGACTAACCAGGCACAACCGGCGCAGGTCGCCGCGCTGTGGTTCGGCGTCCAACTAGTTTGGGGTGCGGTGCTCGGGATCTCATTGCAGGCGCGGTGCGCGCAGCTCGCGCCCGGGTCGACTCTCGCAACGTTCGGTATCATCACGACGGCGGGAGCGCTCGCTGCGGCATTCACGCAACTGATCGTTGGTCCGCTCTCGGATCGCGCGCGCCGGGCCGGCAAGGGACGAAGCGGGTTCTATCTCACCGGCACGTTGCTTGGCGCAGCAGCGGTCGTCGTATTTTACGCGGTGCCAAACGTCAGTGCATTGGTTGCGGCGTTCGTCGCGCTTCAAATTGCGCTCAACATCATCATCGGTCCGTATCAAGCGATCGTGCCGGACACGATGCCGCCCGCGCGCTACGGCGTCGCATCAGGATGGTTGGCGGCACTCGCGGGCGCGGGTAATGCGACCGGCGCACTCCTCGCGGCGGTGCTCGGGGCCGTGCCGTTGCTCGGCGGCGTGCTTGCAATCGGACTGCTGACGGCAGCTGCGATCACGCTCAAGCACCTGGGCGGCGCCGCGTTGCGGCCGCTGCCGCCGCCGGCACCGCTCACGATTACGCGCACGCTTACCAATCTGTTCATTTCGCGCGCGTTCGTGTTCTTGGGCTTCTATACGATGCTCGATTACCTGTATTTTTTCGTTGCGACGGTCTTGCCGCAACACTTTTCCCTTGACGCCACGCGCGCGAGCGGAATTTGCATCCTTATATTTACTATCGTAAGCGTGCTTGGTGCGGCACTTGCGGCGCGTCCGGCGGATCGCATCGACGAGCGGCTCGTCGTGACCGCCGGCGGCGCATGCATTATCGTGGCACTGATTGTGCTCGTTTTGGCCCACGCGCTCCCGGGATTGCTGCCGGCGATCGCGCTGGCGGGTATCGGATGGGGGATATTTCTCTGCGCGGATTGGGCGTTCGCATGCCGGCTGCTTCCGCCGTCGGCGATGGCGACCACGATGGCTATCTGGAATTTGGCGATCGTTGTGCCCCAAATGGTCGCGCCGCTAGGCGCAAGCCTACTTCTCGCACGCATCGGTGCGCTCGCGACTGCAGCGGGTCCGCGCGATGCGTTACTTTTGGCAGGGGCCGAAATGTTCATTGGCACGCTTTGGATATGGCGTTTACCAGCCACGCGAGGGGGGGAATAAGCCTACGGCCTTGTTTACGTGGAACCGATGAAGGCAAACACGCGTTCTAGGCTACGTGGAGGCTTGGTTCCTCTGCAATCGTTTAGACAAATCTTAAGGAGGCTCTTGTGAAACGACTGAGCACCGGGATCCTGGCAGCATTCATCATTGCGTGCTGTGGGCTCACCGCGGTCGCTGCACCAAAGGTCTCGCAATCGCAGGGAAACACTGGACAAACTACGGTTGCGCAAGATCAATCAGGCAGCATGCCGCCGGCCGATTTCGGATCCCCACCCTCAGGCACCATCCCAATTCTTTTCAACGATCATCACGTCTACGCGAAGCCCGACACGCTCAAGCAAGGACGCGTGCTTGCGGCGCTTGTTAGAGGCGGCACCGTACTCATTCCATTGCGCTCGATGTTCGAGCAGATGGGTGCGTCGGTGTCGTACGATGCAGCGAGCAAGACCGTCACGGTGAGCAAGCCGGGTTCGGAAGTCAAGGTGACGGTTGGACAACCCCAAGTCGTCATCAATGGCGAATCACGTCCGCTTGACGTGCCGCCGATCCTCTACCACGGTACGGTCCTCGTTCCGGTCCGCGTGATCTCCGAGGGCATGGGTGCCTACGTGCAGTGGGTTCCCGATCGACAAATCGTCGTGGTTCGTTACATTCCCCCGACGCCGCCGCCGACTGCGCCGCCAACGGTCGCACCGCCGCCGCCGACGGTCGCACCAACGCCGACGCCTGCACCGGTCAAGACCCCGTATAAGGACCTGTATGTCTCCGGCGACTACATTTTCTCGCCGAAGGTCTACAACGAGTTCAGCCCGGGCAACACAGGCAACGGTGCTTCGTACCAGGTGAAGGCGGCGTGGGAATTCGACGCCATCGGTCTGCCCTGGATGATCGAAGGCAACCTGCAACAGTTCCAGTATCCGCACAACTGCGCGGGTCCCACGGATCCGCAATGTTCGGTCAACGTGATCGGCAACAACGGTTCGACGGCGGTTCCGGCATTCACCGCGCGTGACAGCACGCTCGATGGGCATCTGGGCATCAAGGTCGCCGATCCCCGCATCTACGTCGGTGTCGGATACCTCTGGCGCAACAACAACTACGGCTACCCGCGCGAAACGGCGTTTGGGTTCGGCGCTGAGAAGCTGCCCGATCTCAATCAAAGCTTCGGTGTCTACGGTAGCGTGTGGTACTACCCGAACGCCAAAGGGTCGTACAACGGCTTGGATCTCGCCTACAACGATCTCATGTACAACATCGGCGTCGATTACGTCTTGGGCAATAGCCCGGTCTTCCTCGAAGCCGGTTGGACGGGGACGAGTCTCACCAACAAGACGAACGCACCGTCCGGCATCTCGGCCAACGGCCCGTTCGTGGGCCTCGGCATCAAGTTTTAACGACTGCCATCGTTAGAGCAAAGAAGAAGGCCTGGTCGCAAGACCGGGCCTTCAATCTTGTCCATAGTGGTACGCGGTAAAGCCGCGCGCGGCGTCTTCGAAGCCGATCTTGAACGTCTTATAGATGTTGTCGCGATCGTCGAAGCCGACAACGCCGACCGGCAGCTCATCCTGCGGTTGCATCTGATAGATATCCGACTCGTACAGCACCGATGCGAGCAGACTCTCCTGCGCCGAATTACTTTCACCCATTGCGCGCTTACCGAAAGTCTCCAAATACGCGGCGCGCATGTCGGCTTCGAGGATGCGCCGCTGCATCGCACCGAACGTTCCGATACCGACTTCGAGGGCGTTGTGATAGTGCGTGGCTTGCAACGGCGGATCGAGCAGCACGACGTCGACACGCGTCGCCGCGGCACGCGCGGCGGCGACCGGCGTGTTTGCGGTGACGCCGCCGTCGACGTAGAGATCGGTTCCACCGCCTTTTGGCGCCGGGAGCTCAATCGGATCGAATGCCACCGGAATAGCGGTTGATGCCTGGAGCGCATCGATGAGCAGATCGGGCGTCGCTTCGCGTAGCACCGCGCTCGGCCCGACGGTTACGCGAATCGCGGTAACGGCCGCTTGGCGCAGTTGTTCGCTCGGCGTGGTGGGCACGAGGTAAAAGAACTCGGGTGATTGGTTGGTGAGGTTCGTCACCGTCCAAATGAACGGCGTAACGACCGGACGCGCCGGATCGATAAAGCGCGCGAGCCACGTGCGCACGTGGTCGCCGTCGATCACGCCCGTGTCGTTGCTTGTCAAGCTGAGCACCGCGCGCATCGCGGCGGCGAAGCGGGTGCCGACGCCGCTGTCGTCGTTGGTGACCTTGGCGTATTTGGCTTTGAGCTGGATCACGTGCTGATCGGCGATCGTGTACCAGAGCTGGCGGAGCAACCCGAACTGGCCGGTCGCGACAAAGTATCCGTTGAGCGCGCCGATCGACGTGCCCGCGATCAATCCGTAGGGCGCGAGGGGCCGGCCATCCGGAATTTGGGCGGCAAGGCGGAGGTAGTCGATGATGCCGGCTTGATAGGCGCCACGGGCGCCTCCGCCCGAAAGGGCGAGGGCCTGGGAGAGGCGTTTGGGGTGGTGGAAGCCGGTCGCCACGGCGGCGTTGGCCGTAGCCGGTGCGGCAGCCAGGGCGGCGGCTGAGGCGAGGAACGCGCGACGGTTTGGCATGGCGGCCCGTTCACCGCCATAGCTAGTTGACCCCTTGGGCCCACTTAAGGTAAGATACCGCCTTGGCGCTGCTGATCTCTCTCTTCTCCAGCGGCGCGCGGCTCCGGGGGCAATCGCCGAGTCCCTGGCTCCATCAGATGGAGGCCACAGAATGTGGCCCTGTCGAGGCGACGACAGCCCCGTCGTTCGGGGAACCGGATAAAATCGGAGTCTCTTTTGGCTGCCAAGAAACAAACTAAATCGCGCAAGAAGCGTGAAGTTAAGAATGTCCAGACGGGTGTGACGCACGTCCACGCGTCTTTCAATAATACGATCGTCACGATCACCGATCCGCACGGCAACGTCGTCTCGTGGGCCTCTGCCGGTAACCTCGGCTTCAAAGGTTCGAAGAAGTCGACACCGTTCGCTGCGCAGATGGCTGCTGAGTCGGCCGCGCGCAAAGCGATGGAGCACGGCATGAAGAGCACGGAAGTGTTCGTCAAAGGCCCCGGCGCCGGACGCGAAGCTGCGATCCGTTCGCTGCAAGCCGCCGGCCTCGAGATCACGGTGATCAAAGACGTTACGCCTATTCCGCATAACGGCTGCCGCCCTCCCAAGCGCCGCCGCGTGTAATCGAAGAGAGAAGAAATGTCGCGTTACATTGGGCCCGTCTGCCGTCTGTGCCGTCGTGAAACGGCCTCGAGCAAGACCGGCGAAAAGATCAAACTGTTCCTCAAAGGCGACCGCTGCCTTTCGAAAAAGTGTGCGGTCGAGCGTCGCGGTACTGCCCCGGGTCAGAAGGTCACGGGCACCAAGAACCGCTCGAAGATTTCCGAATACGGCCGTCAGCTGCGCGAGAAGCAGAAGATGCGCCGCTACTACGGCGTACACGAGACGCAGTTCGAGAACTACTTCCGTGAAGCGGCGCGCGTTCCGGGTCAGACCGGCCGCACGTTCCTTCAGTTGCTGGAGCGCCGCCTCGACAACGTCGTCCACCGCCTGAATCTCGCGACGAGCCGTTCGCAAGCGCGTCAGCTCGTCACGCACCGGCACTTCCGCGTCAACGGCAAGCTCGTCAACGTGCCTTCCTATATAGTGAAGCCCGGCGACGTGATCTCGATCGGCGAGCGCAGCCTCAAGTCGCCCGTCTTTGAGGCGAACCTCGAAGTCGCGCGTTCGCGCCGTCCACCGGACTGGCTCGAGTGGAACGATGCCGACAACACCGGCAAAGTCACGCAGCTACCGGCACGTGAACAAATTGATACTCCCGTTGATGAGCAACTCATCGTCGAGTATTACTCACGCTAACTTAACAACACAACCGCCGTTAGGCGTAGGATCGTCCTTCGACAGGCTCAGGATGACAGGGGTCATCCACTGCGGCGGGCGGATAACGTAAACGGTAACAAAGGAAAAACGAAACTACTCATGACCACGTTGGAACTTCCCGCCGGCTCAACCATTGAGGTTCGCGAGCGCCGCGAAAACTATGGCAAGTTCGTGATCGAACCGCTCGAGCGCGGCTTCGGTATCACGCTTGGCAACGCGCTGCGCCGCATTCTGCTCAGCTCGATCCCAGGCGCCGCCGTCACCTACATGAAGATCGACGGCGTGCTCCACGAGTTCTCGACGATCCACGGGATGGTCGAAGACACGATCGCGCTGATGCTCAACCTCAAAGGCCTGCCGGTCAAACTCAATAGCGACGAGCCGCGCGTGCTCAACCTTTCGGTCTCCGGACCGAAGGATGTCACGGCAGCCGATATCGCGCCTGATGCGGACGTCGAAATTCTCGACCCGAAATACCATATCGCGACGCTGACGTCGAAAGACGGCAAGCTCTCGATGGAAATTGGTGTTGAAAAGGGCCGCGGCTACGTAATGGCCGACAAGCAGCGCAACATCGAGCACATGATTGGGCTCATTCCGCTCGACTCGATCTTCTCACCGATTCGCAAAGTCAACTTCTCGGTCGACGACACGCGCGTCGGTCAGAGCGTCGACTTCGATCGCTTGACGCTCGAGATCGAAACCAACGGCTCGATCACGCCCGACGATGCGCTCGCGACCGCCGCGGCAATCATGCAAGAGCAGCTCGATCTCTTCGTCGGCTTCACCAGCCGCGAGGAGCCGCTGCCCGAAGCGCCTCCCAACGAATGGGACATCCCGGTTGAGACGCTCAACCTGTCAGTGCGCTCGTTCAACTGCCTCAAGCGCGCAGGCATCTCGAAGGTCTCCGAACTTCTCGATCTCACGGAAGACGAGATCATGAAGATGCGTAATTTCGGGAAGAAGTCGCTGGACGAAATCAAGCAAGTTCTTGCAGAGAGGGGGCTCTCGCTGCGCCTTTCGTAACGGCGTAACGGGATATCGAATGCCGCACCAAATCGCATATAAGCGCCTTTCGCGCTCGGACGGTCATCGTAAGGCGCTCTTGCGCAACATGGCGACTTCGTTCTTCAAATACGAGAAGATCGAGACGACCTCGACCAAGGCCAAAGAGGTCAGCAAGGTCGTGGAGTCGCTGATCACCACGGCGATGGCCGGCGATCTCGCCGCGCGTCGCAAACTCGCCGAGTTTCTTACCGAACCGGCGGTGGTGAAGAAGCTCGTCGAACAGATCGCGCCTTCACTCAAAGGCCGGACCGGCGGCTACACGCGAATCACCAAGACGCGTGTACGACCGGGCGACGCAGCCGAACTCTCACTGCTCGAACTGGTGAAGTAAATACGGAGTACGCACCATTATTGCGCCGGCTCATAGCCGGCGCTCGTCTTTCTCAAACGGAAAGCGCCGAGCTCATCGGCGCGATCATGGATGGCGAGATCACGCCTTCCCAAGGCGCCGGATTGCTCGTCGCGCTCGCCGTGCGCGGCGAAGAGATCGACGAGATCGTCGGCGCGGCGCGCGCTATGCGCGAGCGTAGCCTGCACGTCGAACACGGCCTGCCCGAGGTTGTCGACGTCGTCGGCACCGGCGGCGACGGCGCAAACACGATCAATATCTCCACCATGGCGGCGCTGGTTACCGCCGCCGCGGGCATCCCGGTCGCCAAACACGGCAACCGTGCCGCTTCGAGCGCCTGTGGCAGTGCCGACGTGCTCGAGGCGACGGGGCTGCCGATCGATCTGGCTCCCGAGCGCGCGGCGCGCATGCTGCGCGAAGCCAACTTTACCTTTATGTACGCCCCGCGCTACCATCCGGCGATGAAGAACGTCGGGCCGATACGGCGGGAACTCGGCGTGCGCACGATCTTCAACGTGCTTGGCCCACTCACCAATCCCGCCGGCGCCACCGTGCAGATCGTGGGGATCGCGCGGCCGGAGCTGCTCGAGCCGCTGGCGCGCGTGCTCGTGGAACTGGGCGTTCGCAGGGGTGCGGTCGTGTATGGCGAGAACGGCATCGATGAAGTGGCAGGCGACGTTCCCACAACGATCTATTCATTTAACGGTGCCGGCGCGAGGCGCTGGACGCTCGACCCCGTGCACTACGGGATTGCGACCCCGCTTGCGGCAATCGTTGGCCGCAGCGTGGATGAAGCACGCGACGCGTTCTTAGCTATTCTCGGTGGAGAGCGTTCGCCGCGCGCTGAGGTGGTCGCGCTTAACGCGGCCCTCGTGTTACACACCGTCGGCACCGATCCGACAATGGAAACTGCGCTCGAGCGTGCGCGCTCGATTCTTGCCTCGGGCGCGGCCCTACGTACCTACGAGCGCGCAAAGGAGCTGGCCGGCGATGGCTGAGGACGTACTGCGCAAGATCTACGCGGCGAAGGCAGAGCATCTCAAAACGGAGATGGCGCGCGAGCCGTACGAGGAGATTCGCGAACGTGCGCGCGCAAGCGTTACGTCGCGACGGCACTTCCTCAAGATGTTGAAGGCGCGTAGCGGCGACGCGATCGTCGCCGAGATCAAGCGCGCATCGCCCTCGGCGGGATTGATCGCGCGCGATTTCGATCCGGTTGCCGTCGGCAAGACGTATCAGCGCGCGGGCGCGGATGCGATCAGCATCTTAACCGAGAGCGATCACTTCTTGGGCGATCTCGCGTTCCTCGGCGCGGTGCGCTCGGTAACGGCGCTCCCGCTGCTACGAAAAGACTTTCTCACCACGCCGTACCAGATCGCGCAATCGGCCGCCTACGGCGCCGACGCGGTGCTCTTGATCGTCGGTGGATTAACCGACGAGCAGATGCGTGCTGCGCTCGATGAGGCGCGGGCCTACGAGCTGGACGCACTCGTGGAAGTGCACGATCTGCACGACTTGGAACGCGCGCTCACGTTCGGCAGCGATTTCGTCGGCGTCAACAATCGTAACCTCCGCACGATGATCACCGACCTCGCGGTCAGCGAGCATATCCTGCCGCACGTGCCGCCGAACGTCTTTGCGATCACGGAGAGCGGCATGCGCGACATCGGCGACATCGAGCGCCTGCGCCGTGCCGGCGCGCGCGGATTCCTCATTGGCGAAGCGTTGATGCGCGCCGACGATCCGGCCGCGCTGCTTGCTTCGTTGAAGCATGTCCACGCGCATTAAATTCTGCGGTTGCATGAACTGGGCTGACGTCTCGCTCGCGATCGACGAAGGAGCCGATGCGGCCGGTTTGATCTTTGCAAGGTCGCCGCGCCAAATCGATTGGAGTGCGGTTGCTGAGATTGCGCAGCGGATCGGGACGAGTATCTTGCCGGTCGGTGTCTTCGTAAATCCGTCGATCGAAGACGTCGAGCGAGCGCGCTGGTACTTGCCGGAGCTGGTCGTGCAGCTCTCGGGACAGGAGCCACCAGACTTCGTGCGCGCGATCGGGGGTTCGGTCGTGAAGACGTTTCACATCGCGCCGGGCGAACAGCCGAAAGATCTCGATACGCGCGTCAATGCGTACGCGGCGTTGCCGCTCTTCGACACCAAGATTCCGGGCGAGTGGGGCGGGACGGGCCGTTCGTTCGACTGGTCCGTCCTCAAAGTCTTGGCACGCAATCGACCGATCGCCGTTGCCGGCGGATTGACGCACGAGAACGTTGCCAAACTCGTGCGCACGGTGCGTCCGGCGTGGGTCGATGTACGATCGGGTATTGAAACCAGTGGACGCAAGGATGCCGACAAGATGCACCGCTTTGTCCACGCCGTTCGCGAGGCCGATGCAGCCTGACGCCCGTGGCTACTTTGGGAACTTTGGCGGACGCTTCGTTCCCGAGGTCTTAATCGACGCGCTCGAATCACTCGAGCGCGAGATGACCGCGGCTTTTGCCGACCCCTCGTTCTGGGCCGAATATGCGGCGATCCTGCGCGACTTCGTCGGACGTCCCTCGCCACTGTACCGCGCCGAACGATACGTTCCGCAGACGGGAGCGCCGTTTCTGCTCAAGCGCGAAGACGTCAACCATACCGGCGCGCACAAGATCAACAACACCGTCGGGCAAGCACTGCTCGCGCGACGCATGGGCAAGCGCCGCTTGATCGCCGAGACGGGCGCCGGTCAACACGGCGTTGCGACCGCTACGGTCGGCGCGAAATTCGGCTTTCCCGTCGACGTCTACATGGGAGCCGTCGACGTCGAGCGGCAAGCGCTCAACGTGTTCATCATGAGGCTGCTCGGTGCGACCGTGCATTCCGTCACCGGCGGCACGCAGACGCTCAAGGACGCGACCAACGAAGCCTTCCGCGTGTGGGCGGCGCAGGTCGACGACACGTTTTACGTGATCGGAAGCGTCGTCGGTGCGCACCCGTATCCGTACATGGTGCGCGAATTTCAAAAAGTGATCGGACTCGAAGCGCGCGCGCAGTGCCTCGAACGTTTCGGCCGGCTTCCTACCGACGTCGTCGCATGCGTGGGCGGGGGAAGCAACGCGATGGGCATCTTCTCGGGATTCATCGACGATGCGAACGTGCGGTTATGGGGCGTCGAGGCCGCGGGCGAAGGTATCGCGAGCGGCAAGACGGCCGCCGCGCTCGGCGCCGGCAGCGTCGGCGTGCTGCACGGCTCGCGCTCGTACCTGTTGCAGAACGAACACGGGCAAGTGCAAGATACGCATTCAATCAGCGCCGGGCTCGATTATCCCGGCGTCGGACCCGAGCACGCGCATTTAAAGGAGAGCGGGCGCGCAACCTACGTGCACATTACCGACGCAGAGGCACTCGAAACATTCGAAGCATTCTCGCGCGCCGAAGGCATCATTCCGGCGCTCGAGAGCGCGCATGCGATCGCGTTCGCGCGCAAACTCGCGTCCGAGCGCGGACCCGGCGACTTGATTCTCGTGAATCTTTCGGGACGCGGCGACAAAGACATCGCGCAGGTGGAGACGCGTCTCGGTGATTGAAGCAATCTTCGAACGCGCCCGCAACGCACAACGCGCCGCGTTCATCCCGTATGTGATGGCCGGAGACCCGGATGCGCAGACCACGCTCGCCGTGCTCGACGCGTTGACGCAGGCCGGCGTCGATGCAATCGAGCTCGGCGTTCCCTACAGCGATCCGCTCGCCGACGGGCCCACGATCGCGGCCGCGGGACAGCGCGCGCTCGCGGCGCGAACGACGATCGCGTCCGTGCTGGAACTGGCGCGCAAGCATCGCGAGCGCGGTGGCGCACCGATCGTGCTCTTTACGTACTACAATCCGGTCTACCAATTCGGGATCGAACGCTTCGCGCGCGAAGCTGCCGCCGCCGGCGCGAGCGCGGTGATCGTGCCCGACATCGCGCTCGAAGAGGGCGCGGCACTTGGTGCGACGCTGGCTGAGAACGGCTTGGACATGCCCCTGCTCGTTGCACCGTCGACGCGACCCGAACGCGCGGAACGCATAGCTGCGCAGAGCACCGGTTTCATTTACGTGGTCTCGCGCTTGGGTGTCACCGGTACCGGTACACGTCCTTCGATCGATGCGATGCGCGTGCAGATCGCGATGCTGCGCAATCTCACCGACGAGCCGCTCGCCGTCGGGTTCGGCGTGAGCAAACCCCAGCACGTGCGTGAGGTCGCGACGCTTGCCGACGGCATCATCGTCGGCAGCGCCCTGATCGACGCCTATGTGGGCACTGCGGGAGAAGAGGCAGCTGCGCGTGTGCGCGCGTTCGTTGGGCCGCTGATCGCTGCGACGGCGTACGAGAGGGTCTAGCGTGGACCGCGCGTTCTTTATCCAAAGCGCGTTGGCCGCACTCGCTGCGTCGCCGAGCCAATCGCCGTCCGGGAATCCGTGGGATATGTGCACGACAAACCCGGTCTTACCGTACGATCATCCGTTGGACTTGAAGATGCAGACGCTCGACGGACCCGATTTCCATCTGCTCTCGTACCGTGGCTCAGCCGTACTGCTGAATATCTTCGCGAGCTGGTGCGGACCGTGTAACAAGGAGCAGCCGGGGCTTGTCGAGGTCGCCGCGCAGTATGGGCCGCAAGGGTTGGTTACCGTCGGTATCAACGATCGTGAGCCCGACGACGTCGTGCGGCACTATCGCAAGAAATACAACATCACGTTTCCGATTGCGATGGATCGCAGCGGCGTCTTTACGCAAGCGCTCCAAGCGGGCTCGCACCGCGACATCGAACGATTTATCCCAACCTCGTTGTTCATTACGCCACAAGGCTATCTCTACTGCTATATCAGCGATTCGCTCAGCCGTGCCGAACTCGACTACCGGATCAAGAAGTTTCTCGCGTTCTCCCCGCCCACGGTAACACCCGCGCCGGCAGCTACGCCGTCAGCGTAGATCTTTACGCATGAGTATTGCATCCCACGCTTCGCCGTTTTTGCGTTGGATCTGCATGGCCGCGGCATCGACTTCGACGAAGTCGAACTTGCGATAGAGCGCAAGCGCGCGCTCATTGTGCGGGAACACCAGCAGTGAAAGGTGCGGGACGTACCGTTCGCGCGCCCAATCGATCAACCGGCCCAGCAGCGCCGTGCCGATCCCGCAGCCGCGATGTGCCTCGTCGATCAACATGCCGATAGTGTGCCCGTAGGGATCGTGAAGATATTCGGTGATCACGCCGACGATGCGTCCCCGCTGCGACGCGACGAACATCCCGTTACTGTTACTCAACGAGAACCCAAGCATGTCGCGATATTTTACACGATCGTATCCAGGCTCGGTTCCGATCCACAACCGCTCCGCCGCGACCGCATCGAAAAGCAAGAGCACGGCGTCAACATCGCCGTGCTCCATGGGCCGAATCGCGAAGTCAGTCACGGGTTCAAACGGCTGCGACCGTTGCGCCCAAGCTGAACCGTTTGTCGGCGTCGTCGGCAATGAACTTGCCGATCGCGAGCGACGACGTCGCGGCGGGTGACGGAGCGTTGCGGACGTGCATCGTCCCCTCGTTGCCTTCAAAGACGAAGTCGTCGACCTGCGTGCCGTCGGCCATCATCGCTTGTGCGCGCACGCCCGACGGACCGGGCAACGTGTCTTCGACTTCGAGTTCCGGGACGTAGCGCTGCAGTGCCTTCACGTATGCGCTGCGCAGCAGGTCGCGATACATCTCGCCCATGCCGGTCGAGAAATACTTGCTCGCGAGTTTGATGAACCCCGAATAGGTTAGAGTCTCGAGCAGATCGCCCGGGTTAATCGTGGTGAACGAATACCCTTCGCGCGCAAACGCGAGCACGGCATTCGGCCCGAGCCAGATATCGCCGTTCATGCGCGGCGTGAAATGCACGCCGAGGAACGGGAAGCTCGGATCCGGGACCGGATAGATGTTGCCCTTGACCAGGTAGCGCTTTTCGGGCCGCAGGATCAGGTAGTCGCCGCGGAACGGGACGATTTTCGGGTCGCTCTTTCCGCCGGTCATCTTCGCAAGCCGATCGGATTGCAGACCACCGCACGTGATGACGAAGCGCGCTTCGTAGTCGCCGTTTTGCGTTTGTACTAGCGTCGTGCTGCCGTGCCGCTCGATGGCGCGTACTTCGCGACCGGTGAAGATCTCGCCGCCCAACGTCTTCACGTCGTCACCGAACGCGCGGGCGACAACGCCGTAGTCGACGATGCCGGTGACCGGAATAAAGATGGCCTTGATCCCGCGGCAGTGCGGTTCGCGTTCGCGGATGCCGTCAGCGTCGACGATCTCGAGGCTCTCGATACCGTTCTGGATGCCACGCTTGTACAGGTCCTCGAGCAGCGGGAGCTCGCGCTCTTCGGTCGCCACGATCAGCTTGCCGACGTTGCGGTACTCGATGTCCTTGCGCTGGCAGTATTCCCAGAGCGCGCGCCGGCCCTCGACGCAGAGTTTCGCCTTGAGCGAACCGGGCTTGTAGTAGATCCCTGAATGGATGACACCGCTATTGTGGCCGGTCTGATGGCTGGCGAGCAGCTCCTCTTTTTCGAGCAGTACAAGCTTAAGGTGCGGGTGACGCAGGAGCAGCTCCCGCGCCGTCGCCAGGCCGACGATGCCGCCGCCCACGATCGCGATGTCGTACGTCATATCGTGGAAATTCTCGCACCTGCGGGGGTTGCCCGCTACCGCAAGAGTGGCAAGGCGGCCCGAAGGGCGGCGGGGAAAACTCCGGCCATGACCAGCACCCTAACACGCACGATACCGCCCTTTAAGAATGAAGTCGTCAAGTCGTTCGCCGACGCCGGCGACGCCGAGCAGATGCGCACCGCGCTCGCGACGGTGAAGGCACGCTTCGGCACGCACTACCCGCTCGTCATCGACGGCGAGCGCATCGAGACCGAGAAGAAGATTAGCTCGCTCAATCCGTCCAAGCCGGGCGAGAGCGTCGGTCTCACGAGCTCCGCCTCGAAGGAGCAAGCCAACGCGGCCGTTGCCGCAGCCGCCCGCGCGTTTGAGTCGTGGAAGCGTCTCTCGGCAGCAGAGCGTGCAAATTTCTTGTTTGACGCCGCCGCGCGTTTGCGCGAGCGCCGTTTCGAGTACGATGCGTTGCTCGTATACGAAGTCGGCAAGAGCTGGCCCGAGGCCGACGGCGACATCGCCGAGGCAATCGACTTCTTAGAGTTTTATGCGCGTGAAGCGCTCCGCTATGCGCAACCGCAGCCGGTCGTGCCGATCGAAGGCGAGCGCAACGAGATGGTCTACATTCCGCTGGGCGTCGGAGCGGTGATTCCGCCGTGGAACTTCGCCGGCGCAATCATGATGGGCATGACGTCGGCGGCGATCGTTTCCGGCAACACGGTCGTGCTCAAACCGTCGAGCGATTCGGCGATCATCGCCGCGTGGTTCGTCGATCTCTTGCACGAGATCGGCCTGCCCAAAGGCGTGGTGAACTTCATCCCGGGTTCGGGTAGTGTGATCGGCGATTTGATCGTCGGCCATCCGCAGATTCGCTTTATCTCGTTCACCGGTTCAAAGGAAGTTGGTCTGCACATCAACGAGCTTGCGGCGAAGCCGCAGCCCGGACAAAAGTGGATCAAGCGTGTCGTCGCCGAGATGGGCGGCAAGGACTCGATCGTCGTCGCCGCGGATGCAGACATCGATGCTGCCGTGGAAGGCGTCGCGGTCTCCGCGTTCGGCTTCCAAGGACAGAAGTGCTCGGCGTGTTCGCGTGCGATCGTCGATGCCGGCATCTACGACGAGTTCGTCAGCAAGCTGAAGGATCGCGTAGCGAAGATGAACGTCGGTGATCCCGCGCAACAATCGACCTATATGGGCCCGGTCGTCAACGAGAGCGCGCTGAAGTCGATCTCCGAGTACATCGAAGTCGGCAAGAAAGAAGGCCGGCTGATCTCCGGTGGCAATCGCGTGGGCAGCGAAGGCTTTTTCCTCGAGCCGACCGTGATCGCCGACGTCGATCCCAAAGCGCGCATCGCGCAAGAAGAGATCTTCGGTCCGGTGCTCGCCGTGATCAAGGCCAAAGACTTCGACGATGCGATGGCGATCGCGAACAACACGGAGTTCGGCTTAACCGGCTCGCTCTACACGAGCGACGAAGCCAAGATCGCGCGCGCACGCGACGACTTCTTTGTTGGCAATCTGTACTTCAATCGTAAGAGCACGGGCGCGTACGTCGGCGTGCATCCGTTTGGCGGCTTCAATATGTCCGGCACCGACAGTAAAGCCGGCGGCCGCGATTACCTGCTGTTGTTCATGCAAGCGAAAACAATGTCGCGCAAGGCCTGACATGTAGCGTGCGATATAAAAAGAGCGGACCAGATGGTCCGCTCTTCTTCATTCGGCGTTGCAATGCGCTTAGAGCGGCCAGTTGGTCATGAGGGAGACACCCCAGCCGCGGAAGATGCCATCGCTCCGGCGATCGGGACGCTCCAGTTGGAGGTCGATCGTGGTGCGGACGAGCGGGCGGCGGGTGGAGGGGACGAGCATTTGGTTTCCATACCTTTCGAGAAGTAACTACCTAAAATTGTACGCCGGATACGGTAACTTGTCAACATCATTAGATGGTGTTACAATAGCGTCGTGACCAAAGACGCCTCCGCTCCGGGGGCCCTGGAGCTCATCCGCAGTTTCGTCAACTCGATCGATCTCGAGCGGCCAGAGACGCTCGATGCGTTGGCCGACCTTGGGGCCGCGCGCCTGTGGCTCGCCGACGTCGGACTCAATCCGGCCGGCCTGGTCCCCGGCGACCTGGATGGCTTGCGCGAGCTGCGCGAAGCGCTTCGGGGCGTGCTTTTGGCGCACAACGGCGAAGGTTCGGTAGAGGCAGCCTGGCCTCGCTTGGCGAGATGCCTGGGAGGGGTGCGGATCCTGGTGAGCTTTGAGCGGAGCTTCGGCGTTGAGCTGGTTCCGGCAGAACGGACCGGCGCCCAAGGCCTGCGGGAAGCAATCGCCGTCGCGATCTACGATTCGAAGCGCGACGGCTCATGGCCGAGGCTCAAGGCCTGCCGCAAGCACACCTGCCTCTACGCGTTCTACGATAGAACGAAGAACGGGTCGGGGACCTGGTGCAGCATGGATACCTGCGGGAATCGGGTCAAGGCCCAACGCAGGCGAGCGCGCGAGCGGAGCGCTGCAACCTAGCTTCCTCAGCCGGGTTTGTGGTACTCTGATAGTCCGGGTCTGGCGGCCGTCGACCAATGTCGTGGCGCCAGAGAAAAGATCGGAATCGCCTTGACACGTGTCATGCGCTTCGATACTATAGCCGGGTTGGCTTGGACGCCCCTAGTCAGAACGCGATCGCAAGATTCGCGTTTTAACTGCCGGTGCGCCCGAGTTCGCTCCTTGAAAACTGAACAGTGCAGCAGCAAATAAGTCTGTGGGTCTCCGACCTCTAAGACAAGGTCTACACGGTTCGTCTTCGGACGAACCTAGATAGGTCAAAGTCTTTTGAGAATCGCGAGAACGTACAATTCTAGCTGTTAGAATTCTTCGGAATTCTAGCGATGCGATCCGCAGTCGCGTCTGAAAAAGCACAGCGAAATTATAGAGCCATGTTTATCATGTCTCCATAAAAATTTTTATGGAGAGTTTGATCCTGGCTCAGGACTAACGCTGGCGGCGTGCCTAACACATGCAAGTCGAACGAAGGTAGCAATACCTTAGTGGCAGACGGGTGAGTAACACGTAGTCAACCTTCCTTTTAGTGGGGGATAACTAGCCGAAAGGTTAGCTAATACCGCATACGATCGTCGAGCGGCATCGCTTGACGCTGAAAGCAGCAATGCGCTAAGAGACGGGACTGCGTCCCATTAGTTAGTTGGTGGGGTAACGGCCTACCAAGACTCCGATGGGTAGCTGGCTTGAGAGAGCGACCAGCCACACTGGAACTGAGACACGGTCCAGACTCCTACGGGAGGCAGCAGTGAGGAATTTTCCGCAATGGGGGCAACCCTGACGGAGCGACGCCGCGTGTGGGAAGAAGGCCTTCGGGTCGTAAACCACTGTCGAAGGGGACGATATTGACGGTACCCTTGGAGGAAGCCCCGGCTAACTACGTGCCAGCAGCCGCGGTAAGACGTAGGGGGCAAGCGTTGTCCGGAATTATAGGGCGTAAAGCGCTCGTAGGCGGGTCTTTAAGTCCGTGAAGAAATACCTGGGCTCAACTCAGGAAACGGCACGGATACTATTGACCTTGAGGCAATCAGAGGATGATGGAATTCCCGGTGTAGCGGTGAAATGCGTAGATATCGGGAGGAACACCAGTGGCGAAGGCGATCATCTGGGGTTGTTCTGACGCTGATGAGCGAAAGCTAGGGGAGCAAACGGGATTAGATACCCCGGTAGTCCTAGCCGTAAACGATGGACACTAGGTGTAGGTGGTATCGACTCCATCTGTGCCGCAGTTAACACAATAAGTGTCCCGCCTGGGGAGTACGGCCGCAAGGTTAAAACTCAAAGGAATTGACGGGGGCCCGCACAAGCGGTGGAGCATGTGGTTTAATTCGACGCAACGCGAAGAACCTTACCTGGGCTTGACATCCTGTGAACATCTAAGAGATTAGGTTTCCGAGCAATCGGACACAGAGACAGGTGCTGCATGGCTGTCGTCAGCTCGTGCCGTGAGGTGTTGGGTTAAGTCCCGCAACGAGCGCAACCCTTGTCGTGTGTTGGTCCACAAGATCTCTCACACGAGACCGCCGGTGACAAGCCGGAGGAAGGTGGGGATGACGTCAAGTCAGCATGGCCCTTACGTCCAGGGCTACACACGTGCTACAATGCGCGCGACAGCGAGTCGCGAACCCGCGAGGGTAAGCTAATCTCTTAAACGCGCGCTCAGTTCGGATTGAAGGCTGCAACTCGCCTTCATGAAGTCGGAATCGCTAGTAACCGCAGATCAGCTACGCTGCGGTGAATACGTTCCCGGGCCTTGTACACACCGCCCGTCACGTCACCTGAGTTTAGTGTACCCGAAGCCGCCCGTGTAACCGTAAGGAACAAGGCGTCTAAGGTATGCTAGGTAAGGGGGACGAAGTCGTAACAAGGTAGCCGTATCGGAAGGTGCGGCTGGATCACCTCCTTTCTAAGGAGAACATGCTGATGGAATTCGCTCTGCGAATTTGCATCGGTATATTCATTCTAAGTCGACCACAGACGAGCTATTGAAAACGGCACAATGACCGCGATCACATCAAAGGGACGTGCCGGCCAAGGGATCTACCACGCATCTAGCGTGTATGGTCAGAGGTCATAGCGTATTGCGGCTCCCTCAGCGGGGGTCTACCATCCTTCGACAAGCTCAGGATGACATCGTCATCTTGTGCTCGTTGATCGGTACTGCAC
>JBAUEZ010000016.1:0-4227 GCA_049678885.1 Candidatus Aquilonibacter sp. | reverse complement strand
GATCATGTGCGCGCCGGGCTCGTCGATCTGCGCGCCCAACAATTGCGCCGAGCGGCGTACGATGCGTTCCAATTCCGCCGGATCGTAGTAGTCGAGATGATGTACGATGCCGAAGCGATCGCGCAGCGGTGCGCTTAACATACCGGCCCGTGTCGTCGCGCCGATCAGCGTAAAGCGCTTGAGCGGCAGTTTGAGCGTTTTCGCATACGCGCCGCGGTCGACTACGAAGTCAATCTGAAAATCTTCTAACGCCGGATAAAGAAACTCTTCGATCACGCGGCCGAGACGGTGGATCTCATCGATGAAGAGGACGTCGCCTTCTTCGAGCGAGGTGAGGATGCCGACAAGATCCTTCGGTTTCTCGAGCGTTGGACCCGATGTTGGCCGAAAGTTCGCCCCCATCGCGCGCGCGACGAGCGCCGCAAGCGTCGTTTTGCCTAGGCCCGGTGGTCCGTAGAGCAGCACGTGTTCGAGCGGCTCGTCACGGCCCCGCGCCGCTTCGATTGCAATGCGTAGATTCTCGACTACACGTTGCTGACCAACATAGTCTTCAAACGTCCGTGGCCGTAGCGATGCGCCGTAGACTTCATCTTCGAGCGATTCTTCCGGCGAGATAACGCGATCGGCTTGATCCTCGCCTGAATAGAGGGGCCGGCGCGTATCGTCGCTCACGCTGTTCTTGCCCTACGGCGATAGATCTCCGCGAGCAACGTTTCGGCATCGTCGATCGTGGGCGAAGCCTCGAGCGTCTCGCGAATCATTGACTCGGCCTCGGCGCGCTTATACTCGAGCTGTAAGAGCACGGCAAGCGCCTCGTCTGCAAAGCCGGGCATGGCCGACGGCGGTAAGGTTACGGCGTCCTGTATCAAAAGAAAGCGCGCCACTTTACCCTGCAGCTTCGCCACAATGTCGCGCGCTTTCTGCTGCCCGATTCCAGGAAGCTTGCGCAAGTAGGCGTGATCCCCGCGGTCGATAGCGCCCGCAATCGAAGACATCGGCTCGGTAAAGGCGCGGGCGGCGGTTTTGGGACCGATCGACGCGACGCTGATCAACGCTTCGAAAAATGCGCGCTCGATTGCATTCGTAAAGCCGTAGTACGTCGCGCGCGCGCTATTTCCGTCGATGTTGAGCGCGGCGTAAATTTCGAGCGCGACCGGCTCGCCCGCTGCGGCTGTGACCTTCTCCGCAACGCAAGGCGGCAACACGACCTCGTAGCCGAGACCACCGGCTTCGAGCACGACGTGTTCGCCTTCGCGTTCGATGAGCTTCCCGCTAATACGCGAGAACATGCTCGGTCACGTTCAAATACGCGATAGCGATCGCAAGCGCGTCGGAGACGTCGTTGGGTTTAGGAGCGACCCGCAGATTGAGCAAGCGCGTCACCATCGCATTGACTTGATCCTTGCTCGCACTGCCGGAACCGACCAGCGCGCGTTTGACGCGCGTGTGACCAAGCGTCTGTACGGGTATGCCGGCTTGCGCGCTCGCGAGACACATGACGCCGCGCGCGTGTCCCATCAGGATCGCGGTCATCGGGTTCTTGTAGGTGGTATAGAGCTCTTCGATCACGACGACGTCGGGCGTGGTCTGCGCGAGGAGCGAGCAGATCCCCGCGTGCAACTCGGCAAGGCGCGCTTCGAGCGTGCCGTTCGGCTTAGGACTGACCACACCGGCCTCGATCAAGGCGAGCCCGCGCGCGCGTTTCTCAATCACGCCGTAACCCGTTACGCGCAACGCCGGATCTATGCCGAGAATTCTCACAGAGGTTCCTACGGTCCGGTACCGTTGACGACGATCGTTACCGCTGCACCCGGAGGTAGGTTCGTGCCGGCCATCGGCTCGGTGCGCACGACGTTCCCATTCGCGCCCTCAGTCGTTGTGTAGGTAGTCTTCGCAACTTGATAGCCGAAGCTGGCCAGCATGTCCTGGGCCTGCGTGAGCGACTCGCCTTCGGTGTCGGGAACCTCGCCGTTGACTGAAAGGGTCAGCGTCACGCGCTTGCCGCTGGCAACTTGCGCGCCGACCGGCGGATCTTGCCCCACGATCGTTCCGTTCTTGTCGGCCTGTGTCGAAAAGGTGATGGCGGGCTGAAAGCCGAGCGACTGCAGCTGGCTAATCGCATCCTTATATTTCAATCCGACGAGGGACGGCACCGCAACCATCTGCGCTGCAGCGGCGGGTCCGGTGCTGACGGTCGCGTGAATCGTTTGGCCGCGACTGACGGCTTGGCCCGGAACGATATCCTGCGCGTCGATGACGCCGCTTGCGACGTTCGTATCGGCGACCTGTTGCGACGTGTCGAGCGTAATGCCGAGTTTGCTCGCCATCGCTTGTGCGTCGGCGACGCCCATGTTGACGAAGTTCGGCGCGGCAATCGATTGCGGACCCTTGGAAACGATGAGCGAGATGATGACGCCCTTGCGCACCTGTGAGCGTGCCTTTGGCGTTTGATCGATCACGCTGTCTTTGGCCGCGTTGTCGTAGCGGTTGCTGGTCTTGACTTTGAAGCCGTCGTCCTGAAGCGTGCGCTGCGCATCGCTCACGTTGTAGCCGCGCACGTCGGGAAGACCGACCAGCGGGAGCCCGTTGCTGATGACGAGCTCGACCAGCGAATTGCGCTCGACCTTGGTGCCCGCTTGCGGGTTCTGACGAATGACGTGATTTGCCGGTACGTTGTCGCTCGCACTCTTGATGAACCGCGCGACGAGTCCGGCGTTGACGACCGCGGCCTCAGCTTGCGCATCGCTCATGCTCGTGTAGTCGCCGACGCTGATCTGCGTTGCGGCGCTCGGCAGCGTGAAGGGCCGTCCAAAGATCACGTAGCCGGCCGCTGTTGCCAGCAGTGCGACGACGATGAGCGTCGCAATCAGACCGACGCCCCAGCGCGAGCGGCGTTCTTCGTCTTCGCTGATCGAGGTGTACTGACGGTCGGGCAGTGGCGAACGTCGCGGGGGCAGCACGCTGTACATCATCTGCGTTGGTGCATCGTCGGCGATTTGGAACGCGGCAATGCTCGGCCGTTCGCGCGCCTCGCGCAGCGCCGTCGCGACTTCGCTCGCCGAATGGAAGCGATTCTCGGGGCGCTTCTGCAAGAGCTTGTTAACGATCGCGGCGACCGCGGGTGAGATGCCCGAGGTATCGTGATCGATCACCGGGACGGGATCGCCGATATGTTTGAGCGCCACCGTCACTGGCGACTCGCCGGTGTAGGGCAGCTTTCCGGTCAACATTTGATAGAGGACGATGCCGACACTGTACAGGTCGGAGCTCTCGTGCAGCTCGTGTCCTTGCGCTTGTTCAGGCGAGATGTAGTAGACGCTTCCCATCACCAGGCCCGGCTTGGTCAACGCCATCGTCTGCTGCGACACCGCGCGCGCGATCCCGAAGTCGGATAGCTTAACGACGTCGTCTTTCGTAACGAGGATGTTTGCCGGTTTTATGTCGCGATGTAAGAGTCCCGAGCGGTGCGCATAAGCAAGACCGTTGCAAATTTGCGCCGCATAGTCGATCGCGACCGGTTCGGGCAGGGGGCCATCGGCGATGATCTCGGCGAGCGATGGACCATCGACCAGTTCCATGACGATGTAATAGGTATCGCCTTCGCGACCGACGTCGTACGTGTTGACGATATTGGGGTGCGAGAGACGCGCAGCCGATTCGGCTTCCTGGTAAAAACGCCGCACGAACTCTTCGTCAGCAGCATATTGCGCGCGCAGCACCTTGATCGCAACGCGGCGGCGCAGGACCGTATCGGTGCCGCCATAGACCGTCGCCATCCCGCCTTCGCCGAGTTTGCGATCGAGTCGGTACCGGTTGTTGAAGGTCTGTTGCTCGATCACGTTCACCTATTCGTTACGCGCGCCGCAGGTGTTTCCTGCTGCGTAGCAAGCGCCGCCTCAAGCACCGCACGCGCAATCGGCGCTGCGACGTCCGCGCCGTAGCCGGCGTTCTCGACGATTATCGCGACGACGAAACGTGGATGATCGGCCGGTGCAAAAGCAACGAACCACGAGTGCGAGGCTCCGTGCGGATTGGTTGCCGTACCGGTCTTTCCCGCAACTTGCACGCCGGGTAACTGTGCAACCGTGCCCGTCCCACGCTGCACGACGGCAATCATCATTTTGGTCACCTCTTGCGCCGTTTGCAGCGAGATCGGTGTGGTAAGCGTACCCGTCGGCGTAACGCTCGCCACCTTTCCGCTGCGCACGATTTGCCGCACGATGTACG
>JBAUEZ010000015.1:0-11756 GCA_049678885.1 Candidatus Aquilonibacter sp. | reverse complement strand
GGGCAAGCGGTTGCCGCTTCTGCATTCGCGCAAGCGCGACTGGCGTAGCGAGCAGATCGAGATTCTGCGTCGCGCGGGCGAACTCGAACTCATGGACGAGTACGTCTCCAACCTGCGCGCGCGCGAGGACCGCCTTAACAACGCTGGAGGCTCGGTGTAGTGTTCGCGCTGCGCACTGCGTTATCGATTGCAATGATCGTCGTGGGCACGATCATCATCGTACGGATGATGCCCTATCCGATTAGCGCGAGCTTCACCGGACTGATCCTCGGTCTTGCCATGATCGCGCTCGGCGTCGTGCGGCTACGTACGCTCTTTGGGGCACGCCGAGCGTGATTTACGAAGACAGCACCGTTCACATTACGCTCGCCGGCGCCATAATAGCGCTTGTTATCGGGTTTGCAATCGGTTCGACGATCTGGTGGATGCTGCATCCGCCAGCCTCATTCGTACAGAAGCTCGCCAAAGAAGCGACCACCGGGCTCGAGCGCATGGTCGGCTCGATCGTTGTCGTCTTTTCACCTGACATTCTCTCGAGCCATATGATGGCATTGGCGGCCAAGCTCGCGCGTGGGGAGCGTTCAGACCTGCTCGCAATCTACGTGATCGAAGTGCCGTACACGCTGCCGCCCGACGCCGAGATGGCGCTCGAAGAACGCGCCGCGCTCGATGCGCTCGGTGCGGCCGAACAGATCGCCGGAGCAAGCGGTGTTTCAATTCGCACCGAGATCATCAAGGCCCGCTCGACAAAACAGGCGGTGCTCGATCTCGCCAAGCGCGAACGGGCGAACCTGATCATCCTCGGCTCATTCCGGGAAGGCAAATACACCGGTGCTCCGCTCGGCCGCACGATCGAAGAGATCGCGGCCGACGCCAAGTGCGATGTGCTGATTGGCGTGGAGGGGAAGCACGGCACGCTGCTCTACGAAGAACCAGGGGCCGGCACGCCCGGCCTGTAATCGGAGGATTCATGCATCAACGCAATCTCGCACTCGTTCTCATCGCGGCCGCGTTCGTCGCGTTTACCGCACCGCATGCCGCGCGCGCTGCGCAGACCGCGCCCGCAATCGACGCATTCAATGCGGCCTTCGCGCAAGTGAACTCGTACACGTTCAAGCTGCATTCGCACGAGACAAAGGGCAGCGACGTGCAGGACCGTGTTTACGACTACTCATTCATGAAGCCGCACTTCGCGAAAACGCTAATCGAATCTGGCGACGGCAGAGGCTCGGGCGGCGTATGGACCGGCGGCGATCAAGTCAGCGGGCATATCGGCGGCATTTTTTCGGGAGTGCATAAGAAAGTCGACCTTCACGACGGCCAGGCGACCTCGTTGCGCGGCTACACGATCCCTGACGGCCTTCCGCAGAGCATCGTTGGAACGTACACGAATGTGAAAGGCGAGCTGACGCAGACGGCGGGCGGAGCGATCGGCGGCGTCCAAACTGATCTGCTCGTGCTTAAGGTTGCGGATCCGGCGAGCAACGGCGGCGTAAGTGAGCAACGGTTATATCTCTCGCAAGCGACGCACTGGCCGCTACGTCAGACTCTGTACGCGGGAACGACCGTCGTGCTCGATCAGTCGTTCACCGACTACAACTTGAACGCGAACCTCACGCAAAACGACTTCCCCTTCTAAGAGACCGCGGGCTCTCCCTCGCGCTTTGTCATCCCGAGCGTAGCGAACGCAGTAAGCGTAGTCGAGGGACTGCGGTAGTCTATGCCTTGCGCAGCCGCATATAGATTGATTGGCCCAGAGCAGCGGCGCTAACCATCAGCAAGGTTAACAAACCCCAGCGAATAGCCTGGATACCCGTGTGGAACGCCGCAGCTTCCGATGCAGCGAATGCACATAGCGCATAGACGGCGATCACTGCGTTGCGCTCCTTTATTTGCAACGACTTTGTGTTCTGGTAACCCACAAATGCGGCGAAAATCACGAATACAATTTGAGGCGGCCAATACATGAACTCCAGCGGGCCTACCAGTGACAGGAGATTGGGCAGCGGGAAGCCGCAGCGAATCTGCGCGACCGTGGTCCAGATCCCGAAAATGGTGCTCAGCGCGCCGCCTAAGGCGAACGGCGCTCCCTTCCAATCGAAAGTCTTCGTGCGTAGCCACGCTCGGATACAACCGTAGACCAAAGGAGGTCCGATAACAAGAAACCACAGTCCAATGACCGTATCTGCAGCGGTGCAGTTCATATTCACTATTAACTGCGCCGTTGCGCCCAGTTACGCTTTCGCTAAATAGCGTTTGCGCAGTTCGTCGAGGACGACGGCAAGCAGAATGACGACGCCGAGCACGACTTTCTGCAAATACGAGTCGACGTGGATCAGGTTCATTGCGTTATAAAGCAATCCGATGAGCAACGCGCCGAAGAACGTACCGAGGATCGAGCCCTGACCACCCATAAGACTGGTCCCGCCAACAACGACGGCGGCGATCGCTTCGAGCAGCTCATCGTGTGTGCCGGTGTCGGGCGAACCGGATGAGAATCGCGCCATATACAAAAAGCCGACTATCGACGCGCACATGCCGCTGATCACGTAGACGATCGTCTTGACCCGTGCCGTCGCGATGCCCGCCAAGCGCGCAGCCTCTTCGTTACCGCCGAGCGCGAAGACGTAGCGCCCGAAACGCGTGCGCGTGAGCACGACCGACGCGATCGCCACGACGACGATCATCCAGAGCACCGGAACCGGAAGGCCGAAGACCGCGCCCGTCCCGATCGCCGAAAAGATCGCATTGTTCACCGCGACCGGTTGGCCGCCGGAGAAAATATACGCAAGCCCGAGCGTGACTTCAAGCATGGCAAACGTCGTGATGAACGGCGGCAGGTTCAGCTTGACGACGGGCAGCGCGTTGATCCAACCGGCGGCAGCACCGATCGCAAGCCCTGCGAGCAACGTGACCAGCACCAAGCCGACGCCGTCGAAGGGCAAATGATTGGCGACTTGCGCCATCACCACGCCGCTAAGCGCTACGAGCGAACCGATCGAGAGATCGATCCCGGCGGTGATGATCACAAATGTTTGTCCCACGCCGAGAATGCAGTTGTACGAAATCTGCTCGAGGACAGTGACGAGGTTGCGCGGGTTGAGGAACGCACCTTTGGCTGCGTCGTTCACAACGCCCATCAAGATCGCGACGACGATCACCAAGACCGTATTGCGCAACCAGAGGTTCTTGAGGAGCGCGTTCACGCTGCCGCTCCGGTTGCAGCGGCGATAACCGCTTCCGGCGTTACGTTGTCGCGCGTAAATTCACGCACGATCCGCCCGTCACGTATAGCGAGGATCCGGTGCGACATCCCGAGCACTTCGGGGAGTTCGCTGGAAATCATAACGATGGCGGCTCCGTTCTCGAGCAACGTCTTCATGAGTGCATAGATCTCAGCTTTGGCGCCGACGTCAATCCCACGCGTTGGCTCATCGAAGAGAAAGACGCGCGCGTTGCCGAGCAGCCACTTCGCCAGCACGACCTTCTGCTGGGTACCGCCCGAGAGATTGCGCACAAGTTGTTCGTCGCTTGGCGTGCGAATGCGCAGTTCGTCGATCATTTCCGTGGCGCTGCGGTGCTCGCGCTTACGCGATATGAGGTGCTCGCGATTCACGAACTGCGCGAGATGCGCAAGCGTGATGTTCTCGCGAACGCTCATCCCGAGGACAAGGCCCTGCCCCTTACGGTCTTCCGTAATGAACGCAATGCCGGCTACAATACCGTCGTGCGGCGTGCGAATGATCGCGCGCTTCTCGTCGATCGTGATCGTGCCGGCATCGGGAACGTCGGCACCGGCGATTGCGCGCACGATCTCTGTGCGGCCCGCGCCGATAAGTCCCGCCAGACCAACGATTTCGCCCGCGCGTACCGCAAAACTGACGCCGTTGACGCCGGGCCGGCGCACCAGATCGTGCACCTCGAGCACGGTCTTTGCATCCGGCCTGACCGGACCGATCGTTGGGAAGTGCGAATCAAGCGGCCGTCCGACCATCGCGCGGATCACGTCGTCGGCGGGGAATTCGGCGGCCGGTCGCGTCTCCACGACGGAGCCATCCCGTAGCACGGTGATGCGATCGGCGATCTTCGGCAACTCATCCATGCGGTGCGAGATGTAAATGACACCCGCGCCCGTCGCCTTGAGACGGTGGATGATCGTGAAGAGCGCATCCATCTCGCGATCCGTCAACGCCGCCGTCGGCTCGTCCATCACGATGATGCGCGCATGTTTCGAGAGCGCCTTGACGATTTCGATGAGCTGCTGCTGCGCGACCGAAAGCTGCGCCGGCGTGCGATCCAGGGGTAGGTCGATGCCGAGTTCGGTCAGGACGGCTTGGGCGCGCTCGCGCGCAGCCTGCTCGTCGAGCATACCGTTGCGCGTCGGCTCGTTGCCGAGCACGATATTGCGCACCGCCGAGATTTGCGGCACCAGGTTGAACTCTTGATAGATCATCCCGATGCCGAGCCGCTCGGCATCGTGCGGCGAGCCGATAGTGACGTCAACGCCCTCGATCGCGATCGTACCGCTGTCGGCACGTTGCGCGCCGGCGAGGATCTTCATCAGCGTCGATTTGCCCGCACCATTCTCTCCAACGAGCGCCAACACTTCGCCCGCATGCAGCGTCAGTGAGACGTCAGAAAGCGCGCGGACACCGGGAAACGACTTCCCGATGCCGCGCATTTCGAGCAGTGGTACGGAAGCGTTCAACGCGTGTAGGTGCCGACCGGAACGTGCACGACCTTGGGCGGCGTTTTACCGGCGAAGTAATCGTGAATCGTGTCGATGGTCAACGCGCCGATCTTGTCGGGATATTGGATCGCATCGCCGTACATCGCACCGGCTTTAATTGCAGCTTGGGCTTCGGGGGTCGCATCGTAGCCGACAACCGCGATCTTCCCGGTAAGCCCTGCGGCTTTAATCGCGCTTGCCGCGCCGAGTGCCGAATCGTCGTTGATGCCGAACACGCCTTTGACGTTCGGATTCGACTGCAGCACGTCGCTCATCGAACTGTCGGCTTTCGCGCGCTCGCCGCCCGCGTCGACGTCCGCGACAACGGTCACACCCGGACAATCGGCTTGCAGTCCGGCTTTGAAACCCTTCACGCGATCTTGCACGCTCGTGACCTCGGGCTCATCAAGAATCGCAACCTGCCCGCTCTTCCCGACCGCCTTACAAATCAGCGTCGCCGCCTGCATCCCACCTTGCACGTTGTCGCTCGCGATGTGCGCGACCACGGTCCCGAATTTGCTCGTGCTCGCGATGTCGGCGGTAAAGACCGGAATGCCGGCCTTGTTCGCCTCGACGATCGCGCTCCCGATCGCGGTCGAGTCATACGGCGTCAGCACGATCGCATCGACCTTGTTCGAGATAAAGTCTTCGACTTGACTCTGCTGTTTCGCATTATCGCGATTGGCATCGACCACGACCAACGAATAGCCGTACTTGGCGGCCTCAGCTTTCATGCCGGCTTCCATGCCCTGGTAGAACTGCGCTTCGCGGTTTTGAATCGACACACCGATCGTCTTCGTCGCACCCGCAGCCGACGATGAACTCGGTGCGGTGGAAGCACTCGAGCTCGATGATCCCGAGTTCGAACATGCAGCGAGGATCGCACAGAGTGCCGCGCAGAGTAGGCGAGGTAATTTCAACGTGATCTCCTTCAGGTTGTGTATTGCGGTTGCTGCGCGGGCGGGCACCGACGCACTTCAGTTGGTAGTTGTCCACGTAACGTATCGAAGTACCAGCAGTCGCCCAGTACCGAGCAATAGCACATCTGGACCTTGACGTTAAAGCGGTTGGCAAAGATCCGGTTGTACGATGCTGGATCGATCTTGTTCGGAAGCACGGTAATAAATGGTACGGTATCGTGCGCCATGATCACCGTATCGTGCAGCGTGGACGCCAACATATTGTGATGGACAACGACGTCGCAGCAGGCCTTCATCAGTTCGCGTAAGTTCCCGTAGTAATGCTCGCCGTACGAGACGGCAATCGTGCGCACGATAGCCGGACCGACGCCAGCGTTGCGCACTTCGAAGAGAATGTGCTTGCCACCGGTTGCGGTCGCGTCGCTGGTATCGTATTGGACATAGGGCCAGACGGTCGACTTGAGGAGTTGTTCTTGCGTTTGGTCGGCCCGCAAAGCAACCCAAAGCGACGCCACCGAGATGATGATCGCGCATGCCGCAATGATGAAATCCACTGCCATGTGACCGGTTCGGTGCGGGCGATCTGGGGTCTCAGCCATCAGAAGCCCGTTTTTCCGCTGCGGAAGAACGCCCCTCGTTGTCCACAATCAGCGACCTTAGCCTTGTGCAATCTGTGGAGAACCACGCACCAGACGGACCAAACCAAGCGTCGCAGCGAGCGCAACGAGCAGCCATATGGTCCCTGGGAGCGCCCTTCCGTAGATAAATGCGCCGGTCGAGAAGAGCGCCCCGTAGATCGCCGCCAGCCCGAGTACCCACGAGCCCAACGCTTGGGCTGGTGAGTCAGGCGACGGGGGCAGCCCGCTTGCTGCGCGTACGCGTTTCCAACCGGGGCCGGCCGGCCGAACTTTCTCGTAAAACCGCGCCAGCGTCTGCGGATCGTCAGCGGGCGTGAGAAACGTGACGGAGAGCCACACGACGGTCGTGATAGAAACGGTCACTAGCAGAATCGTCGTGCTGCTTGCGGCGTGGCCGAGCTTGCCCGCCGTAAAAAAGCCGAGCGCGACGACGAACGACGCGGACATCGCGCTGATCTCGCTCCATGCGTTGATGCGCCACCAGTACCACCGCAACAGATAGATCAAGCCGGTCCCCGCACCGATCGAGATGAGCAGACCGAACGCATCCTTTGCGGTATCGAGCAAATAGGTAACGCCGACGCCCGCAACCATCAAGAGCACGGTGACGATGCGGCCGACAAAAACGTAGTGATGTTCGGACGCGTCCGGACGAAAGAGCCGGCGATAGAAGTCGTGCACGAGGTACGACGTGCCCCAGTTGAGATGCGTTTCGATCGTCGAGCGATACGCAGCAAAGAGTCCCGCAACCATGAGCCCTGCAAAACCCGCCGGCAGAAAGACGAGCATCGCGGGATAGGCGATGTCGTTGCCGAGCAAATTGGTCGCGACATTCGGAAAACGCGCGTGAATGTCGGCGAGTGACGGATATACCAGCGTCGATGCGAGCGCGACAACGATCCAGGGCCACGGACGCAGCGCGTAGTGCATCGCTTGAAATGCGAACGTGCCGAACAGCGCGTCGTTCTCGCTGCGCGCGGCGAGCATGCGTTGTGCGACGTAGCTTCCGCCGCCCGGCTCCGATCCCGGATACCAGGCCGACCACCACTGGACGGTCAGCGGAATGACGAAGATCCCAAGCGCGGTCGGCCAATCGCCGAAGTCCGGAAGAATCGAGAGCAGATTTGGATGTGCCGCGGCGACGTGCGCGATCATCCCGTGCAATCCGCCGACGCCCGGCGCATGGATCGCATAATAGGCTGCAGCGAACGACGCAGTGATCGTAATACAGAATTGAATCGTATCGGTGACCATCACGCCCCATAGCCCCGCCGTCGCGGCGAAGATAATCGGCACGATCGCACAAAGGAGCAGCGTTTCGGTACGCGGCCACCCGAAGAGCACGCTTGCAATCTTCACCGCAGCGAGATTTACGCTCGCGATGATAAAACAATTAAAAAATAGCCCGAGATAAATCGCACGTACGCTGCGCACGAAGGTCGCCGGTTTGCCCGAGTAGCGCAGCTCGTAGAACTCGAGGTCGGTTAAGACGCCGCTGCGCCGCCACAGTCGCGCGTAGAAGAAAACCGTAGCCATGCCCGTAAGCAGAAACGACCACCACGCCCAATTTTCGGCAACGCCGCCGTCGCGAACGAAGTTGGTGACGAGATTCGGCGTGTCGGTCGAAAACGTCGTCGCAACCAGCGAGATCCCGATCAGCCACCACGGGGCCCTGCGCCCGGCAGCGAAAAACTCCGCAGTATTTTTCCCTGCGCGCCGCGCGAGTACAATCGCCGGAATAAACGTAATCCCAAGCGAGATGACGACGATCCACCAGTCGAGCGCGGTTAAATGCACGCGCTAATCTGGAAGTAGTGTAAACGTGACGGTGCGATCGGCCTCGCGGTGGTTGGTCCAGAAGCGGCTGCCGTCCCACGCGAGTCCACGTGCCCGGAACGGCACGCTCGCCAAATCGGTCGCAGCGCCGCTGCGCAAGTCGATGCGCGAGACGTAATAGTCTTCGGTATCTTCGTCATCCGTCCCGAGCAGCATCGCCATGTCGTCGATCACGGCGACACCGCAGATCTCGTGCGGCGCATTCCAGGTGTGCGCAACGTTCCCGTCGTCGCTCAGCAGCAACAAGCGCTTGTTGTACCACTGACCGAGCAGCACGCGACCGCCGTAGAGCGTCAGGTGGGAACCGGTGTCGTTGGGACACTCGAGCCGAAATTCATCGAAGCCTTCGCCCGGAATGTAGCGGTGCACGCGGCGATTGTCGTCGTCGCCTTCGCCGCACGTCATGACGATCGCACCGCCGCCGAAGTTCATGCCCCACGGCATTCCCGGCGGCTCGATCTCACCGGTCTTGCGCCAGCCGTCGCGCTCCATCACGTCGATCCGCCGTGTGGCTCGCGAGGCGATCCACACATCCTTACCGCGCACCGCGACAGAGTGCGGTTCGGGCGAAGCAGAGACGAGGCGGTCGAGTTCGAGGATCGGCTTGAGCATGAAGGCGGAAGTTCTCGGCCCGCCAAAAAGCTCCGCCATGCGCGTACGGATATTCGAGAAACGCACCGGGGCGGTTTTGGCCGACGCAACCGGCGATCAAGTCGCACAGGCCGAGGGGAACTGGTACATCGATGCCGCGGCGGTCAGCAAGAAATTGCAGCTCTCGTCGCATGACTACACCTGCCCGTACAAAGGCAAGTGTTACTACGCCGATTACGTCGACGATCCGACGCGCGTCATCGACGTTGCGTGGGTATATAGCGAGCCAAAACCGGGCTGGGAGCAGATCAAAGGCAAGTATGGCTTTTATGCCGGCGAGCTGCGCAACACGCGCGACGAAGTCACGCCCTAATCTTTAACTCTGGACGCGATTTCTCCAGATATGTACCATCGTATAGAAGATGAAGGCCGTGCTGATCCCGAAGAGCAGCATCCCGTCACCAGCTTCTGTCGCGCCCATTAAACGCCATTCGCGGGCAAGTTCCAGCCCGGAGGCGCCGCGCGTCGTCATCGAGTCAACGGAGTAAAGCACGGCATCGGCAAATGACGGGGTCGCGTCGAGAAGCAAGTAGACGCAGGCCCAGACAAGTGCCTCGATTGCATGCAACGTTGCAAGTGCGAGCGTAACCGCGACGATGACCGCGACGGATCCCAAAGTCGTGTCGAGAAATCTTCTTTGTGCGCTCATCGAACGAAGGCGTTCGAACACTCGAATGATAAGCACGATGCCGAATGCGTGAATGGCAATAGTCACAGCGAAGAGCAATAGGCTCCAGCACCAGCTCGGCCCCCATGCGCCCCAGGTCTGTGTCATAACCTGCAAGTCTGCAGATGCACGTGCCGAATCCTGCGCACTACCAAAGCTGCGCGAATAGGATAAGTGGAAGCTGTCAATCCACGATAAGATGTGATGATGCCTGATCGTCGCGGCTTCTTGATGACGCTCGGTATGGCTGGTGCTATGCCGGCCTTGCTCGGCGCTGCGTCCGACGTGCTCCGGCCCGCGCGACGCGCGTTGGTATTGAGCGGGGGCGGCGCGCTCGGCTCGTACGCCGCCGGAATCATTGGGTGCCTCGCAACCGCTGCCGGTGTGAAGGACGGCACGGTGCTTCCACCCTATGAGCTCGTGTGCGGTACGTCGATCGGAGCACTCAACGGATGGTTCGTCGCAACCGGCCAGTACACCAAGCTGCACGACCTCTGGTATGGGGTCAGCGCCGACCACATCATCCAGTTCAAGCCGCAGTTCGCGGCGCTGCGCGATCCGCAAGCCGGCGCAGGCGATCGGGCTATTGCCACAATTCGTGTGGCCTCGTTGACCAAAGATCAGAACGCGTTCTTCGATTCGAAGCCCGTCGTTGATTGGGTAACGCGCAACCTCGACCCCGAGCGACCGCTGGTGATGCCGCTCGTGTGGGCGACGACAAACCTCACGATGCAGCAACCTGAGTACCTTTACAT
The DNA here is from genome assembly GCA_049678885.1 of Candidatus Aquilonibacter sp. GTDB lineage: Bacteria > Vulcanimicrobiota > Vulcanimicrobiia > Vulcanimicrobiales > Vulcanimicrobiaceae > Aquilonibacter. Next base: position 1,560 of record JBAUEZ010000015.1, on the reverse strand, counting down.
GCGACCGGCCAATGCACCGCCCGGACTGAACGACGCAATCGTTCGCAACCTGAAGGTCGCGCTCGGCCCGCAGACGGTGGTGCGCGAAGCGAGCGCCGATCTCTTTCACAAGCAAATCTTTGCCTCGTTCGCGGTGCCGCTGCTATGGGATCCGGTGCAATTGCCCGGCCCGGATGGAACGGTCAATCAGTATTGCGATGGAGGCGTTGCGGCGAACTCCCCGGTCTCGGTCGCACACGCGGTGGCAACCGGCGCCGACGTCATATTATTGAATCCAGCGAGGGAAGAGATTTCGAACTACGAGAATGCAATCGAAGTTTCCGCCGGCATGTTCAGCACGATGCAGCAGAAGATTCTCTCGGGCGATATGCGTAGCGTGTACTTTCAGTCGGTTGCCAAGCGCGCGTTTGCCCGTCTTTCAAACTCCGACATCGCGATCGCGACCGAGGGCGAAGCGCAGCTCGCGGCATTTATTGCATCGCTACCCCCAACCGAGCTTACATACATTCGTCCGAAAAATAAACTGCCGGTGGGCGGCGCAGCATTTGACGATCAGCGGGGAATCGGCGAAGCCTACCGGATCGGCTGGAACGACGCAATTGCAGGTTTCACGCCCTACGATTGGAAAACGTTCGACGCGTGACGAGCGTTCGCGGATGGGTGATCGCAGCGGCAGTTTTCGCCGGTGCGTTCTTGTTGTGGAACGTCCTCGCGGCCGCGCTTTCGGCGCTGCTGCTCCTGTTCACGGCGATCCTGCTTGCGGCGGGCCTGCAACCCGCGGTAACCGCGGCGAGCAAACGCATGTCGTTTGGACTGGCGGTCGGCGCGGTGTTCGCAGCCACGCTCGTCGTCATCGTCGTCCTCGCGTTCGTATTGCTCCAACCGCTCGGCGCCGAACTGGCAAAGCTCATCGCCGCAATACCAGGCTACGCGAGTGCGTTGCAAGATCAACTCACCGCAGCGCAGCGCTTCATCGAAAACGATCAGACTGCGCGCCAACTCGCAAGCGTGCTCGCCAGTAGCGCGAGCAGCGCCGCCACGTACCTCGGACCGTATCTCATCAGCGGTCCGAAAGTGGTCGCCGTGATGATCGGCGATGCATTACTGATCGTGCTGCTCGCAATTGGCTGGATGCTCTCGGCGGGCGAACTCGAGCGTTTCGTGCTCAGCCTGATGCCGCCGCACGCGCGTGAGGATTGGCGCAGCGCGCTAGCCGATATCAGCACGAAGCTCGGCGCCTACGTGCAAGGTGTCGTGCTCAACGGCGCAGTCGTCGGCGTCGTCATGGGCGCAACGCTAGCGTTCCTCGGCGTGCCCTATGCGCTCTTACTCGGCTTTATCGCCGCGATCTTTCAGGCGATCCCAATGGTCGGCGCCGTGATCTCGGGACCGATCATCCTGATCGTCGTGCTTGCAACGAGCGGCTGGACGAAGATGCTGATCGCCCTGGTGGTGTTCAGCGTGGTACAAATCATCGACCAAAACGTGCTCTCGCCGATCATCTTCGGTCAGCGCGTGCAGTTAAGTTTTCTGATGATCATTCTCGCCACCGTTATCGGC
>JBAUEZ010000014.1:0-7592 GCA_049678885.1 Candidatus Aquilonibacter sp. | reverse complement strand
GAGGATGCCCTCTGGCAGCTCGTCGCGGCCGGGCTCGTGACCGCGGATGGTTTCGATGCGCTGCGTTCGCTAATCGATGCAAAGCGGCGTCTCGGCGAAAAGGGACTGCGCGCAAGGCCGCGGTCGTCGAGCGGACGCTGGTCGTTGCTCGACTCCGCGACCGAACGCATCGATCCGGAATGGTTCGCACGACGGTTGCTCGACCGGTGGGGCGTCCTGTTTCGCGATATCGTAGCGCGTGAAACGCTTGCGCCGCGTTGGCGCGACATTCTTGTGGCGCTGCGCCGGTTGGAAGCGCGCGGCGAGATTCGCGGCGGCCGTTTCGTCAACGGATTCGTGGGCGAACAATTTGCGCTCCCGGAAGCAATCGATGCGCTGCGTGCATCGCGCCGGAGCGGCGACGATGCGCCGCTGACCGAGGTCAGTGGGTACGACCCGCTTCATCTGACCGGCATCGTTCTTCCCGGCCCGCGCACCCGGGCCGAAATTGTCGCATAGTGAGCATTGAACCGATCCTAGGGACGGAGATACGAGTTCATCCAATTTGCGAGGATGTTTAGCCGCTCGACACGATGGATGGGCGAGCCGGTGCGCGAGAGATCGTGGTTTTCGCCTGGCACGTCAAGGAATGTAACTTTCTGTCCGAGGATCTTGAGCGCTGAAAATTCCGTGATCGTTTGATCGGGCGGTGTTCTCGTATCTTCCTCAGAATGCAGGATCAGCAGCGGTGTGTGCACGTTCTGCACGAAGTTGATCGGCGACTGTGTGAACCAAAGGCTTTGCGGATCCCAAGGGTTGCCCCAGTTCGCGAAGCCACCGAGACCCGTCTTTGAAGCGAAATCGGCTCCGAGATTTTCCGTCACGAGATTGTTCACGACGCGTTCGGCGATCGCCGTCTTGTAGCGATCGGTGTGCGAGATTACCCAAAGCGTGGCGTAACCTCCATACGAACCACCCGTGACGCCGAGGCGTCCGGCGTCGACGTCCGGACGCTTTACCACTGCATCCATCACGGCTTGAACGTCTTCGAAGATCGCGTCGCCGTAGCTCTTGGTCAGCGCTGCCTCGAAGGCGTAGCCAAATCCCACGCTGCCGCGCGGATCTGAGAACACAACGTTGTAGCCTTGTCCCGCCCAGAACTGGAGCTCTTGGAAGAACGTATCGCCGAACTGCGTTTCGGGGCCGCCGTGAATATCGAGGATCGTGGGACGCGGCCCCGTCTGCTTGCCGAGCGCCGGCATGAACCACGCGTGCACGGTGAATCCGGCTGAATCCGTGACGGTGAACGGTTGCGGAATCGAGAGATCGATCGTGCGCAGCAACGCGTCGTTGGCGTGCGTAAGCGCCCGTGGCTTTGGGCTTGCGACGTCGAGAACGTACACGTCGCCGGGATGCGTGAAGTCGCTATACAGATATGCGACGCGCTTTCCGTCGCGCGAAACCGTACACGACCACGCCTCGCCCTGCGGCGGCGAGAGATCGCTCACCGCACCACTCGTAAGATCGAGCAGCCGCAGATTTGCGTAGCCCGGACCGTCGGCGTTTATGACCGCGTGGCGTTCATCGGGAAGCAGGTCGCCACACGGTCCGCCGCCTTCCTTCATGTCCGCCAGGAGCGCATCGCCGAACGAGAGCGTGTTCTGCTTCACGAACTCGTCGACGTGAGAACCATCGAAATCGGCCCAACGCATCGCAGGGTATGAAGCTGGGTCGGTCGTGCCGCTGGCGCCATAGATCAAGCGCTGCGCGCGGCGCGAGACGAAATAAATGTTGTTTGTCGGCAGGTTCGAGACCATTTTGTGAAGGTCGCCGCCGGCGGCCGAGACGCTGTAGATGTCGTTGCCGCCGTCAACCGAATCGTAGCGGAGCGAGTTGAGCACGATCGTGCGATCGTCAAACGACCAACTCTCGTTGTCTTCACCGAAGCGCCCAAACGTGATTTGCTTCGCACCGCTTCCGTCGGCATTTGACACCCAAATATGCGGATGCTTATCGTACGTAAAGCCGGCGCCGTTAAGCGTCCAAAACAGTTGGTCGATCGTGCGGATGTCGCTTTTCTGCTGCGCCTTGGAAGGCTTGAAGCCGGCCTTTGCAAAGTCGATTTGGGCGGCCGGCGCGGTGTCCACGTCGACAACCGTGAACGCCAGACGCTTGCCGTCGTTACTTGGTGTCGGCCCGCTCGCACCATTCTTGACATGCGTGATCTGCACGATGTTGCGTGTCGCGAGGTCGTAGCGGAAAATCTGTGGCGTCTTTTTCGCAGGACGCACGAAGTAGAACGACCGCGAATTGGGCGACCACGCGGCGTCGCCATCCCGCGTTCCCTTCGTCGCGTTCACGGTTGTGCCGCTGGCAACGTCGACGAGCAGAATCGTGGAGTCGTACCGGTCCTTCGGTCCATTCATCGGGTGCTGCACGACGATGATGTGGGAGCCATCGGGCGAGATCTGGGCTTGATCCAGCACGCTGAAATGGAAAAGGTCTTCAGCCGTCATGGGTCGCGCTAGAGCGGCTGACGGCGAAAGCGCTATAAGCGCCGTAAGAAGTGCTGACGTTGCTTCGAGCTTCATGAAAGCGCCTTCGCGCGGGAATCTCAGCGCTCCCGCAAAAGCTATAGCGCCTAATGAATACTGAAGCGCTTGCCGCCGCGAAGCAACAATGCCAAATCGCCGCGCAGAGTTTTATGCAACTCCAAGGCCTTGACCATGGAGCGCTCCCCGAGCAACTCGCCTTCAATCATGCCGTGCTGCTCGCTCTCAAAGGGCTTTACGAGGCGGTAGAATCAGCGTGAAAGCTGGCACGCCATGCAGGTGACCAACCTCGGCCCGCAAAGACCGCTAGTCGGAGGTGGACATGATGCGTGGCGTGCTTTTCTCTACGGGCTTTTTTGCGTTGTTTGCTTTCGCGACGCTAACCGGCTGCAACGGGTCGATCGCACCCGCTGCGCCGACGCCGACGCCGTCGCCGTCGAACATCTCGGGTGACTACAGCGGCACGATGCAAGACACGCAGAGCGGAAGCGGCGCGGCGACCGCGACGCTGGCGCAGCACGGTGCCACCGCGGGCGGCGCAATAGCCGCTCAGCTTACGAAGGCTACGCTAAATGCGCAGATCTCGCTCACGGTTACCTCATCCGATGCAGTTAGCGGCGCGATAGTTATCAATTATCCGAATAACGGGCCGACGTGCACGTTCAGCACGACCGGAAACTACAATGCGGCCACCGCGGTGCTCAGTGGTTCGTACACAGCGGTGACGAACTGCACCGGCGACACGGGAACCTATTCGCTAACGCAGCAGTGTACCGACACCGTCACCAGCATCGAGCGTCGACGAATGACCAGTAACGTTACCGCTTGCTAGCGACGGCGCGAGCATTGCGAGCGCTTCTTCCTGTCGCAATCCGGTACCGCGACGTACGAGCGGCTCGAATTCGGTCTCGCCAAGCGCGACGTCGATAGCGCGCGCTGACGTTTCGAGAGCAAGCCAATCGTCTTCGTCGCCGTCCCACTCCATCACGCGGAGCTGCTCGCGAGCATAGCCAAGGAGCATTGCCGCCTCTTCCGGCAGCTGCTCTGCGAGAAACGGCACCCAGTAGGCGATCGCGAGTGCGCGCAAGAACGGAACGTTCGCCTGCAAAGCGAGAGCCATTGCCTCGCGTGCGTGGGATCTCGCGATGTCAAGCCGGCCGGAAGCGAGCGCATGCCCCGAAATGCTCACTTCGAGATATGGGCGCACGCTGCGATCGGCGTACTCGAGTGCCTGCACGGCTAACTCTATGGCCCGCTCGCCCGATTCGCGAGCAGCCCACCACTCCAGTACGCGACACGTCTCATCTCGATCTTGTGCAGAGCGCGCTGCGCGCAAGGCTTCATCGAAAAGTAGGCGCGCGCGCTCGATCTGTGATGTCGGTAACGAAGAAGCGCAACGCCTGAGCACGGCGGCGAGCACTCGCGGTTCGCCCAAACGCCGCGCCTCGCGAATCGCTTCTTCCGCGGGCGCCCGGGCTTCGTCGAAACGGTGAGTCTTGGCGAAAAGCTGCGCCTCTTGCGAGAGTGCGCGCACAAGGCCGCGCGCGTCGGAAGATTCGCGATATAAAGATACGGCGCGCCGCGCGGACGCAAGGGCGGCATCGTTCTGCCCCAAGTTGTTTTGCATCATCGATGCGACGTAGTCGATTCGCGCAGCCGTCGCGGGCGCGAGAGCGGGCACGCGGCGCGCGGATTCGCACCAGTGCAGCCCTTCACCGAGCAACTCCATGCGCAGAAAAATCGGTCCGCAGTCGGCGGCAAGCTGCGCTCCAGCGCTTCGGTCGCCGGGGCCTTCGAGCGTCCATCTGAGCGCCGCGCGAAAGTTATCTATTTCAGGCGCGAGCCGCTCGAGCCAACCGGGCTGGAGGCGCGAGTCGAACTCGAAGTACGCCTGTGCTGCAAGGGCGGCAAAATAGCCGGCGTGTTGTTGCGACGCGATCGCCGCCGCCTGATGCTCCACTGCTTTCGCCGCAGCAAAGGCGCGAATCGTTTCCAGGAATCGGTACCGCGTCGTCACCGCCAGCGTCACGGTCAATAGTGATTTATCGGCCAGCGACGTGAGCAAATCCAAGACATAGAACTCATCGCACGTATCGCCGTCGCCGCAAACGGCGCAGGTCGCCGCGAGCGAGAAGCTGCCGCGAAACGCCGCGAGCCGCTCGAAGAGCGATTGCTCTTTCGGCGTGAGAAGCTCGTAGCTCCACTCGATCGTCGCCGCAAGGGTTTGCTGCCGCTCCACAGCAGTGTGCGAGCCGCTGGTGAGCAGGCGGAACCGCTCGTCCAAACGCTCCAAAATTTCTTCGAGGCTCAGCGCACGCGCACGCGCAGCCGCAAGCTCGATGGCAAGGGGAACGCCGTCAAGTCGATCGCAAATCTCGTGAATGATCGCGTCCTGCGCGCTAGGATCGAACTGCGACGACACCGCGGCGGCGCGCGTTGCAAAAAGTTCGACTGCGGGTTTGGCCGGCAGCGGCCCAAGCCGGTACACTTGCTCGCCTTCGAGGTGAAGCAGCTCACGACTCGTCGCAAGGACGGAAACGCGCGAACATGCCGAGCCGATGTGCGCTACGAGCGAAGCCACATCCGCAACCATGTGCTCGCAATTATCGATGACAAGTAGCAACTCACGCGGCCGAAGATACTCGAGCAGGCGCGCCGTCTCGGCGCCGCCCTCGGCCGGCCCGGCATCGAGCGTGGCCAAGAGTGTCGCTACGAGCAAGGAGCTCGGAATCGGCGCGAGATCGATAAACCAGACACCGTGTTCGTATCGCTCGATAGTGTCCGCCGCGCACGCAAGCGCGATGCGCGTTTTGCCAACGCCGCCGGATCCCGTAACCGTTACCAGATGCGACTGCGCGAGCGCGGCGTTGATCTCGCCTTGCTCGCGCTCGCGGCCGATCAAGGGAGCGAGATTGGCCGGGAGATTGTTGGGCGCGCGGATCGACCGCGGGCGCAGTCGTGGATCGAGCTTTACGAGCGCGCCTGCCAAGTCTTCGGCGAGCGAGGAGAGCATCTGCGCTTCCTCTTTATCGTAGTCGCTGGGCCCGGCATCGACCGAAAGAAAACCTATCAACTCGCCCGCGATCGTCATCGGAAACGCGTGCGTTCCCAGTGCGAGCGACTTCAGCTGCGCGGGCTTAGCCGGTGCTCCGCTCGACCGAAGGCGGACGAGGAGTGGGTCGTTCGCAGGCAAGTCTGCGGCCGGAACATCGTATGAAGAGGCCGCGGCATGGAAGGTCTCGCGCCGCAGATAGATGGCGCTCGCGGCGGTCTCCAGATGGTGATCGACAGCCTCGATTACGCGTCGCAAGAGTTGTTTTTCATCGCTGAACGACGAAAGCTCGCGTCGAAATTTTGCCAGAGCCGCGAGCGCGTGGTGCTTTCGTCGATGGAACGCGGCCTCGATTGCCGCTTCGACGCGCTGGTGAATGGGACGAAAGACTAGCGTGCCGGCGAGTACGATGGAGATTTCGATCGCGGTGCTAGCCGCTCTCGATCGATCCGAGACGAGCTTCTCCGTGGCCCATTCGGCGAGCGCGAGGAGCAACACGATCGCCGTGGTAACGGCCGTGTACGCATAAAGATGCGCGCGACGGCGAAGTCCCGGGCCGGCTTTGAGCACACGTCGAGCCTTCCCTATCTGACGATCACGTCCTCGACGCCTGACCCCGAGATTGAAAAAGGCGATCCCGCCAGCGTGGTAAGCGTACCCGCTCCGGCCGTGATTTTGAATCCGGAAACCGAGCTCGAGCCGGAGTTTGCGACGTAAAGGAATGAGCCGCTTACCGTTGCCCCGACCGGAGACGTGCCGACGGTATACGGTGACCCGGACAATTGCGTGAGCGCGCCGGTCGAACTGTTGATGCTATATGCGGAAACGCTGCCGGAAGTATTGTTCACGGCATACAGATACGCGCCGGTTGCATCGTACGTCACCGCTTGCGGACCTGTGCCCGTGGTGTAGGGTGAGCTGGCTAAAGCCGTCAGTGCTCCCGTCGAACCATTGATGCTAAAGCCGCTCAAGTGGTTCAGACCATTGTCGCTCGCATACAGATACGTACCGTTGGTTGCCAAGAAATCGGGTTTCGAGCCTGCGCCGGCGCTGAACGGCGATCCCGTTATTGCAGTCAGCGCACCGGTTGAGGCGTTTATGCTGAAGCCGGAAATTGTCGTGGTACCAAAGTTCGCAACGTACAGAAACGAGCCATTGGGCGTAATCGCAATGCCGTGCGGCGTCGTGCTTACAGCGTAGGTCGGGGTTGCGAGAAGCGTGAGCGCGCCTGTTGAAGAATTGATTTTATAGCAGTTGAGCGCATTAAAGGCACTGGAGTCGCTAGCATAAAGAAACGAACCGTTGGGTGTCACCGCCAATGCAAACGGCCTCGAGGTTGCGTGATCGAGGGCGAACGGCGACCCCGTTATGGCGGTCAGCGCTCCGGTTGCAGCGGTGATGCTGTAGCCGGAAATTGTGTCGGTGCCGGAGTTAGCCACATACAAGAAAGACCCGTTGGGCGTTGTGACCATCCCGAGGGGATTGGTACTCGCTGTGTATGGCTGACCCGTTACGGCAGAAGGTACGCCGGTCGAAGCATTGACGGTATAAGCACCGACTTTGCTGGTCGTGTAGTTCGAAGAATACAGCGTCGACACCGCGATGTCGCCGTTCGCGCACGAGTACCGCTGCATCGCCGCGGTGTTGGGAGGCGAAGTCGGATAAGCGAGCGGCGTGGGCAGACCCGCAAGCTGGCCGGCGCTAATCCCGGCAGCACTGCTTCCTGTGGTAGCCGTAATATAAAACGGTCCATCGCTGCTCGTGCCGCAGGTTGCCGTAAATGCATAGTTGTTTCCGGCTGCGCTGGGTGACGGTTCGGTGGTTGGAGTGAAGGATGCGGTCCCGCCGCTTGCGCCCTGATCCTCGGTGGCTGCGAACGTAACGGGAGTATTGTCGAAGGCGGTTGAGGCTCCGCTAGGGGCTGAAGTGATCGGGATAGAGGAATGATCTTCAATCGCAAAGATACCAGAGATGCTGTTCGCGGCGGTCGACGTGGTCGATAACCACGA
>JBAUEZ010000013.1:0-7122 GCA_049678885.1 Candidatus Aquilonibacter sp. | reverse complement strand
TGCCCGTGCCTTACGTTAGTTATTGAGACAGTGTTGAATCATAGAACTTGTCGAGATCGCCGTGGAAGGCGGTCAGCGATTGTTGGTTCATGTACACCATGTGGCCGGACGCATAGTAACCGAACGTGGCGTGCTGGCGTAGCTGCGGCTGTAGGCCCATATGCGAGAACGTCCACTCCGCCGCACCGAATGGTGTTGCCATGTCGAAGTAGCCGCAGCCGACGAAGACACGTAGGCGCGGATTCGTCGTCATCGCTTCTTCGAGATCCGGGCTGGTCGTCGGGGCGAGCCACTTGAAGACCGACTTGCGGTTGTAATCCCACGCCTGGTTCACGGCGCCGTTGATCTGCTTGTACGTTTCGTCGCTCTTGTAGTTGAGCTCGTTGCGAACGTAGGTAAGAAACCCGGCTTGGAAACCCGGGCTGCTCGCGGTGTCCGAGGGATCGTAGTCGGCGGAGTCGCCGAGCGTGTCGAGATTATAGCCCACGTAGCGCGCGTCGAGGCGACCGGTGGTCTCATCCGACTCGCGGAGAAGTTCTTTTTCAAAGCGCTGCGGGTAGACGCGCAACTGCGCCTGTTCGATGTAATGTGTCGAGAGGCCGATCAGATGCGAGAGCTGCGTTGCAACTTGCACGAACTGGTCGTGTGGCAGGCGATCACCTTGCATCAGGGCTTGGGTGTAGGTCGTGTTCGCGAACGTGCGCGCCTCATTGACGACCGCTTGCAACGAACCCTTATCCGGCGCCTTGCTGTGATACCAGTTCACCGCCGCTTCGGTCGGTACAAAAGTTGCAAAGGCGAGATCGTTACCCGGGCCGGGGAAAATCGTATCGAAGTCGAGGACCGACGAGAGCAAGATCACGCCGTTGAACGCCATGTTGCGGTTCTGCAAGTAGTCGACCAGCACCGCCGACCGCGGCGTGCCGTAACTTTCGCCGAGCAAGAACTTCGGCGAGTTCCAGCGATCGTTGAGCGTAATGTAACGCTCGATGAACTGGCCGAATGCGGCCGCATCTTGATCCACGCCGAAGATCGTCTTCGGATCGATACCGGGCATCACGCGGCTATACCCCGTTCCCGGTGCATCGATGAAGATCAAGTCGGATTTGTCGAGCAAGCTGTTCGCATTGTCGGTTAACGGGTATGGCGGTCCGCTGTTCGGCGCGGCATTCGATGGAAACGCGATCCGGCGCGGGCCGAACGCGCCCATGTGCAGGTAGATCGTCGCCGCACCGGGGCCGCCGTTGTAGAGAAATGTCACGGGACGGTGCATTCGGTCGGCACCGTCTTCGGTGTAGGCGACGTAGAAGACGCTGGCTTCGGGATCGCCCTTCTCATTCTTAAGAATCAGATTGCCGGCCGTCGCGGTGTACGCGATCGTGCGACCGCCGAGCGTAATTTGATGCCGCGTAACCACCGAATGTTCTTGTGGCATCGGCTTGGCGGCGGGGTGCGGCGTCGCCGCAGCCCTCTTGGGCGCAGCCGCCTGCGTGACGAACGACGTGCTCAAGAACACGCAGAGCAGACCCATGACAAAAACTCGTGCTTGCATGAAAAAGGGCATTGTGCCATGAGGCGCAACGCCCTTCTTCAAAGCCAATCAAAAATTTATTTGACCACGCCTCCAAGCGCTACGCCTGCACCGGTGAGTGCCGTTTTCGCTTGCGACTCCACGCCGCCGTCGATCGAAAGGCAGAGGTTCGATGCGGTGTTAACGCTCGCGGGTTTCGGAATCATCTTGGCCGAGATGCCGGCATCCTTCAACGCCTTCGTGGCGATCATCGCGTCGGCGTTGCTGCCGAAGAACAGAATCAAGTCCGCCATGACTGTGACCCTTTTAACCCGCCTCTCCCGTTACAAGTTGTGTTAACGCCGCCGCGACCTCGTTGAGTTCCGAGACGCGATTGGCGGCGTGCTGCATGCGGCTGCTCATTTCTTGCGAGAGCGTATCGATCACGGTGATGTCACTTTCGAGTTCGCCATTGACCGCTTTGAGTTCGGCCAGTTTGGGTGAAGGCGATTCCGCGTTGAGTTGATCGATCAAGGCGCTGCTGCGCTCGACCGCAGCCTTCGTCATGGAAACGTGATCGCCCGAGACTTCACTGCCGACGATGGCTACTCCGAGCTCCTTAGCAGCATCGCGCACTTGCTTGCTACGGCGATCGAGTGTGTTCGAGAGCACTTGCACCACACCGATGCCGAACGCCAACGCGCCGATCGCCGCGATGACGCCCCAGATTATGACGGTCGTCGTCGTGTGGTTGATGATGGCATTGAGATTCGCCAGCGGCGTCCCGTACCAACGCGCACCGACCACGTGCTGCTGATCGTCGAGAATCGGATCGATGCGGACCAAGTATTGCGTGCCGCCCTCGGTATCGACGCCGGTGTAGGGCTCGCCGCTCTTAGCAACGGCGGCGGCGGGTGCAACCTGTTGATCGACGGTCCGCGTGCCATCGGGCTGCTGAATGGTGCTCGAGACGATCGCATCGCCTTCGAGAATCGCCGATCCGCCGCCAAGGGCGGCGGTGGCTTGGTCGACGAGGTCATAATAGTGATTGAGTAAGACGCCGCCGTAGATCGCGCCGATCGTGCGTTCGTTCTGATCGCTAATCGGTGCCGCCGCAACGATCGCGATGCCGTGGTCGAGGTGCTCGGCTGCGGCCTTCCCGTCGCTGCCGCGAATGTCGGCTTGCGCCTGCGGGCCAATGCCCTCGCCGGCTAACTCCTTTTGATCGAGCAGCGTTGTCGTGCTCACCGTTTCGCCGGTTAGCGCACGTTGCACAACCGGGCTGCTCTTGAGCGAACCCCGCTGCGCGCCGTTTGCGCGCGCGATCACGTTGCCGTTCGCATCGACGACCGTCAGGAACGAGAGCCCTGACGTCCGCGCAACGTTGGCCAATTGATCGGTCAATGCCGCGACGTTCTTAGTTTGCAGCGCCTTGCGCAACGCATCGCTAACGGCGTCTTGCGCTACCAGCAGCCGAATTTGATCTCTGCGCGAATCCCAGTAACCCGCGAAGGCGCCGCCACCGTTTGTGACCTGCGTCTCGCCAAGTTTGGTAAGATCGTGTTGCAACACCACGCGCGTTGCAATCACGGTGACGAGAAAGAAAAAGACGATCGCGCCGACGAGCGTTCCAAGAAGGCGTACGCGAAGACTTCCCCTCATGCAGTGACTTCCTCCGTCCCTGATTCACTGACTTTAAATTGTGAAAGTCGTGAATCGATCTTCCCGGCAAGATCGTTCATTTGATCGACGGATGTGAGCATACGTTGCGCCGCGTCCGTCACTTCCTTGTTGACGTACGTCAACACCTCAACCGATGATGCATTCTGTTGCGAGATCGATGAAATGTCAGAGAAGGCTTTGCTCACGTCGTCCGACTGACGGGTCATCGATTGCGTGGCCTTGAGATTGAGGCCGACCGACTTGGTGATCTCTTCGATCTGCCGGATAACTTGATAGGAGTTCTGACTCATCGCCCGCGTTACCGAGCTGATCTCACCGATCTGCTGGTTGGCGGCAAGCACCGCGGAGACGATCTCTTGGAGCGCACCCGAAGCCGATGACGTGCTGCCGGTGCTCTCTTCAACACGCTCGGTCAGACGGTCCATCGCGCCGACGACTTCGGAAATGACCGCCTGCGTAGAGCCGATGTGTCCGGCGATCTCCTTCGTCGCCTGGACGCTGCCGTCGGCGAGCTTGCGAATCTCGCTTGCGACGACCGCGAAGCCGCGACCGTGCTCGCCGGCACGCGCGGCCTCGATTGCGGCGTTGAGGGCGAGCAGGTTCGTCTGCTCAGCGATGCGGTCGATCACCTTGACGATGTCGCCGATCTGTTCGGAGTTGCTGCCGAGCTGCCGGATGTCTTCGGCGAGATCGTTGATCGTCGTACGAATCGTGTGCATGCCGTCGACGATCGTTCCGATCGCCGAACCACCACGCTCGGCGGTGCGCGACGTTTCGGCCGTGCTCGTCGAAAGCGAATCGACTTGCGCGGCAACTTCTTCAATCGATGCGGCCATGTTGGAGACCGAGAGCGCCGTTTCATCGAGGCTGCGGGTTTGCTCTTCTGCAGAAGCCGCAATCGTCGAGATTGCCTCGGTCAGCACGACGACCTTCGACGTCGCCTCGTCGACGATGCGCGATTGCTCTTGAATCCCTTCGTCGAGTTGGCCCTGAGCGACCGCCGCGCCCTCGATCACGGCGAGCGCAGTCGAGGCGGTCGTGCGCAGATCGGTGCCTGCTTGTCCGAGATTGCCGGCGTTGCCGTGCAACGTACGCAAGAATCCGCGCATTCCGAAGATCAATTTGTTCAACGCGATCGCGAGATCTTGAAGCTGTGCGTCGCTGACGGCGATGTTCTTGGTAAAGTCGCCCTGGGTGACTTCACGGATCCCTGATGCAAGCGCCGAGAGACTCGATGAGATCGCGGAGCCATTCACTGCATCACCGCGCGGCAGCGCTCGCCGCGCCGAAGGACTGAAGGCGAGTTGCCCCGGCGTGATCTCATGCAGCTCCTCGATCGGCGACACCTCGCCGTAGAAGAGCGCGCTGACCGCGACGCCCGGAATCAAGACGCAGAGTGCGCCGGCTAGCGGATCACCCGCAGTGTGTTGCGCGCGCGAAACGTAATCGGCGACGGCCGCGAGCAGAGCGCATGTCGCACCAAGCGGGAAGCCGGTCGCGGCCGCGACGAGCGCGACGATTCCCACGAGCACTGCTTCCATCGGGAAGGCGGATCCGAACCACGCGACCGCCCCACACGCCACAATGCCGAGCAGAGCAAGGCCCAGACGGGTCGCTAAGCCCAGCCGTGCCCGAAGACCGGCGAAGTAGGCAGAGATCACGGCGCTCCCTTCAGAACGATGTGACGTTTAGGCGTTTAGTTGATTGACGGTCGAAAACGCCGTGACCTTTAGCCTAAAAAGCGCCTAATTCCGGCTGGGACGCGCGCCGGCGACGAGTTCATCCAGCGCTCGGGCCACCTCGCTAAGCCGCTCGACGCGGGTCGCCGCGTCGCGCATGCGGCTCGACAGTTCCGCCGTCAAGGTATCGATGACCATCACGTCATCGACCGCCCGGTGCGCGAGATCACGCAGGTGTTCGACGCGCGCGACGTCGTTTGGACCGCTGACAATCGAACGAATCTCCTCGAGGGTCTCGCGCGTCTTGATGACGGCGCGAAGATCAGGCCGAGCGCGCCCCACAGCACGGTCTGGCCGAGCGTGTGATTGACGACGGCGTCAAATTGCGCAAAAGGCACAGCAAACCAATATGCACCGATGACTGTGCCGTTGTAGGACGCGAGCGGTGCAATCATCACGTAGTACGCGATGCCGTCAATCGTCTGCTCTCCGCTATAGGTGGAGCGAGTTGCGACGACGCCGGCGTTGGGAATCGTAAGGCCGGTCTGTTTCACGCCTTCCTTGGGTTCGCAGTGCCGGCGCATCGAGCAACACCGGACCGCCGAGTGCGCTCGAAAACAATCCATCCTTAGCGAGCGATCCCGAGGCGTCCCGGCTGCCGACGAGCACCGTGCCGTTCTTATCCGTTGCTACTACAAAGGAAAGATCGCCGCCGATCGCTGCATCCGAGAACTTGGACCGTAACGCTGCGAGATCGTGTGTCTGGAGCGCGCGGCCAAGTGACGGTTGCGAGGCGGCCTGCAGAATCAACGAGCGCGTTTGCTCGACGCGCGACGCCAGTGCGCCTTCGAGCGCGTTCGATCCGGCCTGGACACTCTGCGATGCAAGCGTTTTGACGTCTTGGCGAAGACCGAAATTGACGCCGACCAAAAGCAATACAAACGCGAGGACCACTACGATAAGGAGCGTCGCGATCAAACGCGCGCGTAAACCAACCACCCCACACCTCGATATGCGGACGAGCGACCGCTTGAGCGTAGGGTTGCGAGCCAAAGGCGCGCTTAAGTGCACCTTATGCCGAGCTTAACGCTGTGTTCAGCGTTCGTTACGGGCGCGCGTGATGCGCTTGTCGCAGGTCTCGCAGAAGTGCGACATCTTGTTATCGGTTTCGAAGATCGAGTTCGAATAGTACATCGCGCAGCGCGCGTTGTAACAATGCCGCAGCCCGAACGCGTGACCGAGC
Source organism: Candidatus Aquilonibacter sp. (assembly GCA_049678885.1). Classification (GTDB taxonomy): domain Bacteria; phylum Vulcanimicrobiota; class Vulcanimicrobiia; order Vulcanimicrobiales; family Vulcanimicrobiaceae; genus Aquilonibacter. The sequence goes on along the minus strand of JBAUEZ010000013.1, from coordinate 1,007 downwards.
TCGTGCACGCACTCCTTGAGCGTTCGCTGGAATAAGACGTTGGAATCGGGTTCCTCGCCGTAATATTCCGAACGTAAGCGATGCAGCGAAACCGCCGCAACACCTTGGGCCTCGTCGGCATCGCCATAAATGAAACGATGCGAAGTTTTATAGAGGTCGTATTCGGTCAAGGCAAGATAGAGGCCGGCATCGGGATGCGCACGCCGCACGCGCGAAACCAACGTTGAAAGAAACAGTTGAGCGCGTGTCGCGTTGAGCGTGCTGCGCGGAATTGCGAGCGTTCGTTCTATCTGCACCGTCGCCAGGAACCGCTCTTCCAAACAGGGTGCGAGCCGGTCGAGAAAGCTGCCGTCCATGGCATTAATCGGAACGATGCGGATACACGAGTCCATCTTTAGGCCGCGCACTTCGACACGCGTGGCCGGAACACCGCTCGGATGCGCCGAAGGGCGCCCTATGATCGTCGGCATCGGCATCGATCTCGCCGAGGTGGAACGCTATCGCTTCGACGAGCGCGCGCTCGCGTGGTTCGCGCGCAAAGTGTACACGGAAGAAGAGATGGCGTATGCAATGCGCAAGCGCCACTGGCCCGAGCGTCTTGCAGGATTCTTTGCCGCAAAGGAGGCGACGCGCAAGGCATTCGGACACGCAATACCGTGGCGCCTCGTCGGTGTGTCGCACGAGCGCAGCGGCAAACCGATCGTCCGTTTCTACGGTAAAGCCGAGCGGCTTCCAGCTGCGCGCAACGTCATCGCGATTCACTTGACGATCACGCACTCGGCGACGACGGCGGCAGCAGTCGTCATCTTAGAACGATGATCGAAGTTCTTACCCCGCAGGAGATGCGCGACGCCGACGCGCAGGCCGCCGCGACGTTCGGCGTCGATGCGCTCATGCAGAACGCCGGTGCCGCGATCGCGGCCTACGTGCGCGAACACATTCCGCCGGGTAGCCGCATCGTCGCATTCGCCGGGCCGGGCAATAACGGCGGCGATGCTCGCGTGGCG
>JBAUEZ010000012.1:0-19329 GCA_049678885.1 Candidatus Aquilonibacter sp. | reverse complement strand
CGTCGAAGAGCCCAATCTCCGAGAGATTCCCATCGGTGTGGTCGGTAGCCACGAGTGCTGCGTCGAGACGGCCAGCATAGATCGACTCGAGCAGACGATGCGTCATGTCTTCCACGACAACGAGCTGGGCGAGCGGAAGGCGCGCTTGCAACGGACCGAGGACGCCTGGCAGAAGGTACGGCGCGAGGGTCGGTATCACGCCCAAACGAATCGGTCCGACCATTGGGTCGGCGCGTGTCTGCGCGAGTTCTTCGATGCGCGCCACCGCACCGAGCGCAAGGCGGGCTTGTTCGAGGATGAGTTCGCCCGCCGGCGTTACGCGAATCGTGCGCCCATCACGCTCGAAGAGCTCGACGCCCAACTCGCCTTCGAGCTTGCGGATCTGCGCCGAGAGGGTCGGCTGCGCGACACCACATTCCTCGGCCGCTCGGCTGAAACTGCGCCGCCGCTCGAGCGCGAGCGCGTACTGGAGGTCTTTGAAATTCATAGTCTAGCCAAATGGAAAGTAGCGACTCCATTGGCTTAGACTTCAAGAACTCCTGGACTTTGGCGCACAGAAAACAAGCGCTGCGCCAAAGCGCGCGCACGACGTCCCCTACACCCGCTCGAGACCTAGGTTACTCCAGGCGCCGGTCGTTCGCGCGCCGGTTACCGGTCCGCCGATCGACGGCGACCGGGATCGAAACGACGCGGCGGTCGCCATTACGGCGTTCGGCTTTGCGCCTGTCGGTGGTGTTGGTCATCGACATGGCGCGAGTATTCTACCGCCAGCCGCGCCATCCCCAGCCCGGCCAGCCCCAACCGAAGCCCAAGCTAACCGCTGGATAACCGTAGTAGGCTGGATATGCGTACGGATAGGCGTAGACGGTCCGGAATGGCGTGTCGATCTGGTCAGCAACGAAGGTCGACCCCCTTGGGTGCCCGCTGATCGTCACCGGATAACCGGATTCCAGGCGGATGCCGGTTGGATTGATGATCGTGCCTTTGTGGAGCGTGACGTTGTCGATATAGCCGCGCGTATCGCGCACGTACATCGTTGTCGCGCCGTTGAAAGTTGAAATCGTTCCTCTAATAACGTCATCCTTACCGACCGCGTAGTTCGGCGTCGAGAAGGACTGCTGTGCCAGCCCGATTGCCGGCGCAAGAAGGAAGGCGAGAGTGACGGCCGCTGCGGGTACGATCCGCAGGGCTCGTTTGACGAGGGTACTCATAACGGTATCACTCTACCCGTAGGTGCTGAGAAAAGGATCAAATGTGCGTGCACTCTCAGGAATCATTCGGTCTGGTGGCGTAGCCTTGGGCCGATGCTAGCTCGCTCGTTGAAGAAGCCCCTTGTGTTGACCGCAGTGGCGCTACTGGCGCTTGCCGTCGCCGGATGCGGTGGCGCTCGCACGCGTCATCACCGTGGCGCCGGCGGTGCCACGGCGCAAAGCATTCCATTTGCAACGGCGGCGCCGGCAACGGTGAAGCCGCAAGTGCAGATTGCCGGAATTGTCGCACCTTACCAAAACGTCTCGATCTCGAGTTCGCTGAGCGAACCGACCGATGTCGTGAACGTGATTCAAGGCGATCACGTGCACCGCGGTCAGGTGCTTGCCGTGCTCGATACGACCGACCTGCGCGCAAACTATAATGCCGACGAGCGCAATGCTGCTTCGGCCGATGCGCGCGCGACGCAGACGAAGTATCAGGCGCAGCTCAATTTGGGTCAAGGCAGCAATCAGGTGGAATCCGCACAGGCGGCGATGCGCAACTCGAAATTGGTCTATCAACAAGATCAATCGCTCTACAAGAGCGGCTACGTGTCGCAGGCGCAGCTCGAGGCTGCGCGCGCGGCGTACGTCGGTGACCTCAACACGTACAATACCGCAGTGCTCAATAACCAAGTCAACGGCAATAACACGCAGGGCTTGCAGGCCGCAACGGTTGCGTCGGCCGTCGCCGATGCGCAGTCCGCGCACGCGCAAGCCGATCAAGTCGAGGCGCAGATCGTGCGCGCGACCATCGTGTCTCCGGTCGACGGCGTCGTCGTCAACCGCAATCTCAATCCGGGCGAGTATCCCGGTTCTCGTACGATCTTTACCGTGCAGCAGCTCGATCCGGTCTATGCCGAGCTCAACGCATCATCCTCAAATGTGTTCACTATCACGCGCGGCTCGCCGGTGAATATCGCCGTCGCCGGTATTGCCAGCGCGGCGTATCAAGGACACGTTAGTGCCGTCCTTGGACAGGTGGAACCCGGTTCAACGAACTTCACGGTCGAGGTGATCGTCCCAAATCCGGGCGATCGTCTGCAGTCGGGCATGGCCGTGACCGGCACGATTACCTTGCCGACCGTCACCGGTATCGGGATTCCTACCGCGGCGTTTCTCGATGATTCCCATACCACCGTGATGATTGTCGACTCCGACGGCACCGCCAAGCAACAGACGGTCAAAGAGCTTGGGAGCAACGGCACGACCTCGATCGTCACCGGGATCACGCAGGGTACGCAAGTGATCTCGAACGGTCAACTCGGCATCGCCTCGGGTCAGCAGGTTGGTAGCGAAGATCCCTCAGGCGCACCCGAAGCATCAGGCGCTCCGGCTTCACCCGGCGCGTCGCCCGCGCATCGCTTTCACCGCGGCGCGTCGCCGTCATCGTCGCCTCCGCCAGACTAGCAGTACAAGTTATGTGGCTCACGCGGCTGTGCGTCAATCGGCCGACCGTCGTCTTCGTTCTCCTGGCGCTGATCGTGGTCGTCGGCTCGATCGGCATCGCGACAATCACCCAGCAGCAATTTCCTAACGTCGATTTCCCGACGATTAACGTCCGCGCGAGTTATCCGGGCGGTTCGACGACCGAGATTCGCGACGCTATCGTGCGTCCGCTCGAAGATGCGATCGCGGGTGCACCCAATCTGCAGTACATTCAAACAACGGTCCAGCAAGGACAAGCTTCGATCAGCGCAACGTTCGATCTGTCATCGAACAAGACGACGGATCTGGTGCAAGTGCAGCGTCGCGTCATGGTCGCGCAGGCGCAACTTCCGAGCGACATGCCGGCGCCAACGGTCGCGAGCTTCGATCCATCGCAGCAAACCGTGCTCACGATCGGCCTCGATTCGAGCGCGTATGCTCCCGGTGCGCTCTCGGCCGTCGTGACCAATAATATCGTCCCCGCGATCGAACAGGTCGATGGCGTCTCGAACGTCAACGCCGGCGGCGCGGTTACGCCGGCATACGAAGTGGCCGTCAATCCGAATTTGCTCAACTCGGCCGGCTATACACTCAACGACGTCGTCAGCTCGATTCAGAACAATAATAATCGCGAGCCCGGTGGCATCGCCTATCTTCCCGGACACGAGACGACAATCGACGTACGCGGCGATCTGACGACGCAAGAGTCGGTTGCGAACTTACTCATTGCAGCCGCGTCGGCGTACAAAACGTCGTTCGGAAATGCAAGTTATAACATTCCGGTGGTGGCGGGCGTTCCCGGCGCGCCGCCGGTTGCGTCGGGCGAAACGGCCTCGGTTGCCGCGAGCAATGCATCGAGCACGCTAGCACTCAGCGCAGCGGCGACAGCGTCGCCGTCTTCGACGACCGGCACAAATTCGCAAACGTCGACCTCGTCGAGCGGCGCCTCCGGTGCAACGCCGCAACCGCCGGCAACGCCGGGACCAGCCTCGTCACCACCGCCCCAGCCGACGCTCCCACCAATTCCGCAGCTCAACCTCGTCACGCAGTATCCGGTGAGTAGCGGCTCCGGTTCGAGTGCGTCAAATGCATCGGGTGGCGGAGGCGGCGGGTTTTCGGGGCCGTCGCTTTCCAACGTGAATCCGTGGCAATATGCGCCGCGACAGATGCGCATCTCCGACATTGCGAGCGTCAGCGATACGTTTGAGCCGCAGCGGCAGTACAGCTACGTCGGCACGATCCCGACAATCTCGCTCAGCGTCCAGAAAGCAACCGGTGGGAGCGAGGTCGTGGCTGCCGACAACGTGCTTAAGGCGCTGCCCGGCATCGAGCGGCAATACCCGCAGATTCACTTCCAAATTCTCAACAATCAAGCGGCGTACACCACCGATCAGATCATGGGCGTCGTGCGCACGTTGAGCGAGGCGATCATCATCACGGCGATCGTGATGCTGTTCTTCCTACGCTCGTGGCGCAACGCGATCGTGGTGTTGATCGCGATCCCGTCCTCGTTCGGCGTGACGCTCGCATTGATGAAGGTGTTCAACTTCTCGATCGATACCGTCTCGCTGCTCGCGATGACCTTGATCATCGGTATCTTGGTTGACGATTCGATCGTCGTGCTCGAGAATACCGAGCGCCACCATGCAAGTGGCGAACCGCCCAAGGAGGCGGCGATCACGGGGCGCACGCAGATCGGTCCCGCGGCAATTGTGATCACGCTGGTCGACGTCGTCGTGTTTCTGCCCATTGCGTTCTTACCGGGCATCATCGGGCGCTTTCTCTCTGAATTCGCGCTTGTCGTCGTGACCGCAACGCTGACGTCGCTCTTCATCTCGTTTACGGTGACGCCGGCGCTCGCCGGAAACTGGTCGCTGCTCTCCACGTGGAAGCCACCGAAATTGATCGACCGCTTCACGAAGCTGTTCGAAGATACGCGACTGTGGTACGCGCAAACCGCGTTACCATGGGCATTGGATCGTCCGCGCCTGGTCGTGATCGTTGCGTTCTCGGCGGTCATTGTGGCGGTGTCGCTGGTGCCGCTCGGCGTGATCGGCTTCGAATTCATGCCGGCCGTCGATCGCGGTGAGGTCTTCGTCCAGATGACGTATCCGACCGGTACGCCGCTTGCACTGTTAAACGCAAAGATCTCTGCGCTCACCAAGGCGCTCGCAAAGGTTCCTGCCGTGCAGTCGCAAACGGCGCTGGCCGGCGCGACGCAGGCGGGCTTTGGTGGCACCGTCAACCAGGGCAGCGTCGGACAAGTACACGTATTTCTCCAAGACAACCACCCGCTGACGACCGATCAGTGGGCGCAGCGCTTCGGGGCGATGGCGCAGAAGATCGCGCCGGGCGCGAAGATCGTGTCCGTAGCGGCAACCGGACAAGGCGGCGGCAGCGGACAGCAGATCGATTACATCGTCACCTCCCTCGACGATCAACCCGAGAAATATGCACCGCAAGTGCTCGCAGCGATGGAGGAGACGCCAGGAGCCGTCAACGTCAATAGCTCGCAACTCAACCTCGCCCCGCAGATCGACATCGACTTCGATCGCGATCGCGCGCGAATACTCGACATGAATATCGGGTCCGCGGCGAGCGCCATTCGCGCGGCCTTTGGCGGCACGCTTGCAGCACAGATCCAGACCTCGCACGGCATCAAGTACGTGCAGGTACTCTATCCTCGCAGCTTCCAAACATCGCTTGCAATGCTGCTCGCGCTGCCGATGCGCACGAACAGCGGCGACATCATTCACTTGGCCGACATCGCAAAGCTCGTTGAGAACCCTTCACAGGTGTTGATGACGCGTACGAACCGCGAGACCACGGTACACATCCAAGCGAATCTTGCGCCGAGCGTCGCGCTTTCGACGGTCCAAAAGAACTTCCAACAGCGATTAGCTGCGCTGAAGCTGCCATCCACCGTCTCCGTCAAACCGAACGCGGGCGGCAATCAAGCCAATGCGCTCCAGTTGGCGGGAAGCATGTTGATCGGGCTCGCGCTCTCGCTCGTCCTCGTATATCTTCTTATGGTTGCTTTGTATAATAGCTATCGCTTGCCGTTCATCATCATGTTTGCGGTCCCGGTTGCAACGGTGGGCGCAATGACCGCACTCGCGGTTACGCGTCAGGCGCTCAATCTCTACTCGCTGATCGGCATCGTGCTGTTGGTCGGCCTCGCCTCGAAGAACGGGATTCTGTTGGTTGATTTTGCCGATCATATGGTGCAAGCAGGCATGGACCGCGTGAGCGCGCTGAAAGAGGCCGCAAAAGAACGTTTTCGTCCGATCATCATGACGACGTGCGCGATGATCGCCGGTATGACCCCGATCGCGCTTGCGCTCGATCCCGGCGGGGCGCAGCGTCAGGCGCTCGGCATCGTCGTGATTGGCGGCCTACTCAGTTCGCTCGTGCTGACACTCGTGTTGGTGCCGGTCATCTTTATGTGGCTGGGACCGACGAAGCCTACTACGGAGGCCGGACCGCTGTGAAGTTTACGCGGCTCTTCGTCGAACGGCCGACGCTGGTTACCGTCTTTTTGTGTCTCGTTCTGATCGCCGGTACGATCTCCGGTTTCAATTTGGTCAAGCAGCAACTGCCGAACTACGACATCCCGTCGATTCAGGTGCTGTTGACCTATTCGGGCGCATCGACGACCGAGATGCGCGATGCGATTGTGCGTCCGCTCGAAGATCAGATCGCGGGTGCGCCGGATCTCAGCTACGTCGAAACCAACATCGAACCGGGACAGGCCTCGATCGTCGCGGTATTCTCGCTGACCTCGGACGAGAACACCGATCTCGTACAAGTGCAAGGGCGCGTGCAGAACTCGCTGCATCAGTTGCCCAACGATCTGCCGACGCCGCAAATCTCGATCTACAATCCCTCGGAAGCAGTCGTTGTTTCGCTTGCAGCGTCGTCGACGACGCTTTCGCTGGGAGAACTCTCGGCGATCGTGACGAACGACGTCGTGCCGGCCCTCGAACAGGTTCAGGGCGTTTCGTACGTCCAGGAGAACGGCGACGTCACCGCCTCGATTCAGGTCAACGCCAGCCCGAGCAAGCTGCAATCATCGGGGTTCACCCTTACCGACGTCATCAATGCGATCTCGAATAACAACGTCCGGGCACCGGGCGGCATCGTCTACGAGCCCAACCGCGAGACCAACCTGGACATTCGTGGCGACGTGCAGGACGTGCCGACGGTCGCGAACCTGCTACTCGGCAACACCACGACCGCGTCGTCGGGCAGCAGTACGTCCAGTGTCTATCCATGGACCGCGACGTCGCGCCTCTATCGCATCTCCGATGTCGCGAACGTGCAGGACGCCTACGAGACGCAACGCGTCTTCGCGTATACCAACGGCACCCCGGCGATCGAGCTCGATATCCAGAAGGCCGCGGGTTCAAGCGAAGTCACCGCCTCGAATGCGGTGCTCGCGCAGATCCCGCGCCTCGAGCAGCAGTATCCCACCCTCAAGTTTTCGGTGCTCAACGTGCAGTCGACGTACACCGAGGACCTGCTCTCGGGTGTGACACGCACGTTGATCGAAGGCATCATCATCACCGCGCTCGTGATGCTGTTCTTCCTGCGGTCATGGCGCAAAGCCGTCGTCGTGATGATCGCCGTGCCGGCGTCATTCTTGGTAACGCTGGCGGCGATGCAGGTGCTGGGCTTTACGCTCGACACCGTCTCGCTGCTCGGCATGACGCTGATGATCGGTATCTTGGTCGACGACTCGATCGTCGTACTCGAGAACATCTCGCGCCATCAAGAGGAGGGTGAACAGCCGAAACAAGCGGCGATCAACGGCATCTCGGAGATCGGCGTTGCGACCATCGTGATTACACTCGTGATCGTCGTCGTGTTCTTGCCGCTTTCGTTCCTGCCGGGACAGGTCGGGTTGTTCTTGCGCGAGTTCGGACTCGTCGTCACGGTTGCGACGCTGACCTCGTTGTTCGTCTCCTTTGCGGTGACGCCGGCGCTCTCAGGACGCTGGGCGCTCTTCTCGACATGGAAGCCGTGGCGCATCATCGATCGGTTCACCGCGTGGTTCGACGGCGTACGCGTCTGGTATGCGCAGCGCGCGCTGACGTGGGGTTTGGAAAATCGCCGGCTCGTCGTCTGGATTTCCTTCGGCAGTCTCGTCGTCGCATTGCTGCTCGTTCCGCTCGGCATCGTGGGCTTCGAATACTATCCGCCGGTCGATCGCGGCGAGCTGTTCGAGACGATCAACTACCCGACCGGCACACCGCTCGCGACGACGACTGCGGCCCTACGCAAAGCCGAACAGATTGTGCTGAAGTGTCCCGATCTCAAGTCGGAGACGTCGATCTCGGGTGCCTACGAAGGTGCCTTGAGCGGCTACATCAGCAACGGCGCGATCGGTCAGATTCACATCTTCCTCAAGAGCGGTCGCCACCAATCGACGCAGTACTGGTCGCAGCAACTCGCATCGCAGATTCAGCAAGCGCTGCAGGGGCAGAGCGCGCAGGTCATCGGTGTGCCGTCGACCGACCCGTCGGGCGGCATCTCGCAGCCGATCGGCTACGTCGTTGAGAGCGCGACGAGCGATCCGAGCGCATCCGCGGCCAAAGCGTTTACCGCGCTCGAACAGACACCGGGTGTAATCGACGCAACGACGTCGAATTCGCTCGACGCACCGCAGATCGAGGTGAACTTCAATCGCAATGCGGCACGCGCGCTCGATGCAAGCATCGGCACGGCATCCACAGCGGTGCGCGCAGCCTATGGCGGCTACACTGCGACGCAGTTCACCGGCGCCAACGGCCTCAAAGACGTGCAGGTGATCTATCAGCAACAAGATCTGACAAATCTCTCCGGAATCTTGGCGATTCCGATCCGCGCGAATAATGGCTCGATCATCCGTGTCGGCGACATCGTGGATCTGCAGAACGTGCCGGCGCCGCCGTTGATCATCCGTCTGGAACGGCGCAACGTTGTGCTCATCGGTGCGAACATCGCGCCGGGCGCGACGCTCTCCAACGTCATTCGCGATTACGAACGACGGCTGCGTGCGCTGAAGCTACCGTCCGACATCACCGTCGCACCGGTCGCCGGCGGTAACCAAGAGCAGGTGACGGACACTACCTACGAGATGACGATCTCGCTCTTGCTCTCCATCCTGCTCGTCTACTTGTTGATGGTCGCACTCTACAACGGCTACGTGACACCCTTCATCGTGATGTTTACCGTCCCGGTGGCGGTCGTCGGTGCGCTCGGCGCGCTTGCAATTACGCACCAAACGCTCAACCTGTTCTCGCTAATCGGCTCGATCATGCTCGTCGGACTCGTCGCGAAGAACGGCATCTTGCTCGTGGACTTTGCTAATCAGCTGCGCGATCGCGGCATGACGAAGCTGGACGCGATCGTCGAGAGCGCGCACCACCGGTTCCGGCCGATTGTGATGACCACGTTCGCGATGATCGCGGGCATGTTGCCGCTGGCGCTTGCGCTCGACCCAGGATCGCAGGCGGAACGGCCGCTCGGCATCGTCGTCATCGGCGGTCTCTCGAGTTCGCTCGTCCTGACGCTGCTGTTGATCCCGATCATGTACCTGCGCTTCGCGCCCGACGACAAGCGCGACGAAGCCGTCGTGCGGCGTGGACCCGAACGCGAGCCACAGCCCGTTTAAGAACGAACGCACGTGATGCATCACCCACCGCCACCGATTCAGGTTCGCATCGACGACCTCGGTGTCGTGTCAACCTGGATCAATGGGAAGGGTCCGTATCATTTCGCCCTCGATACCGGCGCGGGGATCACCGTTATTACGCCGGAGTTCGCGCGGCGCGCAGGACTCACCGGATCCGGAACAACGCAGGCTACGGGAAGCGGCGGTACCATTGGGGTCAAGACCCTGGTTCTCCATGACGTGCGTGTCGGGAAGGCGGACGTGTCCGATGTCGACGCCGCGATCATTCCGCTGCCGTTGGATTTTACGTATCAAGGCGACTACGGGACGATCGACGGCATCATCGGGTATTCGTTTCTTGCGCACTTCGCGGTGACCATCGCTCTCGAAAAACACGCTGTCACGTTCTGGCCCCCCGGCACCTATCGGACGCCGTCTGGTGCAACGAGCGTGCGCGCCGACCTTAGCGACAACACGCCGGTCGTCGTAGCTCAAGCCGACGGCTACTCCGGCCCTTTCAAACTCGATACAGGCGATGATGGCGACCTGACACTGACCGCGAGCTTCGTGGCGGCTCATCAATTCGCGAAGCGGTATTCGCGCGGAGTGCCGATGCTTTTTGAAGGCGTCGGCGGCCTGGAGCACGGCATGTATGTGCGTATGGATCGTTTCATGCTAGGTGGAATTACTTTGCCGAATCAGCTTACGATGCTTTCGCTTGCGACGCGCGGCACGTTGGGCGCGGGAACGCTAGCGGGGAACGTCGGCGACGATATCTTGCGGCGTTTTATCTTCACCGTCGATTATCCAAACAAACGCGTGGACTTCGCGCCGAACGCCGACGCAATCGCGGAGCAGCCGTATCGGCGAACTGGACTCTCGCCGATGCGCCGGTCCGACGGAACGTTTGTGGTCATCGCGGTCGTGCCGGGTTCCCCAGGCGGGGATGCCGGCGTTCACGTTGGTGACGTGCTGACGGCAATCAACGGCGATCCACTCGCGCACCTCGACCGCGTGCAAATCCAGGAAGCGCTCCAAGCGCCGCGGGTAACGTACACGTTGCGCTCGGGTGGAACGGAGCGCAACGTGACGCTTGTCATGCGAGATCAGCTAGGGATTTGACGTCGGGTGCACGTTGAGAGTTTAGAAGAGCGTTTCCTGGACCGGATCATTGTCGATCAGGACATTTGGGCTATCGTAGCGCGCGTCGTTGAGACGCATCGAAACGTCTCGTGCCTGCATGGCCGAGGAATAATAAGGTTGGATTAACGCGCGCGCTTGTGCAGACGCCATGTCGCCGGGAGTGAGCCAGGTTGCTATCTCATCGTCCTTGAGAATGGCCGGCATGCGATCGTGCACGTGCGCGACGAGGTCGTTGGCCGGTACGGTGATGATTGCGCACGGCGGCAAACCATTGGTGACGGGTTCAAAGATGCCGGCGAAGGCAAATACGCGGTCGTCCTTCATCGTGTAGTAAACCGGCTTGCGACCGCGCCACTCATAGAATCCGTCAGCGAAGATGATGCAGCGGAAAGGAAGTGCGCGTTGCGTCACGGTCTCGGCGCGCGCGTTGATGCGGCCATCGATTCCCCACTCGAGCGGCGCCACCCGCTCGCTTCCATCGTCGAGCACGCCCAGTACCGCTTGGGTCGGCGCGATATTGAACCGCGGCAGGCGATTCTCGCTAAACTCCTCGAACCGGTAGCGCGGAAACGCGTCGCGGATACGCAGCGGGTTGGTCAGGGTAAAACGTCCGCACATTTACTCGTTCGATTGGAGCGTGCATGAGGATTCACCTGGGGACCGTCGGGCACTTCGGCCTTGCCGTTCGCGACCTCCACACGAGCGCGCAGTGGTGGCGTCGCCTCTTCGATCTCAAGACGATGTTCGAGGGCAATGACTACGTCGGACTCACGAACGAAAACATCACGATCGTACTTTTTATCGGCGAGCCGCATCCGGAAACGATGCAACATATGTCGTTTCATCTGCCGAACATGGCGGCGCTCGAAGGCGCGCTCGCGTGGCTCAAGCAGCACGGTGTCGAGGTCGAAGATCCGGGCAACGAGATCGGCCCCGAAGCGCCGGGCTCGAAAAATATGGGCCTCTGGTTTCGCGACCGCGACGGCTACCGCTGGGAGCTCTCCGTGCAAGCGAAGCGGTGACGGCAATGCGTGCAATGGTGCTGCACCAGCCGGATGCGATCGAGACGAGCCCGCTCGTGCTCGAAGAGCGCGAGCAACCCGTATCCGCGGCCGATGAACTGCTCGTGCGGATTCGCGCCTGCGGGGTGTGTCGCACCGACTTGCACGTGTGCGAGGGTGATCTGCCACCGAAACATCCGTCGATCGTGCCGGGACATGAGATCGTCGGCGTCGTCGAGCGCGTGGGTGCGTCGTGCGAACGCTTTAGCGCCGGCGATCGCGTCGGCATCGCGTGGTTGCGCGAGACCGATCAAACGTGCAAATTCTGTCGTCGTGCCCGCGAGAATCTTTGCCCGAACGCGCGTTTCACCGGGTGGGATCGCGACGGCGGCTACGCCGAGTTCGCGACGATTCGCGAAGGGTACGCGTACGCGCTGCCGGACGCAATCGACGACGAGCATGCGGCACCGCTGTTGTGCGCCGGGATCATTGGGTTTCGCGCGATCAAGCGCGCGCAGATCGAACCGGGGATGACCGTCGGGCTCTACGGATTCGGCGGTTCCGCGCACCTTGCGATCCAAGTACTCAAGCATTGGAAGTGCACCGTGTACGTGATGAGCCGCGGCGGCGTGCACCGCGACCTCGCCGAGGAACTCGGCGCCGATTGGATCGGCGATGCCGAGCAGCGACCACCGCAGCCGCTCGATGCGGCGATTATGTTTGCTCCGGCGGGACGCCTGGTGCCACCGGCCCTGCAAGCGCTCGACCGTGGCGGCGTGCTTGCCATCGCAGGGATCTATCTGAGTGAGATTCCGCCGCTCGAGTACGAACGCGACCTGTTCTTCGAGCGTGAACTGCGAAGTGTCACCGCAAACACGCGCGCCGACGGTGAGGAATTCCTGCGCATCGCCGGTAAGATTCCGATCAAGAGCTATACGGTGCCGCTGGCACTCGCCGAGGCGAATCGGGCGCTTTCGATGCTCAAACACGACGAACTGCGTGGTGCTGCCGTGCTGCATGTTGCGTGATCGCGTTGTCGCCTGGGCGAAGTCACTTGGTCCAGGACTAATTACCGGCGCGGCGGACGATGATCCGTCGGGCATCGCGACATATTCGATAACCGGAGCGTCGACAGGGCTGTCTATGCTCTGGACCGCGCTGATTACGACGCCGATGATGGCAGTGATCAATGGGACGTGTGCACGCGTTGGTCTCGTCACGGGAAAAGGTCTGATGACGGCGCTGGCCACAACGATGCCGCGCCCACTCGTCTATGCGCTTGCCATCTTGGTTGGGCTCGCCAATACCTTTAACATCGGCGCCGACCTCGACGCAATGGCGGCCGCAGCGCATCTCTTGACACATATTCCCGCCGAGCTATGGCTTGTCGCTTTTGCTGCGGTGATTATCGCGGTAGAAGTATTCTTTGATTACCGCGCGTTTGCCGATGTGATGAAGTGGCTGTGCCTCTCGCTCGCGGCCTATGTCGTTACGGCCTTTATCGTGCGTCCGCATTGGCTGAGCGTGCTCTTCAACCTGGTCGTTCCGCACGTCGAGCTCAACGGCGCGTGGCTCACGACGCTGACTGCGGCACTCGGGACGACGATCACCCCGTATCTGTTCTTTTGGCAAACCTCAATGACAGCCGAGGAACGCGAGGCGCGCCGGCGCGATGAAGGCCGCTCGAGCAAAGCGAACTCGCGAAGCATCGCCGCGATCCACGGAGATGCAAATACGGGTGCGATCTATTCCAACGTCGTGATGTTCTTTATCATCGTTACCGCGGCATCAACCCTCGGCGCGCATGGCGCATCGCATATCACCACCGCGCAACAGGTCGCCGAAGCGTTGCGACCGCTTGCCGGCAACTTTGCCTTCGCGCTTTTTACGCTCGGCATTGTCGGCACGGGCTTACTCGCAGTACCGGTGTTGGCGGGGTCGACCGCATACATGGCGGCCGAACTGCACGGATTTCGCGAAGGTTTAGCGGTACAGTGGTGGCGCGCGCCCGGATTCTACGGCGTGATCGTCGCCGGCGTCCTGGCGGGCGTGGGGATGGGCCTCGGCCATTTCGATCCCGTCAAGGCGCTGTTTTGGTCAGCCGTGTTCAACGGCATTGCGGCAATACCGTTGCTCTACGCGCTGATCCGCGTGGCGCGCGACAAACGCATCCTTGGGAAGTGGGGCGTGTCGCGCGCGGCACTGATCTGGTTGTGGCTCGCGTTTGTGCTGATGTCGGCGAGCGTGGCTGGCATGGTCGCGTCGTGGTTTATCAAGACATGAGCGTCGCGTTTACCGTGATGCTCGGAACCGCGCGCAGCGCATTGCTGATCGGGCACGACGCTTCGGCTTGCTTCGCGTAGTTCGCAAAATCATCGGCCGATATGCCGGGTACGATGCCGGTGATCACGAGCTCGATCTTCGGTACCTGCCAGCCTTCGCCGGCACGCTCGAGGTAGACAGTTGCCGTCGTATCGAGCGAGGTCGGCGCGTGGCCGGCGCGCGTGAGCACGGCGCTGGTCGCCATCGTAAAGCACGCAGCATGTGAGGCTGCGAGCAATTCTTCGGGATTCGTGCCCGGATCGCCCGAGAAGCGCGTGCCGAATGAATAGGATGCCGAGACTTTTCCGCTCGCGGTCGTGATGTCGCCGTGACCCTTAGCGACGTCGCCGACCCATTTGACGTTGGCCGTGCGGGCGATTTGATCTTGTGCCATCAATCGTTGGATCGAGCGATCCCGATGAGCGCAACGCCCATCGAGCTGAGGTCACGGACCGTGTCACGCAACGGCGCGATCAGGTCGGTCTTTTGCTCGAGCGCGGCCATAGTTTGCGCAACCTGCCCTCGCGTCCATTCGACGCGCGCGCGGCGCTCATCGAGCGTCAGGTCCGCGTCACTCGGTTTGTTGAGCAGGGCGCGTAGGCTCGAGAACATCGTGTCGGCGGCGCGTCGGAAGTGTTCGCGTGCGATGAGCCGTACCGTGGCTCCAACGATCGCGTAGATACCCGCGACGATCAATGCGGCGATCCACAAACTTGTAGTGCTCGCAAGCAACACAATTGCGCTCACCGACAGGCACGCGAGCGCAAGTACGCCACACACCATCGAGACCGCGAACTCTCGGGCAGCAGCCGTCAGCGCGTGGCTTTCGGCTTTTGCAAGATCGACCTCATCGGCAACGAGTTCGGAAAGGTTGCGGTAGAGACGGTTGAGCAGCACCTTAGCTGTTTGCGCGCGCAGTTCGTTCGGCTGGGCGTTCCTCAGATTGTGTATCATTTGCGCGTAACGTTCCCGCCCTGCCAACGGCTCAAACTTGCGCCTTCAGTCTCCAGGCCCAAATCGAAACAATGGTCAGCGCAAGCGCAGCAACGAGCAGCGCCGCTGCGATGCCGAAGCGGAAGATCACCAATGCACCGAGCAGCGCGCCGAGGAACATGATGACGACCGATGCGACGCGGCGGCGCCAACGAACGTTATCGCCGCCCGCAAGGGTCGAGTCCATTGCGATGCCGGTCAACGTTTGGGTGATAACCGTCGTCGTGATATCAGGGACGCCGACGCTGCGCGCCGCAGCATTCTGCAGACCCATGGAGGTTGCAAGCACGGCGATAATTGCATATGCGATCGTCGTGTCGATGCCGAAGAGCCACGCGAGCGCCGCCGATCCGAGCATCAAGAAAATCTTGACGATCGTCACGACCGCTAAGAGGTGTGCGCCGCTTTCCGCGTGGCGACGGCTGAGCCGCCCGCCGATCGCCGCGCCGACCACGAAGGCGAAGATCGCGATCAGCGAACCCACGATCGAAATATCTTTGGCGCCGCCGATGGCAAAGCCGAGCAGCACGACGTTGCCGGTCATGTTTGCGACGAACACGTGGCCGAGACGCAAGAAACTGACCGCATCGATCAAGCCCGACACGAACGTGAGGCCGAAGAGCAACGGCATCAACGCATAGTTGTCGCTTTTCACGAGTCCTCGCGCTTTATCCTAATCG
The DNA here is from genome assembly GCA_049678885.1 of Candidatus Aquilonibacter sp. Classification (GTDB taxonomy): domain Bacteria; phylum Vulcanimicrobiota; class Vulcanimicrobiia; order Vulcanimicrobiales; family Vulcanimicrobiaceae; genus Aquilonibacter. Next base: position 3,857 of record JBAUEZ010000012.1, on the reverse strand, counting down.
AGCGCGATAGCGTTGCGCGTCCGCTTCATTGAATGCGCAGACGATCACGTCCAACCGCTCCTTGGCAGCATCGAGCCATGACGTCACCGCGGCGATCGCAACGTCGGCCGCCGCGTCGCTGGGATATCCGTAGATGCCGGTCGAGATCGCCGGAAAGGCGATCGATCGCGCATCCGCGCCGGCCGCGGCGTCTAAGGCTGCACGATACGCTGACGCAAGAAGTGCTGCCTCGCCCTGCGATCCGCCGCGCCAAATGGGACCGACTGCATGCACGATCCAGCGCGCCTTTGCGCTGAATCCGGGCGTGATCCGCGCCTCGCCGGTCGGGCACGGCGCGACCGCGCGACACGCCTCAACGAGTTGCGCTCCGGCCGCCCGAAAGATCGCGCCGCAGACACCGCCGCCGCGCACGAGGCCTTCGTTCGCCGCGTTGACGATCGCATCGACATCGAGCGTCGTGATCTCGGCGGTGACAACGTTCAATGTATCGCGCCCCCACGCGCGAGCAACGGCGTTCCGCTGCGTCCGCTGCGGTAGGCAATGATCTCCGCCAATATCGAGATCGCCGTTTCGCCCGGCGTCGCCCCGCCGATATCCAACCCCACCGGACCGTGAATGCGCTCGAGCGCGTCCTCGTCGAAGCCTTCAGCGCGTAACGCGGCACGGCGCGCGGTCTGCGCGCGGCGGCTGCCGAGCAGTCCGATGTATGGCGCAGCCGAACGCAGGGCGCAACGCAATGCAGGCAAATCGAATTTGGGATCGTGTGAGAGGACGACGACCGACGTGCGCGTGTTGAGCGCGCGCGGAAGATAATCGTCGGGCCACTCGCGCACGAGCGCATCGGCATCCGGAATGCGCTCGCGCGTCGCAAACGCGGGACGCGGATCGACGACGACGACGCGCAGGTCGACGCGGCGAGCCATCGACGCGAGCTCGGCTGCAAGCGTTGTCGCGCCGACCAGCACGAGCGTGTCCTTGGCGGGGAAGATGTGTTCGAAGCCGTCGATTGCGAGCCGAACCGCGTGCTCGCCCGCAACGATCGCGCGCGCGATGTGGAGAAAGTCGGGCGTAGGGCGCCAGACGATTAGTCGCATTTGCGCTCCGCACGCCGTGCCGCTCAATTCGTCATCGTTGTCCAAATCGATATCGAGATGGCGCACGATGCCGTCGCGGAGCGTCTGCTGCGCGGTGTTGATGATCTCGCTCTCGTAACAGCCCGCACCGATGTTCCCCGCGATGTTGCCGGAGGCGTCGACAGCGACGCTTGTGCTGAGCGGCGCCGTCTTCGAGGCGCGCAGCTCCGCAAGCGTTGCAAGAGCAAACGGGCGCCCCTCTTCGAGCCATGCTGCGGCAGTTACAAAGATTTCACGCATCGTGGTGGGTTGGCTACGATTCGTGCCTTCGTCCGGATTCCCCCGGCGCTTTCTCGCTCATCTAAAGCTGGATCTCGATGCCTAAGCCGACGCGGCGGTCCGGCGGTACTTCCATATCGTCGACGAGCGAGCGCGACACACGCGAGAGCCACGAAAAGAGTCCGCGTTGCCAGCTGCGCATGCCGCCGCGTTCTAAGCCGACGATGATCGGCGCAGAGTAGAAGAAGGTCGTGCGTTCATCATCGATGTCGAATCCGAGCTTATCGCAAGCACGGAAAATGTAGTGTAGCGACGGCTGTTCCATGTAGCCGAAGCTCGCCTTCAGCACGAAGAGCGATGGCGCAATTTTCTCGAGCGTGACGCGATGCGTCTGCTCGACGTACGGCCGCGAGGCCGGCAAAAGCGTGAGCAGCACGATCATCTTGTCACGTAGAAATGCCGGCATCCATACGTGATGGCGGACAAACGGCACGCCGGTTGGGTCGTTGGTGAGCAGGACCGTGGTCGCGGTGGGCGTTGCCGGTTCGCGATGCTCGCGCAGATACTCAGTTACCGGCTGTTGATCGACGGCGAGCGAGCGCGCGAGCGCGCGGCGGCCGCGCAGCCACGTGAGCGAGACAAACGCGATCGCGGCACTCACCGCTATCGGGACCCATGCGCCGTCCAGAAACTTCGGCAATCCGGACGTGACGAACAAGATGTCGATGAGCGCGAAGACGCTGATGCCGGGAATGACGAAGCGCTTCTTCCACTTGAAGATGGTCGTCGCGACGACAAAGAACGCGAGGGTGGTGGCGAGCATCGTACACGCAACAGCGAGTCCGTACATCGCGGCCAAACGCGCGCTGCTTTGAAACGTGAATACCAAGATCAGGCACACGACCGCGAGCAGTGCGTTGATGAACGGGATATAGACCTGGCCGCGCTGCTCCTGCGAGGTGTGCAAGACGCGCATCCGCGGCGAGAGATTGAGCGCGATCGCTTGCTCGCAGAGGGTGAACGCGCCGGAGATCAGCGCTTGCGACGCGATGACGGTCGCGAGCGTTGCGAGCACGACCATCGGCATCAACGTCCAGCCGCCCGTCAGCGCGTAGAACGGCGAATCGATCGCCTTGGGGTTCCCGAGAATGTTCGCGCCCTGGCCGAAATAGTTCAGCAGCAGAGCCGGAAAGACGACGCCGTACCACGCCCAGGTGATCGGAATGCGCCCGAAGTGCGAAAGGTCGGCGTAGAGCGCCTCGGCACCGGTCAGCGCGAGGATCACGCCGCCGAAGATCAGATAGCCGTAAATTCCGTGGTGAAAGATGTACCACAGCGCCCAGTACGGATTGATCGCGGCGACGATCGCCGGATGCGCCGCGACGGCGACCGCACCGGCGATGGCTATGGCGATGAACCAGAGCAACATCACGGGTCCGAAAATTGCGCCGACGCTCGCCGTGCCGCGGGATTGAATGAGGAAGAGTCCGAGCAGCACCGCCGCGGAGATCGGCACGATGTACGGCTGCGCGGCGCTCGTCGCTTCGTTGAGGCCCTCGACAGCTGAGATCACCGAGATCGCCGGCGTGATCATGCCGTCGCCGATTAGCATCGCGGCGCCGATAACGACCACTGGAATGAGCCATCGCGTGGTCGTCAACTTGCCGAGCAGTCTCGGCGGTTGCGCAAGTGCGAGCAGCGCGAGAATTCCGCCTTCACCTTCGTGGTCCACGCGCATGAGCACCGTGACGTACTTGATGCATACAATGATGATCAGCGCCCAGGCGAGCAGCGAGATGATGCCGAGCGTGTTGGGAAGCGTTACCGCGGTTTTGGTTGAGGTGAAACAGGTGGTCAGCGTGTAGAGCGGGCTGGTACCGATGTCGCCGAACACGATGCCCAGCGCAGCAAGTGCCAAGGGACCTGGAACCTGCGGCCGGCGCATGCGCGCGCGCTTCGCCGATTGACAGCGGCCCTCCCACGCGCTATGCTCCCCATACAGATACCTAATTCGTTAGGTATAAACCTGGAGGTACGGATGCCCCGTAAACGTTCGGAGACGCTGACCGAAGGGGAACAGCGCCTGATAGAAGTCATTTGGACGCGCGGAAGCGCGACCGTCGCCGAGGTGCTCGACGCGCTTCCCGAGCGCGAACGGCCGGCGTTCAACACGGTGCAAACAATGCTCCGGATCATGGAAAAGAAGGGCTACCTGCGGCATGAAGAGCGCGGGCGCGCGTTTATTTATCATAGCAAGGTCGAGCGCGACGACGCCGCGCGCGCAGCCGTGCAAAATGTCGTCAAGCGGTTCTTCAACAATTCGGCCGGTCTGCTCGCGGTGCGCTTACTCGAGAACGAAGAGCTCTCCACGCAAGAGCTGACGCAGATGCGCCGGTTAATCGACGAGGCGACCGACGCGTGAGCATGCAGCATCTCTTCTGGGCGACGATCAATGCGCTCTGGCAGAGCGCTGCAATCGCGCTGACCGTCGGCGCTGCTCTACGC
>JBAUEZ010000011.1:0-11313 GCA_049678885.1 Candidatus Aquilonibacter sp. | reverse complement strand
ATCGTGCCGAACGTGACGATCTGCGCGACGCGATCCTTGCCGTACTTTTCAGTGACGTAGGCGATCACTTCATCGCGCCGCTCAACGCAAAAATCCGTATCGATATCCGGCATCGAGATACGATCGGGATTCAAAAAGCGCTCGAAAAAGAGATTGTACTTGAGCGGATCGAGGTCGGTGATCTTCAGGCAATACGACGCGACCGAGCCCACCGCCGAGCCACGCCCTGGTCCGACCGGAATACCATGATCGCGCGCGTACTTGATGAAATCCCAGACGATCAGAAAGTACGAGGCGTAGCCCATCTTGTTGATGACGTCGAGTTCGTAGTCGAGCCGCGTGCGTAGCGCCGCATCAGTCGCTGCGCGCTCGGGGCCGTAGCGGTCGATCAACCCAGCTTCGCAAATTTCGCGCAGGTACGACTCGGCGGTGCGTTCGGGCTGCGCCGCTTCCTCCGGCACGGGATACTGCGGCAGATGAAAGATCTTCTCGGGGATCCTGATGTCAACGCGATTGGCGATCTTGACCGTGTTCTCGCAGGCTTCGGGCAGATCGCTCCAGAGTTCGTACATCTCCTCGGCGGATTTCACGTAGAACTGATCGGAGTAGAACTTCATCCGGCTCGTGTCGGAAACGGTCTTGCCCGTGCCGATGCACAGCAGCACGTCGTGCGCCGGCGCGTCGCGTTGCTCGAGGTAGTGCGAGTCGTTGGTCGCGACGATGGGAATGTTGAGCTGGCGCGCGACCTTCACGAGGCCGGTGTTGATCGCTTCTTCCTCGGGCATCCCGTGGCGCATCACCTCGATATAGAAGCGGTCCCCGAAGATATCTACATAGGTCTTGGCTGCTTTGACCGCGCTCTCGTAGTCGTTCTTGAGGAGCGGCGCGGCGACCATGCCCGACATGCAGCCCGAGAGCACGATCAGGCCGTCGTTGTGCTGCGCGAGCAAATCGAGGTCGATGCGAGGTTTGTAGTAGTATCCTTCGAGGAATCCTTTGGAGATGAGAGCCGTGAGGTTCCGGTAGCCAATCAGGTCGGCCGCCAAAAGCGTCACATGTGCCTCGTCGCGCACGGTCCGGTCGAAGCGCCCGCGCGGCGCGATATAGGCCTCGCAGCCGATAATCGGCGTCAGGCTGGTGTCCCGCGCGGCATAATAGAACTCCATCGCGCCGTACATGACGCCATGGTCGGTCAGGGCGACGGCCGGGGCCCCATCCTCGGCGGTCCGCCGGCAGAGCCGGTCGACCCGGCAGGCCCCGTCCAGCAGCGAATATTCGGAGTGCACGTGGAGATGAACGAACTGTCGCAAACTGCTCTTCGCCTGACCTCGACCTAAAGAAACCTTAAAAGCTAGACGTTACTTTAAACGATGAGCGCCAACCTGTCCGCCGGCTCCCCCGATGCCGCCGAACTCCAAGAGGAGATCGAGCGGCTACGCGCGCGTATCGCGGGGCTGGAAGCCGAACGCGACGAGTATGCTCAGCAGAACGCTGAACTCTTCGTGCTGCAACAGGTCTTCTCCACCATTAACTCCACCCTCGAGATCAACGACATCCTCTCGATGGTGCTGCGTGGCGTGGTCGAGGCGTTGAAATTCAAACGCGTCGTGCTCTTCGACCTGGGGTCCGACGAGACGATCATCCGGCGTCTCGAGTGTGACGAGAACGGAATCGTTAACCACGCAATCGACGGGGAAGACTTTCGCGCAAACTCAGCGCTGATCGATGTTGCGCACGGCAAACTCCAGCTTGCGTACGGTTCGGCTGAAGACCACGACGCGCCACTCGACGATGCGCGAGGGTCGTATTGCATTGCGCCGCTGGTCGCGCGCGACGTCGTGCGTGGCATGCTCTACGCCGACGATCCGCCCGGCGTCGAGATCACCGAGAATCAGCTACGCGTACTCCTCGATTTTGCATCGCAGGCCGCAATCGCCGTCGAGAACGCGCGCCTGTACGAAGAGACGCGGCGGCTTCTCGAGGAAACGCAGCGCCTGGCGAACACTGATAGCCTGACCGGGATTCCCAATCGCCGGGCCCTCTCCGAGCTTCTCGAGCGCGAGCTACATACGTCGGAACGCTACGACACGCCGTTTGCCTTCGTCATCCTCGATTTGGATGACCTCAAGCAGATCAACGATTCCGGCGGCCACAGCCTTGGTGACTTGGCGCTCAAACGCTTCGCCCAGGTTCTGAAGAAAAACGCCCGGAAGGGCGACATCGTGGCCCGCTATGCGGGCGACGAATTTGTCCTGATCATGGCCCAGAGCGATCGCGACCAGACCGGCCGCGGCGTCGAGCGCATCATGTCGGCCCTGCGCCGCAACGGCTTGGCCACCTCGATCGGGGTCGCGATGTTCCCGGGCGACGGCATCGACGGGCAGAGCCTCTTTTTTGCCGCCGATGAAGCCCTTTACCAAGCTAAACAAGCAGGCAAGAATCAGTACCGGTTCTACAGCCGGACCAAAGGCGGAGACGAGCTCAAGGACGCCGAGTAATATGAAGAAGCAATGATCAAGCACGACGTCGTCGTCATCGGCGGCGGCCTCGCAGGCATGCGCGCGGCAGTGGAAGCTGCCGAGGCCGGTGCCGATGTGGCCATCGTCTCCAAAATGCACCCGGTGCGCAGCCACTCGGGCGCCGCGCAAGGCGGTATCAATGCCGCACTTGGCAACCGCGAAGAAGACACTCCGCAAGCGCACACCTTTGACACCGTCAAGGGCTCGGACTATCTCGGCGATCAAGATGCGGTCGCGGCGATGTGCGAGGATGCGCCCAAACAAATCATCTGGCTCGAGCATCGCGGCTGCATCTTCTCGCGCATGCCCGACGGACGCATCATGCAACGCCCCTTTGGTGGTGCCGGTTCGCCGCGTACGTGCTATTCGGCCGACGTCACCGGGCTCGTGATCCTGCACACGTTGTGGGAGCAACTCGAGCGCTTCGGCGTCACGGTCTACGAAGAATATTTCTGCACGGCGCTTGCGATCGACAACGGTATCGGCACCGGCGTCGTCGCCTACAACATGCGCAACGGCCAGCTCGAAAAGGTCACCGCGAAGGCGACGATCTTCGCAACGGGCGGCGCGGGTCGCATGTACCTTAAGACGACCAACGGCTACGCCTCGACCGCCGACGGGATGGGCATCGTCTACAAAGCCGGCATCCCGCTGATGGACATGGAGTTCATGCAATTCCATCCCACCACGCTCAAAGAGAACGGCGTGCTGATGACGGAAGGCGCGCGCGGCGAAGGCGCGTATCTGCTGAACTCGCTCGGCGAGCGCTTCATGTTCAAGTACGCGCCGAATAAGGGCGAGCTGGCCTCGCGCGACGTCGTGTCGCGCGCCGAGTGGACCGAGATTCTCGAAGGCCGCGGCGTCGAAGGCTGCGTGCTGCTCGACATGCGTCACCTCGGCCGCGAAAAGATCCTCGAGCGTCTGCCGCAGATTCGCGAGCTCGCGCTCGACGCCACCGGCAAGGATGCGATCAATGAGCCGATTCCGATTCTGCCCGGCGCGCACTACACGATGGGCGGCATCGAGACCGACAAGTGGGGCGCGACGCGCGTGCCCGGCGTCTACGCGGCCGGCGAGTGCGCCTGCGTCTCCGTACACGGTGCGAACCGTCTGGGCGGCAACTCGCTGCTCGAGACGATCGTCTTCGGCGCGCGCTCGGCAAAACACGCGATCGACTACATCAAGAATGTCGGCAACCTGGAGCAGAGCGACAAGACCCTCAAGCAAGAACAAGATCGCGTCAACAAGCTGCTTGCGAGCACCGGCGGCACGCGTGCGCCGAAGCTACGCCATATGATGAACGAAACGATGAGCGAGAACGCCTTCATCTTCCGTGACGCGAAGGGCCTCGCGCAGGCCGTGCAAGATGTCGATAAAGTCCGTAAGGAATTCGATGCGGGCGTCTACGTGATGGATAAATCGAAAACGTTCAATACCGATCTCGTCTCGGCGTTCGAGACCGACTTCTTGATCGACGTCGCCTACGCGCTCGCCAAGGGCGCGCTCGAGCGCAAGGAGTCGCGCGGCGCGCAAGCACGCACCGACTATCCCGAGCGCGACGATACGAACTGGCTCAAGCACACGCTGGCATGGCGCCAGCCCGACGGATCGCCGCGCCTGGATTACTCGCGCGGCGTGACGATCACCGAGTTCGCACCCGAAGTGAGAGCGTACTAAACGTGGCCAAAATCAAACTCGATCTTTTCCGCTTCGACGAAGCCGTCGACACGATACCGCATCGCGACCTCGTCGAGGTCGAGGTGCCCGAAAACACGACGGTGCTCGATGCGCTCGAGACCGCGAAGGCCGAGATCGACGGTTCGATCAGCTTCCGCCGTTCATGCCGCTCGGCAATCTGCGGCTCGTGCTCGATGAACATTAACGGCGTCACGGGCCTGGCGTGCAAGACCAACTGCAGGGATGTCATCCGGGAGGACGGCTCGATCTCGGTCGATCCGATGCCGAACTTCCAGCCGATGAAGGACATGGTCGTGCACATGGAGCCGTTCTGGGACAAGTACACGCGCCTAAAGCCTTACCTGCAGCCGAAGGATGCGGATTCCGATCACCAGACCGAACGCCGCGTCTCGCCCGACGACATGAAGAAGCTCGTCCAGGTTGCGAACTGCGTCATGTGCGCGACGTGCTACGCGCTCTGCCCGGTCGTCAGCGTCGACCCGGCCTTCGCCGGTCCCGCTGCGATTGCATACGCCTATCGATTCATCGAAGACGTGCGCGACAGCCAGCGCAGCGAGCGCATCGCACAGATCTCGGAAGATTACCTATGGCTGTGCGCGCACTGCTACATGTGCTCGTATTGTCCGAAACACGTCGATCCAAACAACCGAATCATCGATGTCAAGCGCGCCTCGATCAGCGACAAGGTGTTGTTGAACGAGCGTGGTCCGCGTCACGCCCTCACCGTATCCAAGACGATCAAAGAGACGGGCATGCTAGCCGAGACCGAGGTCGTGCTCGGCACGGTCGGACGCTTCAACGTCGTCGCGCAGATCAAAGTTCTACCGCTCGCCTTGCGGCTGATGGCCCGCGGCAAGCTGACGCCGATCGAGATGGCGGCCGGGGGAACCGCACCCATGCTGGGGCTTCCCTCGATCAAGCCGATTCCGAAGGTCGATGAAGTTCGTACTATTTTCGAAGCGCTGGAGGTCCCGGTTTCATAATGACCACATCGATACTGCCTGAGGATCAGGCCCTCGACGCGCACAAACCCACGCATTCGCGCGAGAGTAAGCGCTACGGCTTCTTCCCCGGCTGCGTGGCCAAAGAGTCGTGCAAAGAACTCTTCAACTCAACGATGCTGCTGGCCGATAAGCTCGGGATCGAGCTGATCGAACTTACTGCGGCCTCGTGCTGCGGCGCATCGGTCGTCAACGACGTCAACCGCGACGTGGCGCGCGTGCTCAATGCCCGCACCTACGCGCAGGCCGAAGCGCTTGGCCTCGACGACGTGATCACGATCTGCTCGACCTGCACCGGCCACATGCGCGCGGCGAACAAAGAGCTGCTCGAAAGCGAAGAGCAGATGGATCATGCCAACGCGATCCTGGGCAAGTTCGGCGCGAAGTATTCCGGCAATGTGACCGTGCGCCACTTGTTGTGGCTCTTAATCGACGACATTGGGCTCGATAATCTGCGCAAGATGGTCGTGCGTCCGCTCAATGGGCTCAAAGTTGCGCCGTTTTACGGCTGCCACATTATCCGGCCCGAGGACGTCAACGGTTGGGAATCGGCACGCAATCCGCACTCGCTCGAGGACGTGATTGCGGCGATCGGCGGCGAGCCGGTCGACTACGCGGGCAAAACCCGTTGCTGCGGTTTCCACATTCAACTCGAAAAAGAAAATGTCGCCGTCGACATGGTCGGCCAAAACATGCGCATCGCCAAGGATCATGGCGCCGAAGCGGTCATCACACCGTGCCCGCTATGTCACCTGGCGCTCGACGGGTATCAGCAAGACTCTGCTGCTCGTTGGGGCCGCACCGATCTGCCGACGTTCCATCTGCCGCAGCTCGTAGCGTTTGCGCTCGGCGTACCGGCCGACAAGCTGGGCTTGCAGAAACACCTGATCGATCCGCGCGACATCATGGTGCAGCGCGAGCTGATCAGTTAGCGGGTTGGTCTAGCGGATTAGCTTCAGGCGGCGATCCGCGAAGACGCGGACGTGCGACTCGAAGTTGCGCTCCATACCGTGTTGGCTGTGGATGCGCGTGCGTACGACATAATCGATGCTGCCGTCGGGATGGCGGGTGCTCGCCAACCAGTGCATGAGGTGGCGTCCCGCGCGCTGCTCCAGTCGCCCGTGCGCGCACAACAGATTCCCGATCGCATGCTCGAGTATATGCGGCGGATGGGCAACCGGCGCCGGGCTCTTAGCCGGCGCGCTGGACTGTTTCGAAAACCAGGCACTCACACAAGCATTATTTCAGGCCCTAGGTCACTTGTGGTGTCCGGACGGTTAAGATCGGCCTGATTTGGCCAGGACTTTACGCCCATGCCCCCTTGCGTAGGACGATTTCTGGAAGCTTCTGCTGCATACTAGGCCTATAGAGAAGGGATGGCATGCCCGCTTGGGCTAGCTAGCACCTCGCGCGGAGGGTAACTTCAGTCAATGACCTGGTTCGAGGGAAAAGCATCGCCGAGGCCTGTGGCGGCCGCATCGATCAAGCCCCCGCGTAAGGGGCATGAGCCGCATCCGTCGGCCCAGATCCAAGAGCGCATTGCGCACTTTCTAGTGACGCACCGGCGCGTGGAGCTGCGCAACGGGCATCCGCTGATGCACTTCCTCGGCACGTCGCACAACGAGATTGACGGGAGCGTCGACTACGCGGTCCGTTCGCACGTGAAGGGCATCGACGGCAAGAACCAGCGCTTCGATTCGCAGATTCGCATCTACGCGACCGGCCACCTCAAACTGATTCGTTAGCTCCCGCAGCACGTAACACCAGCTCGCGCAATGCGTTGTTCGCGGCGATCGCCGCGTGACGGCGCGCCTCGGCCTGCTCTTTCTCGAGCGGAATCACCGCACGCATCGTGGCGTTGGCTTCAAAGAAGAGTGCGTTGCCGCTAGGATCGAGCGCGAAATCGATCCCAAAGTAATCCAGACCGATGCGCTGCGCTGCTTCTTCGATCGCCCGCATCGCACGCGGGCCGATCGCGCGAAACATATCGGTAAGAAATGCTTCTTCTTCCGAGATCGCTTCGGGCGTGCGCACTTGATCGGCGGAGAAGTAGTGCACCTTCCATTGCGTCGAGCGCGCGAGGTGAATCGGAAAGAGTCGGCCGCCGATCGAAAGCACGCGGTACTTGCGATAATGACCGTCGGCACCGCGCGCATCGAGGAGTTCAATTGCCAAGAGCCGATCGCCGGGGAGCGTCGCAGCGACGGTCGCGAGCTCGTCACGATCGCGCACAAGCTCGAAGAATTCGCCCGTGTGATATCCGGGCGGCCGAAGCAGTACGGGAAAGTTTTCGACCTGGTCGAGTTCCCTTCGCGCGACGTCCTCGACACGCGGAACGATCAAGCCCTCGATGCCGCGCAGACGCTGCGCCATTTCCACGCGTCCCGTGCCGAGTACGGCTGATGGCGGATTCAGCGACGTGGCGCCTTGCGCGTCCAACAACTGCTGCGCGGCTTCAAGCGACGGTCGACAGCGATCGGCATCGCCGATGCTGTTGAAGATCACGTCGTGCGGCGGCAGCGGTAGATCGGGTTCGTAGTAGTCGGTGAAGAGCTTGATCGTCAGGAACGTGTTGTCGTCGAGCGGCACGTCGACGGGCACGTTTCCGCGAAACGCCGACGAGAGCAGCAGCAACGAGACCGGTATGCCTTCACCGCGAAATGCGCTCACGACCACCGGCATCGCTTTGAAGCCGAGTTGTCGATGGCGCTCGGCTTCTTCGTCGAGGCCCATGCGCCCGAGGACATGACTCAGACCTTGGTGCGCTTGCGCCGAATCCGGCTCGAGTGCAAGTGCACGTTCGTAGACTTGTTTCGCCGATTCGAGCTCATTCGATTCGAGGAGCGCGTTGCCGAAGTTGATCAGCGATGGCACATCGTTCGGATGATGTTTGAGCGCCTCTTGATACGTCAAGCGCGCCGCGCTGCGGTACCCTGCGTTGAACAGCAGCGTACCGAGATTGGTCAGCGCGCCGAGATGTTTGCCGTCGCGCTTGATGACCTCGATATAGGCGTCACGTGCCGAATTGTTGCGCCCGAGCATATCGAGGAGGCACGCGCGCGAGAACAGCAGCCCGATATCATCGGGTGCCTGCTCGAGCCGTTCTTCGATATCCTGGAGATCCTGAGAATTCCCAAACGCGGGCAGCACGAGCGTTTATACGCGCGGACCATCGGTGCAGCCTGCCCACGACTCGCCCTCGGCCTAGGCGCGCTGCTGACGACGGTTTCGCAGCGGCGTCCGCTATGCGCGTTTATGCAAGCCGGTCAAGAAGACTCAAGGGCTAGGAGCTGACGTCGACCGATCCCTTTTAGTTGTGCGACCGGATCCCAATTGGCCGGCTTGACCTTCGGCCATCGGAAGATCATGCCTCGGGCGATCCATGCTTCACGCCAGTCGTCGTAGCTGAATCCTCGATCGTCGTCCGACACACCGAACTCGAAGCCGCACGACGGGCAAATCTCGTAGGACGAGCCCGATGCAGAATACGGTCGCTCCAACAATCGGTCCCAGCCGCATGCGGGACACGTGTACGTCGGTGTACGGCTCCCCAGTAGCCTCTTCATCCAGCTTTTAATTAGTAAACCTTTCATGTCGGCCTCGGTCGCATCACCGTGACACGGAATGCTAGCGCGTCTCGCTCTCCGGTTCCATCGGCCATCCATAATCCTGAGTCCAAAGGTCATCAAGACGAAGAAGCCCGAGGATTCTGCGCGCGGTCCCACTGCCCGCAATAGCCATGTCATGAAGGTAGTGCGCAGCCGAAATACCCGTGTTATCGTCAGCGTCTTTGCCCTGCATATGTAGCAGCAAGACGTCAGCCTCCAAACCGCGCGCCGACTCGGGATCCCGGCACAGCGTTTGAAGGACAACGTCTCTATTTGCGCGCGGGGCGGACGCCAGAAATCTCGGAAGCAGTCGCCTGAGGTAATCGTCCACACCGAACATATCGACATAATCTTCGACGCACTTCCCGATCAACGTGTCGACGGGCACGGTCACCAGAAATTCTAGGGCATCCGAACGCTCTAGCATTGGGGAACCCTTCGAGCCTCGCTTCACTCGCACCTCAGGGTGACAGTGTGGCGGCGGGCCCTCGACTACGCCGCTTCGCGGCTACGCTCGGGATGACAACGTGGCGCTGCGCTACGCTCGGGTGACAATCCCCTTCGACAAGCTCAGGGTGACAGAGTAGAGGCTCAAGGTGACAGGGTGGCCAAGGGCTCATCCCCGCCTTTTGAAGGAGAACAACGTGAAGCTCGAGCCGTACATCTTCTTCCACGGAACCTGCGAAGAGGCACTCAATTTCTACGCGAAGGCCTTTAACGGAACGATCGAGGGGCTCACGCGCATGTCGGAAGCGCCGCCCGAACATCAAAGCGATCCGTCGTGGACAAACAAGATCATGCACGCAACGTTTATCGCGGGCGATTTGCGCTTTATGTGTTCGGACGGTCGTCCCGGTACGCCGCCACATGGCGAGGATGACATCGCCCTTAGCGTTGCGACGCAGGACGCGGCCGAAGGCGATCGCGTGTTCAACGCACTCGCGCAAGGTGGCACGGTGGAGATGCCGCTGGCGCCGGCGTTTTGGGGCGGCCGGTTTGGACAATTGGTCGACAGATTCGGAATTCAGTGGATGGTTTCCACCAATTAGCTCTATCGAACAATCGCTTAGCTCTATCGAACAATCGCTGCTCGAACTGCGCGAAGGGGCGAAGCGTTGGATCGCGCTGCGCACGTCGGGAAAGGCCGAACTACTAAAGCGCGTTCGCGAGAGTGTCTATGCAAACGCCGAGCGCTGGGCGCTCGCCGGCGCGCAGGCAAAGGGCATCGCCGGCACGCCGCTCGCGGGTGAAGAGTGGGTGAGCGGTCCGTGGGCGCTGCTCTATGCGCTCAATCGCTACATTCGCACGCTCAGCGACCTCGCGTACGGTGGGGCACCGAACATTCCAGCATCGCGCGTCCACGAACGCGCCGACGGTCAACTGACGGTCGACGTCTTTCCCAACGCCTTCTACGATCGGCTGCTGCTCTCAGGTGTGCGCGCGGAAGTCTGGATGCAGCCCGGCGTCACACGCGACACGCTCGCGTCGACAACGGCCGTTTGGTACAAACAATCCTCGCCGCAGCCGCGCGTCGCGCTCGTGCTCGGTGCGGGCAACATCGCGTCGATTCCACCGCTCGACGTGCTCTACAAGCTCGTGGCCGACGGCGCCGTGTGCATCCTCAAAATGAATCCGGTCAATCAATATCTCGGGCCGATTTTCGAGGACGCGCTCAAGCCATTGGTCGACGGCGGCTTCTTGCGCTTCGCCTGCGGTGGTGCCGAGGCCGGTAAGCTGTTGACCGAACACCCGCTGGTCGATGAGATCCACATCACCGGCAGCGACCGCACCTTTAACGCGATCGTGGCCGACCAATCGGTGCACAAACCCATCTCGGCGGAGCTCGGCAACGTCAGCCCGACGATCGTCGTGCCCGGACCGTGGAGTGATGCCGACTTTCGCTTCCAAGCCGAACAGATCGTCACGCAGAAATTGCATAACGGCGGGTTCAACTGCGTCGCCTCGCAGGTCGTTATTCTGCCCAGCGCCTGGGACGGCACACCCAAGCTCATCGCCGAGATCGAGAACGTGATGCGCGAAGCGCCTGCGCGCCCGGCGTATTACCCGGGCGCGGCTGAGCGCATGCGACAGCTGGGCGGCGGCGATCGCTCGATCCTTCGGCTCGATGCGAACACGGATGCGGTTGCCTTCGAGGTAGAAGCGTTCGCGAGCGTCCTTGCGATAACGACCCTTCCCGGCGAGACCGCGGCGTTCTTGCGCGATGCCGTCGCGTTCGCAAACGATCGTCTCTGGGGCAATCTCGGCGCGAACATGGTCGTGCACCCCGCAACGCTGAAGGCGTTTGCCGATGATGTTGACCTTACAATTGCGGGACTGCGCTATGGTTGCGTCGCCGTCAATGCGTGGACCGGCGTCGGGTTCTTGCTCACCGAAACGACGTGGGGGGCGTATCCGGGCAACACGATCGATAACGTGCGCAGCGGCATCGGCGTGGTGCACAACAGCTATCTCTTCGATCGCGCGCAA
>JBAUEZ010000010.1:0-1927 GCA_049678885.1 Candidatus Aquilonibacter sp. | reverse complement strand
ACGACGAGGTCAAAGGGCGTCCGCTCTATCTCATCGCCGATGTCGAGCGCAGCTAAATAGCGAACGCGTTGGCGATAAGCGCGAGATCGGCGCCGTCGCCAAATACCTCGACCAGCAGATCGCCAGGCTTGACTTTCTCTCCAATGCGCACAGCCACACAGAGCCCCGCGCGCGGGTTGACGTTTGAGAGCCCGCGCGCGATGTTTCCCAGCGCAACGGCATCCATTACGCGCACAACGCCGGCGCCTGCAGCACGCACATCGTGTCTGCGCGGATCGGGCGCCAGCGATTCGAGCGCCGTACGGCTGCCGCCCTGCGCTTCGACCATCTCGACGAACTTCGCGTACGCGCTCCCGTTCTCAATAGCATGCAGCGCGCGCGCTCTGGCGTCGCCGATGCCGCCCAATTCGAGCATGGCCGAGGCGATGTCCAAACATCCGGCAAGCACGCGTTCATCACGCTCGCGACCCCGCAGCACCTCGCGCGCTTCAACGACCTCGATGCCGGTGCCGATACAGTGTCCGAGCGGCTCGTTCATATCGCTGACGATCGCGTGCGCCCGGCGCCCGAACCGTTCTGAAATCGCGACGAGCATGCTCGCGAGCTTTTCGGCCTGGCCGGCGTCACGCATGAATGCGGCGCTGCCACACTTCACGTCGAAAACAAAAGCGTTGGCGCCACCAGCAACCTTTTTCGAGACGATGGAAGCGGCGATCAGTCCGGTGCTAGGAACGGTTCCGGTTAGGTCACGTAGATGGTAGAGGCGTTTGTCGGCGGGGACGAAGGCATCGGTTTGCGCTGCGATAGCGCAACCAACGCGCTCGACCTGACGCACGAAATCCTCCATCGACAGTGTGGCATTGAACCCTTCGATTGCCTCGAGCTTGTCGATCGTGCCGCCAGTATGTCCAAGCGCGCGCCCCGAGAGTTTCCCGACGCGCACGCCGCACGCGGCGACGAGCGGCACGGCAACGAGAGAGATAATATCGCTTACGCCGCCGCTCGAATGTTTGTCGACGACAAACATCCCCTCCGGATAGTGCAGCGTCGCGCCACTTGCTACCATTGCGCTCGTCAGGGCAGCGACTTCTGCTTCCGATAAGCCGCGCCAGACGCAGGCCATCGCAAATGCAGCCATCTGTGCATCGCCAATCTCACCGCTTACATATCCAGCGATGATTCGATCCCACACGACAGATTCGAGCCGCTCACCATCGCGCTTACGCTCGATCGCGTGCCGCATCGAAACCTCGTCCATCTGCCTCCTTATTAAGGAGAACGCGCTCGCATGCGCGAAAGCACGCGCGTGCCGTTGACGCCGCTCGGGTTGATTGCGTTCACCGCCGCGTTCGTCGTCGCCGTGGCGTTGACCCTGCGCCGCCCTCGCTATGCACTCGCCGCGCTCATCGCGTGTCTGCCGATCGCCTTCTACGCGAGTATCGGCGATACCATGGTGACCCTTCCCAAGGTTTTGTTGCTTGGCGCGTGCACCGGCTTGCTGCCGCGGCTGCGCACGCTGCCCGATATGCGCGCGGCTCGCCCGTTGTTGCTTGCGTTCGGCGGCGTCGTTGCGGCCATCGCGCTTTCATTCATCCCGAGCGAACACCGAATCGAGACGCTGCGCGAGGCGGCAAAGTGGATTGAATATGGACTCTTTTTTGCGGTGGTTTACGTCCTGTACAGGATTGATCGCGATGACAAGCTTTTACGCTATGCGTGGTTGCTCTCGATTGCACTCGTCTGTGTTACAGCCCTCGCGCAACAAATAATCCCCCCTCCCATTATGATCGTTTTGCGTGGTGCACCCGCGCCACGCGTGTCCGGCCTACTCGAGGGTCCGAATCAGTTAGCGGCCTACCTCGAAATCGCAGTCGCTATCGTAGCGGCTTGGAATCTCTACGCGCCGGAAAAAGCCGCGCGATGGGTA
>JBAUEZ010000009.1:0-1783 GCA_049678885.1 Candidatus Aquilonibacter sp. | reverse complement strand
ACGCCGGCGAGCGCGCGCAGCTCGTCGGCCAACCGCGCAAATTCCGGCGGATCGACCGAAGCGACGTACGTGCGATAGCTGCCCTCGAGTTTGCCCTCAGTCGCAAAGAGCGGCAGTCCGTCGACCGGGACCTTGAGTCGCGCGAGCAACGTTTTGAACTCGAGTTGCGAGTAGAGCGGAAAGAGCGCGGCGTCGCTCGGCTTCTCGTAGCGCAGTTCCCAATCGATCTCGAGCGGCAGATCGCGCCGCACGATCGAGACATCGCGGTAGACCCGCGCCCGCTCGCCATACTCTTCGACGAGCTTTTGCAACTTGGGGCTTCCCGCGAGCGCCGGATCGGCAATCAGCGCATCGAGTGAGCCCGCCGCTTTGATCAACTTGGTCGCGGTCTTTTCGCCGACGCCGGGAATGCCGGGCAGATTGTCCGACGGATCGCCTTTGAGTCCGCGATAGTCGGCCAGCTGACTCGGTTGCAGCTCGAAGCGTTCGTACACGGCGGCGGGGTCGTAGCGGCCAAGCTCGGTGATGCCGCGTCGCGTGGTCAGCACGGTCGTGCGATCGTCGACGATTTGCAACAGGTCGAGATCACCGGTCACGACCAGCGTCTCTTCGCCGGCATCCTCGGCCTGACGAGCGAGCGTCGCGATCACGTCGTCGGCCTCTTGCCCTTCGATCTCGACGATCGGAATGCGATGTACCGCAAGGACGTCGCGCACGAGTTGGAATTGACTGCGCAAGTCGTCGGGCATCGCATCGCGCTGCGCTTTGTAGTCTTTATAGAGCTCCACGCGCGCGACCGGCATGCCTTTGTCGAACGCTGCGATCACATGCGTCGGCTTTTCGTCGTTGATCACTTTGTTCAACATCATCGTGAAGCCATAGACGGCGTTGATCGGAATGCCTTTGACCGTGGTGAGCGGCGGCAGCGCAAAGAACGCGCGATATACCAACCCGTAGGTGTCGAGCAGCATCAGACGGCTTGGTTTCTTGCGGGCCATCAGTGCCCTGACCCATACATGGCGCTGTATTTGTTGCGCACATCGTCGCTCGCGGACAAGACGCGATGAGCGACAAAAGCAGCGCTTTGCGAGCGAAGAGCAACGCCGTCCGCGAGATGCCGATGGCGCAACCCAAAGGGCTGGGCCGCTATTGCCTGCTGGCTTCGTTGCTCGTCGGTCACAGAGCTATGGCTATGCTCCCTCCTCGCGCCTTGCCTCCAGGCAATGGCGGCTCCAGCAAATATAGCGGCATGCATGGGGCAGGGCACTACTGGACCGTAATCGGCGACGAAGCTGAAATCACCCGCCCGTCGTCTTCGATTGTGAGGATCGAGAGCGTGTAGCGTCCGCGCGCGCTCGGCATTTGCACTTCGATGCCGGCACCGTCGTAGCGTGCGACGTTCCACGACACCGCTTGCGTATCGGCCTGCTCGAGCGCGAGATTCCGTGGTGCCGATCCGCGGCGCTCGAACCCGATAACTTGTGCGTGCTCGCCGGTCGAATCGACCCAGGGATGCCACGTGCGACCCTCCGGCGCGGTGACTTGCGTCGCGGCGAGCCCCACCGCCAAGAGTGCGGGCGCCGATTCGAAGAGCGCGCCACCGGACGGAGCGCCGCGGCTGATGCGAACGATCGTTGTGCCTGCACCCGGTGCAACGTCGCGCAGCGACACGCTCACCGGCGCGCCGGGCGCAAATGTACCCGGCGGCATCGCGATGCTCGCGCTAACCGGACGACCGGGCGCGTCGAGCGCGAGCGGTACGCTTGTCCACGCGATCGCGCCG
>JBAUEZ010000008.1:0-5267 GCA_049678885.1 Candidatus Aquilonibacter sp. | reverse complement strand
GATGATCTCTGACGCGAGCGCGCCGTTGAGCACGTTGTAAACTTTTTCGAGCGGCAAGGAATAGTACGGCGTGACCATGCCGTCCTCCATATCCTTGCGTACCTTCTCTTCGACCGCTTTGACGTCGGTAAGCATCGCTGGCACCTCCGGGCGGTGTGGATTGGCGCTCGGGTCTAGGTTCCCCCTCCGCCGGCTTGCTTCGGATTGAGCCATGCAAATGCACGCCGAAATACGAAGATCGAAAGGGCGAACATGACGAGTGCGAGCACCAGCCGCCGTACTGCTTCAAACCGTGCATCGCGCACGAAGTTTGCGCGCATCGCCGTGATGTCCGGCGCTGCCGAGGGCGGGAAGGGTTGGGGCGGAGCAGCCATCGGCCCGGACACTTGGCCCCCGCGCGTCCGGTAGAAGAAGTTGCCGCCGTGTCGTCCCGGGCCACCCATCATGCGGGCGCCGATGACGCGCGGCCCGGCCGTTGGATTGGCGACGCGGAAGGCGTTGTTGACGATGCCGGCGACGCTCATAAAGAAGATGACGACGGCAAGCAGGCAGACCAGATAGCCAAAAATCTCACCGATAAGCGAAGTGCGTTGCACGATATCCTCCTGCAAGTGCTTTTAGCCTGCGCTCCCAGCCTTGGAATCTACTGTATACTGGGCGCATGTGCCGGAACATCAAGACCCTCCATAACTTTGCGCCGCAGGCGACCGAGGCCGAAATCCGTGCGTCGGCAGTCCAGTTCGTGCGCAAGCTCAGCGGATTTACCCATCCGTCCAAAGCCAACGAGGCGAGCTTCGAGCGTGCTGTCGACCGTGTCAGCGACGCTGCGCGCGAATTGCTCGACGCGCTGGTGACGCACGCGCCGCCGCGCAATCGCGACCACGAAGCGCGCAAAGCCAGGGAGCGCGCGAAGATACGTTTTGCAAAGAGCTAGCCTGCTCTTTATTCTCCTGTTGGCCGCGGTTTTGCGGCTGTATCATCTTTCATCGGTGCCGCCGGAACTGATCGTCGACGAGATCGATCTTTACAACTCTGCACACAGCATCGTCACCACCGGGCATGACGTCGATGGGACGCTGCGTCCGTTCCTCTACGCGCGCTTCACCCGTAATCCGCCGCTCTATGCGGTCGCGGGATACGTCTCGAGCCTTATTTTCGGCAAAACGCCGTTTGGCTTGCGCCTTCCGGCCGTGCTCTTCGGACTCATCTCGATCGTCCTGCTCTACGCGATTACGCTCGAGCTGACGCGTCGGCGGCGCATCGCGCTTCTGGCTGCGCTGATGATGGCGATTGCACCGATCTTCATTCAGTTCTCGCGTGTTGCATGGGAGCCGTCCTCAGAATTGCCGCCGCTCCTAGGCGGCGTCTACCTCTTATTGCTTGCGCTGCGTCGCAGCACGGCGGCACGGCTCACGTGGGCGGGCATCCTGCTGGGATTGACCGCCTACACCTACATGGCGGGGTGGTTTTATGCGCTCGTTCTCGCCGGACCATTGCTCGTGCTCTACGTCGCGCGACGCCGTTCGTGGCGCGCGGTCATCGCCGCGTGCGCGACCGCCGCCGTGTGGTTGGTCGTTGCGCTGCCGGCGCTGTGGATGTGGTTCTTTGATTTTGCGACAAGTTCGCGGGCGCTGCGCATTGCGACGTTCGGACATGGCGTGTCGCTGCGCGCACTACAAACGTTTGCGCTCAACTACTTCGCACACTTTCGCTGGTCGTATCTCGTCGTAACCGGCGATCCGCAGTCGGGCCTCACGTGGCGTTACCTCAACGGATTCGGCGCATTCTATTGGTGGCTGATTCCGCTCGCCGCGTTGGGCGTACTCGTTACCTTTCAATACGTGCGCAGTCGCGCGCTCGCACTGTGGGTGTGGTGGTGGTTGGTTAGTTATCCACTGGGCGGTGCGCTTACCAACGAAGGAGCACCCAATGCGCCACGCACGCTCGCCGGCGCGACGGTGTTTTGCCTGCTTGCGGCAATGGGCTTTGCGTTTTTGCTCGACGAGGCCGGAGCGATACGCTGGGCCCGCGCCGCTCGCGTGACGCAGGTACTCGTTCGCGGCGCGTTCGCCGTAGCGGTGGCCACGTCGGTCGCGTGGTTTTCGTGGATCTACTTCGTGCAGTACGTTCACCGCGATTCCAACGCGTGGGACTCCGGAACGCGCGCGATGTTCGAAACGCTGATCGCGCACCGCGAAGGCTACGATCGCGTGTGCTTTGCGGTCTTGCCGGCGTGGTACGACCCCGATTCATATTCGCGCTTCTACTTCGACGACAACGGACTGCGCTGGCTCGACGACGTAAACGATCCGCGCTGCTCCTTGCCGCGAACGCTCTTGGCGGTCGATCCCCACCACCGCGTCGACCGTGCGGGATTCACGCCGATCGCGACGATTCTCGACGTCGACGGCCGCGTCTTCGCGTACGTCTCGGGGCGCCTCTCGCGCTAGATGTTGTTGCGCAAGAATAGAATGCGGTCGGCGTAGTCAAAGGTCACTCTGTAGACGGAAAGCACATTACGGCCGATGATGCCGTCATAATCCGTGATATCGAACGTAGACTTCGTCGGCTCGAAAAATTCGGCCGTCCGGAAGGCGATGGCGCCGAATTTGAAATCGGTTACGTGGAGCAGAAGCGCATCCATCGCGCCGCCAACGGTATCGAACTCCAGTTGCCCCGGCGCCGTCGTAACCGTCGGCAACTTGCCGACGTAGTCGTGATAGGCCATCATGCCGAAGGCTCCCGTGTCGATCAGGAAATTGCCCGGGACGCTTTCGACCGATGCCTCTACGCGCGGAATCCCGTCATCGAGCTGCAGTGGCAACGCTTGCCATCCAGCAGCGTTTGCCGCAAAGATACTTCGCGGATAAAGCGTGACGGTGTGCGCCTTGAAGTCAAGCTCGACGATGCCGCTTGCTAAGAAGTCGAATCCAATCAGACCCACAACCCGCGCACCCTGCGTGTGGAAATCGAATGGCGATGTGGTGAAGGCCACGTTTTGCATCTGTAGCGGACCAATGCTCATCTGGGAAATGCGAACGCTGCCGAAGTCGACGTCGCCGCCGCCAACCGTCTGACGCGACCGCCCGAATTGTGTCAAGCCGAGTTCATGCGCCACGCCTGGATCGATGAACAGTCCCGATGCGCCGCTGTCGAGGAAGAAATCATAGCCGCGACCACCGATCTTGGCTTGGAGTATGATGCCTGCGGGCGTGAACCTTACGGGTAGCACGACCGGCGACGTACCGTCGAGAGTAAAGAGCGGCTTTGAGTCCGGAATCCCCAGATCCGACGTTGTCGTTGAACGCTCGAAAGAGACGACGGTGTCGACCTCGTCGTTTTGCGGGCGCCCATCGTAGCTGTGTATTCGCCAGGCGGCCATCTTGCCGAACACGTTGCGATAATCGCTGTATTCGGTGACGTGATGGTAGCGATCGCGTTCGAACCGTACTTCGCGATCGAGCAAGAAGGTCTGTGCATTGTAATACAAGTGCACGTCGACACCGTCCGGCGGATTGACATCGACCACGTACTCTTCGGGTGGGTTTTGTGTCATCCCAAGCACGGTAACGCGATACTGGGGATTCTCAGGGTGTTTGAGCGCGAGTACGTTGGGATCACTCTTGGCGCGAAAGTTACTGTTGAGCGTGACAATGCCGTTCTCGTTGCTGCTCCAGAGCTGGCCTTGGTGGGAGCCGGACATCGACGTGAATCCGCCGCCGTCGACGGTCGTCCGCCAGTCGCCATCGTCGAGCACCATCGTTACCGTGTGGTCGACGCCGCCAAAGTGGTCGGTGCTGACTCGGACAAATGCGCCGGGCGCGCGTTTTCCGCTAGCCTGATCCGCCCGGTTTAGGATCGCAACGGCCGTCATCGGAGTGGGCTCGTAAGACTCGGCACGTGTTACCGTTTGGCAAAGAACGGTAAAAGACACGGCAACTACCAAGAATCTCAGCATGCGCATCGGTCGTCGCTTCGACGCAGAGCAGAGCCGATCCCCAGGCCAAAGGGCCTAGTCTGCGCGCGTAGCGAAGTCGTGGCGCATGCGCAAGATCAATAGTAACGACGTTCCCGACGACGAGTATTTCTCGCCAAAACGCACGATTGGCGGCTGGGGCAAACAGATCTCGATTGCGCTCGGCCGTATCCCCGACTCGACCGATCTGCTCGAACGGCATCCCTTCGATCTCGAGATTCAACGTATTCCGCCGCGCACGGCTGCAACGGTGTACCATTCGCACAGCGCCCAGTGGGAATTTTATTACGTTATTTCCGGACGCGGCCTCGTGCGCGACGAATCAGGGATTACCGAGATCGTGCCGGGTGACGCGTTTCTCTTCAAACCGAGCGAAGCGCATCAGCTGCGCGGTGGGGACGGTCCCGAAGATCTCGTCGTGATGTGCATCGCCGACAACCCAATCGGCGAGTCGTGGTACTACCCCGACAGCAAGAAATACGGCGTGCGCGAGCCGGCGCGCACATACATACGCGGAGAGCCGCTCGACTATTTCGACGGCGAAGAGTAGTCGTCGATTACGACCAAGCCTTCGAGCACGAGCAGCTTGATCAGGAGCGCGCTATGCTCGTGGGAGAGCGCCGGATCCATCTCCTGCGCCGTCGTCGGGCCGCGCTGCAACCGTTCGAATGCGGGCTTGCAGATTGGCGGAAACGCCACGACCTTGCCCGCAATCAGGAGTTCGATGCCTTCGCCGCGCTGACGGACGACGTAGGGCACGGTTTCATCGACGCGTACGCGCGTCGTCGGCTTGATCTCGAAGGTCTGCACTGCTTGGTCAAACGCACCGTTGGCGTTGGGTCGCGTTAAGCGGAAAAGTTCGTTGAGGGCGATATCGACGGCGACTTGCATGCGCGGCGTCTCGAACGTTTGCGCCAAGCGCGATTCGAAAAACGCGCCCAAGCGGGTTGCCAGATCTTCGCTCGCGAGCACGGCAGGCGGCAACGCGTGACGCAGCTCGACGTCTTGATCCCCGGCGATGCGCAGCGCCAAATCCATGACGTCGGTCACGCGTACCGGAGCAAGCGCGAAGGTACAGTGCAGCGAGACCGTATCCGACGTCTTGGCTTCGTGCGGAAATCCGCGCGGAATGTAGAGCGTATCACCGGGGCGCAGATGGACCTCTGCAAGGAGCTTGAGGCCTTCGACTTTTGTACCACTGTGAAACGGTTGCGACTCGAGCGGGAGCACAATGAGCGGCTCGTAGATGCGCCAGATCTTCTCGCCGGTGACCTGCGCCGTGAGCGTGTCG
>JBAUEZ010000007.1:0-15015 GCA_049678885.1 Candidatus Aquilonibacter sp. | reverse complement strand
GCCGAATCATGCGCGCCGTCGTGGACGCGCACACGCAGACCGTCTGCGCGAGAGCGAGGGCAACGCCAAGGCCGACGAGCGCGTGCACCGTGAGGCTGAACCACAGCGGTCCGCCGAGCCAAATCGTGCCGCCGAGCGGATGGCCCGCAACGACAATTTGTTCGCCTGTTTCCATCGTCCAAAGCACGCCAAGTTGCGTTGCGAAGAGTGCCGGGAGCAAACGCTCGACGTCGGCGCGTAGCGCTTCGCCCGACGCGCGCAGTAACTCGCGTCGAATGCGCATGGCCAGACAGATCGCGATCAGCACAGCGCCCGAAACGAGCGCGGGCACCACGTCGAGCGTTGAGTGATCGGTGAAGTTCCCCGGCCCAAACCAGCCGGCGTTCGCTACCGTCTCAACACATGGGTCCGCAATCGCGGCCGCGATAACAGCGGCGGCAAGCGTAAACCAAACCCGAATGGCGGTGCGTCTCACCGCCCGATTGTACCCTTAGATTCTGAAAATTCGCACGAAACGCCGGAGCAAGCGAGCATCACCATCGATTCGAAGCAATTTCTTGCGCAACGCTTCCTCGGGCGCGATCTCGCCTGCCAGCAGCTCGCGCAGTGCAGGACCGCTTTCGATAATCAGATCCGGATCGGGCAATGCACCACGGCCAACGGTCACGTTGCCGTCCTGGACAATCGCGTGCACTTCGACATCGCCGATGTGTAGTTCGTAACTTGCCTTACTTTTGCCGGCTGCTTCGGGTCGAAACGTCGTGAGCAGCGCCATCGCGATCGAATCATCGGTAACGACCTCGCCTTTGCGCGGCGTGTCTAACCGCTGCGCGCCCCAGCGACCAAGCGCGAGCACCGTCGCTTCCAAGCTGGATCCCTCATCCGTTAGCTCGTACGCGATGCCGCTTCCCGGCCGCGGGACTGCGCGCCGCTGCACGATGCCCGCTTCTTCCAATTCTTTTAGACGCCCGGTTAGAATGTTGGTGGGAATTCCCGGCAAACCGCGCAGCAAATCGCTAAACCGTTTCGGTCCAATGAGCAGGTCGCGCACGATCATCAGCGCCCAGCGCTCGCCGATAACTTCGAGCGCTCGCGCGAAACCGCAGTACTGGCCGTATGACCGCTTTACCACGCCCGTAGTATAGTTTAAAATTGCTTTTTTGCATAGTACTTGCTTTTTGCAAGTTTAAACGTTACAATGCCCGAACGAGAGGTACACAGCATGCCAAGTATTACGCCGTTCCTGTGGTTTGACCGTGGCGCTGAAGAGGCCGCAAAGTTCTACGTCTCGATCTTTAAAAACTCACGCATCAACGAGGTGAGTTACTACGGCGAAGCCGGTCCCGGTCCGACCGGCACCGTGATGACCGTCGAGTTCCAGCTTGACGGCCAGGACTTCATGGCGATCAACGCGCCGACCAGTTCCCAGTCGCCCAATCACGATTTCGCGCAAGGCAAAATCGCGCTCTACGTCGGTTGCGAAACGCAAGCCGACGTTGATGTACTGTGGGACAAGCTTTCGGAGGGCGGCGAGAAGTTGCCGTGCGGCTGGGTTCAAGACAAATACGGATTTGCATGGAACATCGTGCCCGAAGGACTAGGCGCGGTGCTGGGCGGTCCGGATCACGAGCGCGCGCAACGCGCAATGCAAGCCATGCTGCAGATGCAAAAACTCGATATCGATGAACTTCGGAGGATCTATAGCGCATGACAACCACAAGCAAAATCGGATTGAAACATCCGGTCATTCACTTTGAAATCATGGGTCGCGATCCAGTCGCCCTCGGCGCTTTCTATCGCGACGTTTTCGGCTGGGCGACGCGAGAACCGATGTCCGGCGATCCGATGCAATACGTGACGATCGACACCGTGCCGGGAGAAGACGGATTTATCAGCGGGGGAATCGGCAAAGCGCCCGAGGGCTACGACGGACACGTAACGTGGTACATCCGCGTCGATGACGTCGAGAACGCACTTGCGCAGATCGAAGCCAAAGGTGGTTCGCGCATGATGGGTCCCGACAAAGTTCCAATGCCGAGCGGCGGTGAGATCACAATCGGACTCTTTCGGGATCCGCAGGGTAATACGATCGGATTGGTCGACCCCGGCGTAATGTAAGCGCCTTTAGTAACTTACGTCACCGCTCTCAACGTTGGGTAAGCACCCAAGCGGTAGGTACCCGCTTCGCACCCACGGAATGCCGCATAAACCAATTGACCGACTGCAAGGACGGACGTTTTTATGCGGCATCACGGCTTGGCTTTTGTGGCGCTCTTCATTCTGGCACTCGCAGCATGTAATGGAGGGAACGGCGGTCCGTATGTCGTCGGCGTACCGGGCACACCGTTGCCCACCGCATCACCGACGTCGCCGCCGCCGGGAAGCGCGACGGTTTCGTTTTTGGTAATCGTTCCGCCGGCCGGCAGCGCCCGTACGCGCCCGAAAGTGGTCGTACCGTCGAATGCAACGTCCGTTAAGTTCACCATCGACTCGGTGAACGGGACCGCCTACAACGGCACCCCAACCACGGAAACGCTCGGCACGTCGAACAGTGCGTGTCAACTGACGAACGGCCAGCTCTCGTGCGCTTTCAGTCTCACTGCACCCGTCGGAACCCTCGTCTATACAGTAACGGTATATAACGGAACGAGCGTGATTGCCGAAGGCAACGTTTCACTTACTACGACGAACGGCGCCACGGTCAACGCTCCCCTCACGCTGAACGGGACGGTCACCAAGGTTGTTGTGAGCATGGGCGGGACCTCGGAAGTAGGCGCGGCCGGATCGATACCGGTGGTCGTCGATGCGCTCGACGCAAATGGACATACGGTTCTCGGGACATACACAAATCCGATTTCGCTGAGCGACACGGATGGATCGGGGCAGACAAGTCTCTCCAGCACCGGCCCGCTCTCGAGCTCAACAACGGCGCAGGCGGTAACGCTCAATTATCTCGGCGGCGCGATGGCGAGTCCGGCGACGATCGCTGCAAGTGCATCGGGAGTGAGCGGTTCAAACGTCACGCCCGCAACCTTTCTTCCGGACGCTACGGCACCGACGGTCAACGGCGCAACCACTACGTTTGCATATTCAGGAACAACTCAAGCTGGTTTCGATGGGCCGCCCAGCGGAGCGACAAGTCCCTTCAGTGGCACGTATACCGTGACGGTAGCAACCGGCCAGAGCTTCAATGGACTCAACAACTTGGTTGAAATCTCCGGAATCGCTGCGGCAGGGTACACACCTCCCACACTCGGTTCTCCCGGCAACATGTGCGGCGGCTGCTACGCCTATTTTGGGGACGTTGGGCCTGGCTTTGCGACGCTCGACGATAACTTCGTGAGTTACTTTGCCTGGCGGTCTGCGAATGGTGCGAGTATCCTCGGTTACGTGGGCGTGAACGACCCGTCGAACCCGGCGACCGTTACGTGTGCGTCGCCCTATAACCAGCAACTCGTGCTACCGTTTACGGCGACCTGGAACGTACTCTCCGGCGCTGGTGCATGCACCTATTCGTCGGTCGCGGCGTTCGGCGGCGGCGCGCAAGACGACACCTCAATCTTTGCGCCGGACGGCTCGTATAGCGATTCGTACTCCATCGCCTGTTGCGCCGGCGCCTCCCTCTTCTACGATTTTGCGACGCAGTCGAGCGGCGTCGCCTCAATGACGTACAGCAGCGACTTTGGAGACAACGGGTACATCGTTACGGTGCCCGCGGTTACCTCGGCCTCGTCGACGATTCCGATCACGATTCAGACGTTTCCGAGCGAGCAGATCCCGCCGCCGGGGACGCCGGGGACGCCTGCTCCGGTCGCGACCACCGTTCCGAATCCCTGGACTGTGGCAGTCGGATTGACGGGCGCGCCGCCGTCACCGCTCGAGAGCGACACCTTTGTATCGAAAGGAACCATCACGACGCTTCCGTCGCAGTGTCTCATCGGCGGCGGCATCCTTCCGGCGTCGCCGACGCTTAGCGAGGCCGACGAAACGATCGTCTTTGCGGATCCGATGGCCGATTGGAGTACGCTCTATTCGATGCAAACGATCCAGCACTACTACCTTGCCGGCGTCGGAGAGATTTGCAACGAGGATACGGCAAATTACGTATTTCCCGAGGGCGGGAGCATGCTCGAATGGTACGACGGCGTCGATCAAGATTGGGATACCGAGGCTTTCTCGCAATGGGCATATGTAACGTCGACGTCATTGACCGCATATTTGGCGCACGGGCGTACTATGACACAGGCGCTTCCTGCGGCGGCTGCGGCGTTGCAGGCCGCCAGCTACGTCATGAGCCATTTAGCGATGCGTGTGCGTCCTGCGCGTCACCGGCCCTTTGTGAATCACTTCCCGCAACGCATTCACTAAGCAGCGTGGCCGGCCAGACGAATCTGGCCGGCCTTTATCGTTAGTAGCGAGGCGGGCGACCGTCGCGGCGAGCCTGCCCATGTGGGTAGTATCCGCCACGCGAGGCTGGTGCCACATACGTGCGGCCGCGGAAGGTTCCTCCGCGATAGACGTTCGTCACCCGCACGTTGTCGTACACGCGCGCGTTCCCGACGTAGTGGTAGCGAACCGGCGCGAAGTAGCTCCCGTGCCACCAACCGGTGTTGCCAAAGAAAAATCCGAGACTAATCGTCGGCCCGTAATAATTCCACGGATGACCCGCGTAGTACGGCATGCCGCCGTTGAATGTGTACGGTGTGTCGACTTCATTGGCCGCGAAGTACGGCCCGGCATTGTAACCGAGGATGCTCACAACCATGCCCGGCGCGAGCGTAAGACCGGTCGGATTGATGATCGTGCCGTCGTGCAATTGGACGGTATCGACGAAACCGCGATCGTCTTGAACCGTGAGATTGTAGCCGCCGTCGAAGTTGGAAATGCGACCTTGGATTTGCTGATCATCGGCAACCTGTTGGACGTTTGGTTGCGCGTAGGATGGCGCGTCCTGCGCGGCCGCAGCAAGCGGAGCAAAGAAGGCGAGTGCCGCAAGCGCGGCGAGAAATTTTGTGTGCATACAGCTCAGAAACGTACCCGGATTCGCCGGCGGTGCCACATCCGGTCCGTTCTCGCCGAATTTTAATCCTGCAAGGAAGCTCTTATCGCGCCAAGCGTCTGATCGATATCGCTCCCGGCATGCGCGGTTGATACGAACATCACTTCGTTTTGACTCGGCGGTAACAATACACCGCGGTCAAACATTGCGTGCCAGTAGTCGGCGTACTTCTTCTTGTCGGCGGCGAGGGCGTCGTCATAGTTCCGGTTCGGCAATCCGGCGCGGAATTTAAAGTCGACGATCGATTCGTGCTGCACGACCGCGTACGGTAGATCGCGCTCGCGAAAGATCGCGCGAATGCCTTCAGCAAGGCGCGTGGCAAGATCGCGCATGCGATCGTAGTATTCGGGATGCGTTTCGAGGAGATCCAGCACGCGGTGCGCCATGCCGACGCAGAACGGATTGCCGCCGTGCGTGCCGCCGGTGAACGTGCTGCCGATCGGCGCGAGCACGTTCATTACGTCTTCTCTCCCCCCAAATGCTGCAATCGGCGCGCCGCCACCCATGATCTTGCCGATCGCCGTGATGTCGGGCGCGACACCGACGCGCGCTTGCGCGCCACCGAGCCCAAAGCGCGGCCACGTGATCACTTCATCGAAGATCAGCAGCGCGCCGTAGCGCGTAGTACGCTCGCGCAGCCCTTCGAGAAATCCCGCAACCGGCGTCACGACGCCCATGTTTCCGACGATCGGTTCGACGATGATCGCGGCTAGCTCGTGCTTGCGGCCGCGCAACAAAGCATCGACGCTCGCAAGATCGTTGTAACGCGCGACCACGACGTCGCGCATCACGCCGTCGGGGATGCCGCTTGCACCCGCATCCGATGTGTGCGCGGAGGCGCCGGCATCGAGCAGGGCCAGATCGAAGTGCCCGTGATAGTTGCCGGCAAACTTGAGGATGAGCGAGCGCCGCGTGAACGCGCGCGCAACACGGACCGCGCTCATCACCGCTTCGGTGCCGGTGGTGACGAAGCGCATGCGCTCCATCGAGGGCAAATAGGCGCGGACGCGTTCGGCAAGCCGCAGTTCTTCCGGATGCGTCGTTCCCCACACGAAACCGTGCTGCGCGAGCTCGTCGAGATTGGTCACCAGCGCGGGATGCGTGTGCCCGAAGAGCAGCGGCCCGTAGGCCATGATGTAGTCGATGTAGCGACGGCCGGCTTCATCATATGCGTAGGCGCCTTGGGCGCTGGCCTGGACGAACATCGGCCCGCCCACGCTCCAACCCGAGCGGACCGGCGAATCGCAGCCGCCGGCCAGAACGGCCTCGGCACGGTCGCCCTTCGACAGGCTCAGGGTGACAGACTTGATTACCTGATTCACGCGGCCATCCTTCGGTAGGTTGGGCTGCAACCATTTCCGTGGCCCGGTGGTTCTAGGGAGTGTTCCAGGTTTTCGAATTCCGTAATCGAGCTTTTTTCAAGTCCACGAACGAGTCGAACCCCAGACAAATATAGAGATAGGAGACTCGTTCATGTACAGAGATGAAACGCTCGGTTGTGTTGATTGCGGACGCCAGTTCGCATTTACGACCGGCGAACAAGAATTCTTCGCGATGAAGGGCTTTACCAATAAGCCCAGCCGTTGTCCGGATTGCCGTGCGGCGCGCAAAGCGCGCTCGCCGCAGACCGGTGGCAGCAGCTACAGCCGTCGCGAGATGTTCCGTGCCACGTGCAGCCAATGCGGCAACGTCGCGGAACTACCGTTCCAGCCGCGTACCGATCGCCCGGTGTATTGCCGGGATTGCTTCGCAACGCGCCAGGCTTACCGGTAACGAGAGAGGCATCCCTCCGGGGGTGCCTTTTTTGTTTGGCCGAAGAAAGGGCCATCGTGCCACACATCGAGATCGAGATCACCCCGCAGACCAATATCAAAGAGCTGGTCGCCGCACTGCCGATCGCAGCTGACGTCATGACCCAGTTCGGCCTTGGCTGTTCCGGCTGCAGCGTGAGCAAGAACGAGACGATCGAACAAGGCGCGAAGGCGCACGGCCTGCGTATCGAGCCGATCCTTGCGGCGCTCGCGCAAGCCCGCCTTTCCGGCTTCGTGCCGCTGATCTCGAACGAAGATCGCACGCCGGCGCGCCGCGCGCCCGGCGCATTCACCGGCAGGGCGAAGATCGCCCACGTCGTGCCGATCATGTCGGGCAAAGGCGGCGTCGGCAAATCGCTGGTCACCGCGATGCTCGCCCTCGGCCTGCGCCGCAAACACCTCAACGTCGGCATTCTCGACGCCGACATCACCGGACCGTCGATTCCGAAACTCTTCGGTTTGCACACGCCGCTCGCAATCGAAGCCGATCCCAATGCGCCGAAGACGCCGCAAGGCAATCCGCAGCCGCTGATGGTACCGGCTGTGTCGCGCAGCGCAATCGAAGTGGTGAGCTCGAACCTGCTCACCGACAAAGAAGATACGGCGATGATCTGGCGCGGGCCGATCCTCTCCGGCGTGATCCGTCAGTTCTACGAGCAGGTGCTGTGGAGCGATCTCGACGTGCTCTTGATCGATCTCCCACCCGGAACGTCCGACGCGCCGCTTACCGTATTGCAGTCGCTCTCGGTCGATGGCGTCGTGCTGATCACGATGCCGCAGGCGCTCGCCACGATGATCGTGCGCAAAGCCGCGAACCTCGTCCATCAGCTCAAGAAACCGATCCTCGGCGTGGTCGAGAACATGTCGTACTTCGTCGCGCCCGACACGGGCACGAAATACGAAGTCTTCGGTCCGTCGTACGCCGATCGCGTCGCGGAGCTCGCACAGGCACCGCTCTATGCACGCATCCCGATCGATCCACGCAAAGCGGCGCTCGCCGACGAAGGCCGCGTCGAAGAGATCGACGATCCCATCATCGATCAATTGGCTGATGCGCTGCTCGCGTCGCTCGCCGCGCATCCCAAACCCAAAGAAGTGATCTCGCTCGTCTAGATCTTGATGCATTGCTACTTCCTACGTCACGGTCCAGCCGGCGACGCCGCGAGGTGGGAGGGCTCGGATTTCGATCGGCCGCTCACGCAGGATGGCTTAAAACGCATCGCGCGCCAGGCTAAGACCATTGCAGCCATGGAGGTCGCGCCGGACGCAATCGTCACGAGCCCGCTTGTACGCGCTCGGCAAACGGCAGAGATCGTTGCCGACGAACTCAAACTACGCGACAAGGTGCATCAAGACGACCGGGTCGGCCTCGGCTTTTCCGCGGCGCGTCTTGCCCAGATCCTCCGCGACTATCCGAGCGCCCAGAGCGTGATGCTCGTCGGGCACGAGCCATCGATGAGCCTCACCGTCGGCGAGTTGATCGGCGGCGGCGACGTCGACTTCAAAAAGGGGGCGCTTGCGTGCGTCGAGATTTCACGCGACGAACCGCTCGCGGGCCGGTTGCTGTGGCTCGCGTCGCCGAAGCTTCTAACGCGTTAGTCCCGCAAACGAACCGAGCACGCGCATCTCGGTCGCGACGCGCTGTGCGGCGCCGTAGGCCACGCGCGCGAGGCCGCTGCCGACGCTGATCCGGCGCACGCCGATGCGCGAGAGATCCTCGAGCGTTAGCGTCATGCCGGAGAGACCGACGAGCACGTTGACCGGGCGATCTACCGCGCGCACGACGGCGCCGATCTCTTCCTCGGTACGAAGCCCCGGCGCGTACACGACATCTGCGCCGGCCGCCGCAAAGGCTTGTAAGCGCGCGATCGTATCGGCGAGATCGGGACGATCGGCGATAAAATTCTCAGCGCGCGCCGTCAACACAAAGGGGAAGGGAAGCGCGCGCGCAGCCTCGACCGCTGCGCGCACGCGCTCGGTAGCAAACGCAATGTCATACGGTGCGCCTTCTCGGCCGAGCGGCAGATCCTCGATCGAGCAACCCGCAAGCCCCGCCGCCGCCGCAAGCCGGATCGTCTCCGCGACACCCGCCGGATCGTCGCCATAGCCGTTCTCGAGATCCGCGCTGACCGGGAGGTCCGTCGCGGCGGCGATTTGCGCAGCGTGCGCAAGCATCGCGTCGCGATCGATCGCGCCATCGGCCTTCCCGATCGAATACGCAAAACCCCAACTCGTCGTCGCAAGCGCTTCGAATCCGAGCGCCTCGAGCATTTTCGCCGAGCCGATGTCCCATGGGTTGGGAATGATGAAGGCGCGATCGCGTTCGTGAAGGGCGCGAAAGATCGCCGCCTTTTCAGATTGGTTCTTCACTGCAATAGCCGCTACGGCTGACCAACCACGACACAGTTACGCGCCTGGATGATACCGCTCGAGAAAATCGTATGGAAGGTCCCGGCCACCGTTATCGATTGGCCAACCGTAAACGTCGGTTTCGAAAACTCGACAACATTGATGCAGCGGCTGTCGCAGAGCGCAAACTGCGTGATCCATCCACCGGAGATGTGCCGCGCAGAAATACCGTCGATAATACCGAGCACGGTCACGTTCTTGCGCTCGAATTGCGCCGGTGCACCGAGAATGGCGGATGGCGCGAGTATAACCGCAGCCAGGAGCACGGTGAGAAGCATCTGCATGTTCGGGCTTTCTCCGGTCTGATTCTCAGGTCCCGGTCGCGCCGCCCATGTGGAAGACGTACTTCACGATGAAGCGGTGCAACGTCGCTGGGGCAGCCGGGGTGCCATACTCGAGATAGAGCATGTCGGCATTGACAAAGCGCTGCTCGTAGAGTAACGCCAGGTTCGTCCCCGGCTCGGAGTAGCCGCCGATGCCGTTGATCGACCGGAAGTTGATGGCGAGCGAGGCGTTGCGGCCGAACGATCGTGAGAGTGATACACGGCGCAGCCATTGCGAATTGAAGATCGGCGCGCCCGCGGCCATGCGTTCGATATTGCCGTCCCATTCGAGCGTGATTCCGTAGGGACCGTAGACGCGCGAGATCGACGACGCCGTCTGCTGCACGTAGTAGCCGCCGAACGGCCCCCACGTGTACGAAACATCGATCGGCGAAGATGTATTGTTCTTGTAGCCGAGTGCGATTTGCCGGCGATTGTACCAATACGTTACGCCGTCGCTATAGACCGGGTAGCCTTGCTCGTACGAGCGCAATTCGCTGGGTCCGAAGAATCCGCTCACCGAGATGAGATTTTTGAACGTGAGCGAGTAAAACGCATTGGCGTCCGCCTGCCGCACGTTGCCGTCGCGATCGAAATAGTGGTCGCCGAAAACGCTGAACGAGTACGACTGGATCGCGCTCTGTGCCGATCCGACGCCGGAGTATCCCGCAATTGCGCCCGGGCCGCGAATGTCGTTGACCGCGGTGTATCCGTCGAGCGGTTCGTATTCGGGCCCGATATTCTGATAGATGCCTTGCACGCTCCAATGCTGATTGTGCAAGCCTTCGTTGAGTGTGAAGGCCTGCGACGTACCGGGCTGGGTGACGAGCGTCCCGCTCTCGGTGGCGACGAGCACGTCGGTAAACTGTCCGGAGTGCGGATTGCTCTGGGTGGTGCCGAACGCGAACGTGTTGTCGTTGATCCCATCTTGGTTCAGCACAACGCCCTCGGTACTGATCGAAAACGAGTTATCCGGACGCGCGTAGGCATAGCCGTAGGCGTTGTCGTCGAAGCCCGGCCCGATGACGTTGAGCACGCCGATCGCATTTTGGCCCGCGGTTCCCTCGATCTTGAGACCGCGATCGAATATGCCGATCGACGGCGTGTAGAAAATCTGGTTGCTGGTGCCGAAAAGACCGACCTGCGGCACGGCGTTGATGTACTGCGCGCCCTGCGAGAAGAACGGGCGATACTCGGTGTAAACCTTCGCGAACTCCGTCGGGGCGATCGTGGCTTGGTCTTCTTCGACATTGGAGAAATCCGGGTTCAGCGTCCCGACGAACGCAAGCGTGTTGGTAAAGGGGTACGTCGCATCGACGCCGACGGCGCGCGGGCTTGCAGGTTCGAAAAGCGGTGCGCCGTCCTCGTAGCCGTTTTGAAAGATGTTGTGGTCCGAGCCGAAACTTCCGAGCGCATACGCATCGGCATAGGGCTTCGGCCGCGTCGCAGATTTCCCGATCACGATCCCACTCAACTGCGGCCAATACTGCGGAATCGACACGCTGGTTTGTGCCGGCTCGAAGGCCCAGGTATAGTCGTCGTTGGTGTTTGCGATATAACGCTCAAAATTGATACGCCATGTCTGCGATCCGCTGCTCTGCGCGCGTAAGACCGAGAGTGGAATCTCCATCATGACGTTATAGTCGCCACCAGAGATCGCCGACGCGGTGCGCCAGGTGGGCGCATAGCGTGTATTCTCACTCGACGTTTCGCTGCTGACGCCGCGGGGATTCGCGCTGAACGAATATGTGCGCGAGCCGTTACCGGAGGTGTCGATCCATACCGTTACGTGGTCGTCGCTGCTGACCCCGGAGTGGTCGATGGTTTGCGTGGCAACGATCGGCACGCCGGTCTGGACGCAGTGAAAGGCAACGTAGAGGTTGCGGTCGTCGTAGAGGAAGTAGGCAACCGTCTCGTGTGCCGCGGGCCGCAAGAGCGTGAAGTTGACGAAGCCGGTCGCCGTAAGTGCCGTTTGCCATGCGGGATCGCGCAACGACGCATCCAGCGGCACTCCGTGCTCCGCCTTGACCGCACGCACGACTGCCGTATGCGGAACGGATGCGCATGCAATAGAAGGATACGCAAGCAGGACAAGTGCCGCGAGCAACAACGTCTTCATACGCTTGCTCGAGCTTCGTCACAATTTCTCGCGTTTCCGCGTCGAACAAGCGTGGGCAATGAAGTTTCCTTCGGTCCGTTCACGCTCAGCGTCGCACAACGACGGCTCTGGCATGACGGTTCGCGCGTTGCGCTCAAGCCGAAGGAGGCGGAGCTGCTCGTGCTCCTCGCGGAGCGGCGACCGCGCACGATTAGCAAGGATGAGATCATCGAGCGCCTGTGGCGAGGTGCAGCCGCAAGTGACGCGGCGCTGACACAGACCGTCTACCGGCTGCGACGCACGCTCAATCAGTACGCGAGCGAGCGCGACTTCATCCGCACGATTCCCGGCATCGGCTTTCAATTCGCCGGCGGCTCGCCGATCGAAACGCGCAGCGACGAGCTTGACGCGCTACGGCCCGCTTTTTCGCTCTATCAACGCGCCGTTTCGCAATATCGCAAGCGCACCGAGGCCTCGATCCTCATCGCGATTCGATTGCTCGAGAACGTGCGCAGCGAGGATCCCGACTACGTGCCCGCGCTCCTTGTACAAGCAAAAGCCTATACCAACGCGGGTATTCGTCTCTTCCTCCCACCACAAGACGCGTATTGGCTCGCGCGCCGCACCCTGCAACGTGTGCTCGATCGCGACCCGGCCAATGCCGATGCTTTTGCAACGCTGAGCGCGCTGCTGCTCTTCTTCAATGGGGACCGCGACGCCGCGCAGCACGCAGCAGAACGCGCATTGCTCCTCGCGCCCCAGACCCCGCCCGCCCATAAAGCGGCGATGTGGGAGCGCCTTTCGCGCGGCGATTTTGCGGCGGCACTGACGCAAGCGGATCTGGCGGTGCGTTCCGGTCCGGCATCGCAGCAGTCGACCGCGCTGCTTGGAACCGTTCTCTACTTCGCGCGACGCTATGGCGACGCGCACGCCTGCTTCGAGACGGCGCGCGCACTCGATCCGCTGCATACCGCCTCGTTACTATACGAGGCTCGCGCGTATGCGATGACCGGCGAGTACGAGCGCGCCGACGAGCTGCTCAATGCGATGACCGGTACGGATCTCTTGGCGCGTGTCATCGCGGCGCGCGGCTACATTGCCGCCAAACGCGGGGACGCCGCAGCATCCGCACTGGCCATCGCCGAACTTCAGCGCGCGCGCGTCCCCTCCGATATCGCGCTAAGCCTCGTACATCTTGCACGCGGCGATGCCGCAAGCGCTGCCGCAGCGCTCGAGCGCGCGCTGCGCACCCGCGAGCCCGGCCTTTTCCTCGTCGCAATCGATCCGATGTACGCCGCGCTGCACGCGAGTCATCCCGAACTCGTAACCGCCATACAACGCGGGAGACTACCACAGTGTGACAGCTGCGCCGTAGAATTGCGTGCGCGTGATACGAATGGCATTTTTGATTATTCGCTCTGCGCGCAGTGTCAATCGGCGGACTTGAATTGTTAGCTTTTGTTGAGACGTTATGTCGAGCTTATGACACGCTGTGAAACGTGCCAGATTGCGTTCAGCAATCGACACGATTCACAACAAAGGAAAAAGCAAGCACATGAAACGTCTCCGATTCCGGCGTGGAATGGCTGCACTCGTCATGACGTTCGTCTTCCTCAGCCAGGTAACGTGGGCACTGGCTGGCACGACGGGCGGTCTGGGCGGAACGGTAGCCGACACGTCCGGTCATCCAATTGCGGGCGCGGCCGTCAAGGTCGTGTCTGCATCGCAAGTCGCTACGGCGACGACCGATAGCGGTGGGCACTTCGTGTTCTTGGCGCTTGCGCCGGACACGTACACGCTCTCCATCGAAAAAGATAACTACCTTCCAGTATCTCTAAGCGGCGTCACGATCTTCGCCGATCAAAACCAAACCGTGGCGCTGCACATGCAGCCGAAGCTCGCAACGATCGCCATTACGCGGACGACCGCAACGTCGTCGTCGATCGTCAAGGGCGGCGTCGGCGCGGATCTCTACAACGTGAACTCGGCTGCGATCTCCGCTTCCGCCGCGCTCGGTGGCGGCACCAACATGAACAGCGCCTACTCGGCGATTTCATCGGTGCCTGGTGTCAGCGTCGCTGCGGGCGGCATGGGCTGGAATCAGCCGGTGTTCATCCGTGGACAGCAAGGGTTCTTCTCGGGCTTCGAGTATGACGGCGTGCCGGTCAATCGCGCGTTCGATAACTACGTTGCATCGACCGAAAGCAACACCGGACTGCAGGAACTCGAGGTCTACACCGGTGGCGGTCCGGCCTCGAATTCATCGTCAGGCACATCCGGATTCGTCAACCAAGTCATCAAGACCGGGACCTATCCGGGCTATGCATCGTTCAGCGGCGGCATCGGCACGGATGCCTACTATCACCAAGCAAAAGTCGAGGCCGGCGGCGCATCGCCCGACCGTAACTTTAGTTATTACGTCGGGCTCTCGGGCTACAATCAAGCCTTTCGCGTTCTCGACAACGACAACGGCGTGGGTCTGATGCAACCCGGCGACGTGTATTCGGGCTATTCGTTTGGCGCGCTCAGCGCGCAACTCAACGGTGCCGGACGCACGCTCGCACCACTCTGCAACCCCGGAACGAACGAGACACCGTCCGGTGTCGCCGATCTCCCGTGGTTCGCCGGTGAAGGCACAACGACCAATCCTATCTGGGGTGAAACCAGCAACTGCTACATCCCGTTCACCAGCGCGTACGGCAACTCGGCAGCCGTGCCCGCGTCGATCTCGGATCGCGAGAACGTCGTGAACTTCCACTTCCGCGTGCCGCGAAAAAACGGGCTCAGCGACGATATCCAACTCCTGTGGAGTGCGTCGTCGATGAATACAGAGCCATACTCGAGCCCCAATGACGCCGGCGGTTACGGGCCGTATACGCTCGCGGTGACGGGCGCACCATACTGTCCTCCGTCGGGCGCACTCGGCGGCGCGGCGTGTTCGCCGAACTATCCGAACTACGTCGACGCGCAAGTCTACAATGCACCGTTCGGCACGCCGATTACGGGGCTGGGCTTGCAGAACTACTACCAGCCATCAAGCCCGACCGATCGCGCATTCGGCGCGGAGATCCCGGCCGGAGAACGCGATGGCTTCTGGAACGACACCGGCATCGTCAAAGCGCAATACACGCACCAATTCTCGGACAGTGCGTATTTGCGCGCGTTTGCGTACACGTTCTTCTCGGACTGGACCCAAGGCGGCGCCAATTCCGCGTATAACAGTTACGTATGGGGCCTCGGCCCAATCGACGACGCCTTCGTGTCGGCAAACTACGACCTCATCACCCACACGGCCGGCGGCGAACTGCAGTTCAC
>JBAUEZ010000006.1:0-8780 GCA_049678885.1 Candidatus Aquilonibacter sp. | reverse complement strand
CCGATAAAAAGTCTGTTTCATTTGCCTACATAGATCGGTACGCGCCCTTCGGCCTCCGCTTTCCGTCCCTCAATAAAGTCTTGCGTGCGGAACAGCGCACCGAATTGCGCACCTAACTGAACGTAGGCGGAGTCCTCCAACGGATCTATTGCGAGATGTGCCGATGCGAGCGTTGCTTGAATTCCGAGCGGTCCGCAGCGAGCAACGCGCCGCGCGATCTCGATCGCGAGTTCCAGCGCCCGTTCGCGGTCGGACGCAATCTCTTGAACGAGCCCGATGCGGCGCGCCTCATCCGCGCCCCAATGGTCGCCCGTGTGCATGTAGCGCATGGCGTTGCCCCAACCCGCATCGCGAACGAACCTCACGGTCGAGCCGCCACCCGGGAATCGGCCATGGCTATTTTCGTCTTGCCCAAACTCAACGCCAGCGGCTGCAACGCGAATGTCGGCAGCGAGGAAAAGTTCATGTGCCATATTCCAGGTGTCGCCGTGTGCGACCACAATGAGCGGTTTTGTCAGGTGCTTGATCCTGCCGAGCGGATCTAACTCTCCATCACTGAGGTCCCACGGCTTGCCGGTTCTGGCAACCTCGGCAAATGCGGCGACGTCAATGCCGCGCGAGAAGTGATCACCGTGCCCGAAGAGCACGGCGGCGCGTAGAGATGCATCGTGATCGTACGTGTAGTAGGCCTTCGCGAGCGCGTGATAGGCCTCTGGATCGATCCGATTGTATATCAGCGGGCGATTAATTCCGATGAGCACGATCTGATCTTGGCGCTCAACGGTGATCGTGATATTGGTGGCAGGTGTAACATCGATTGTCGTGTTCATTGTCGTGACCTCTGATCAGGCGGCTTTCATTACTGCGAGCAGCTCGCGCAGATCTAACCAAGAGAGTTTCAGCAAGCTTGGCGCGCAGCGCGTCTGGTTCATCCTACGCGCCGAAGGCGGCGCTAAGGAGAAAGTCAAACCCCCCACCCTAGAGATTAGGCAAGAGATGCTAGATCCGGAACGCTGGGCATCAGCCGGTGCGGATCAGGAGCGCCGGCTTAAGTTGCGGGGTTCCTGACGCATGCACGCGCACGGCTTGTGCCGGCAAACGTCGGCCTCCCGGACACCACGCGCCGCCGCGTGCCGGGCTTGCGGCGGGAAGAAGTTGCCGAGCTGGTCGGGATCTCGTCCGAGTGGTACCGCATGTTTGAGTCCGGACGCCCGATTACGGTATCGCCGCACGTCTTGGAACGGCTCGGCCTTGCACTCGGGCTCGACGCCTTCGATCAAGAGCAGCTCTTTCGGTTGGCTCTCCCCGAGCTCTACCGTGCGCAGATCGTCACAACGGTCGAGCCATCGCCGGCGATGGAATCGCTCGTCGCACCGCTACGCTCGTTCTCGGACGTCGAAGCGGTGCGGCGCACGCTGAGCATTGCGCGCGAGCGATTCCTTACGACTGCTCCTCGCGAGGACGACGCCAATGTTCTTCGACCTCGCATCCTTAAATCGTGGCAGCGAAGCCATGGGCTCCACGTCGACGCTACACGAGTAGAAGCGCTTCGGTCGGTTGATGGGAACGCTGACTTTGCGCTAACGGAGCCGGGACAAGAACGGCTGTTGCGCATCGCGTCCAGCATTTTGTCGCATCTTGCCGACACGCTGTCGTCGACCGGCTACGCCGTCGTGCTCACGGACGCCACGGGCATCATACTGGACTTACGCTGCAATGCCGATCTGCGCCGGAAATTCGAGCGCATCGCATTTGAGTGCGGAGCTGTATGGAATGAAGCGAGCGCCGGTACCAACGCGATTGGAACAGCGCTGACCGACGATCGACCACTGCAGCTCATGGCTGCAGAACACTACTGTGATGGTTGGCAGGATCTGACGTGCACAGCTGCACCGATTCACGATCCGGAAACCGGCGAGATCGTCGGCGTTCTCGACATCACCGGCGATTATCGTTTGGTCCGCCCCCAACTGCTTGGCACTATCGTGCAGTACGCGCTCGAGATCGAAGAGCGCTTAGCTACTTCGGTCTAAGAAAGCCGACCGATCCTCAGACCACGGTGATCTGCGGTTGGAAGTCGGCGGCGAATAAGCTCTTTGGAATCATCGCGTGGACACCGCGCACGATGTCGACCACTTGCGTGACGCGGAAATTCCCGGCGATGCTGAGCAGCGCATAGGCATCCAGCTCGGTCATGTTCGCACGCGTCGCAAGGAACTTGATCGCGTTGCGCGGCAGCGGTCATCGCCAAGTTGAGATCCTTGTCAAGGCCGAGGACGATCCAGTGCGTCGACGTTTCGGCGATCGGCCACGCAAAGTTCTTATTCTTGTGCAGCACGACCTGAATGCGCATTTCCTTCATGCGCGTTTCGAGTGCGCTCAAGTTGATCTCACCGTCGCCTTGCAGCGCGTGCGAATCGCCGGTAAAGAGCAGCGCGCCCGGTTTCCACACCGGGATGTACATGATCGAGCCTTCCGACATTTCGCTGAGGTCGATGTTGCCGCCGTGCGGTCCAGGCGGGACCGAACTGGTGACGCCGGGTCGCAGCGGCGGGAAGAAGCCGTCGGGCGGCGCGACGCCGAGCGTGCCTTGAAACGGTTTGAGCGGCACGTGCACCTTGGGCAGAAACTCAGCGCGCATCGTGGTCAAATCGAGATTCACGTACTTGACTTGACCCTGCGGAAAATCGGTCGGTAGCAGGCCGGTACCGAGCGCGCCGGGATTGTTGAAGCACGCCGCCCAGTTGTCGGGCTCGAGGCGCTGGTAGCGGATCTCGAGCACGTCGCCAGGTTGCGCATCGTTGACCCAAATCGGGCCGACGATCGAGTGCGGGCCGTGCCCCGGATTTGCGACGCGAATCACGGCGAGTTTTTCGATCGGCACGCCGGGCTCGAGCTGGTTGAGAAAGTGCGACCACGTGTTGCGGTAGCTGATGACGTCGCCTGAATCGATTTTGAGATCGGCGTCAGCGTCGTGTCGTACACGCCGAGATGCGTCGTTTCGTTGGTCGATTCGACCACGTGCATGCGGCCGTCGCCTTGCGCGACACGGCGCGGGACGCCTACGTCGTCTGCCGCAAAACCCGGCCGCGCAAACCAGGGCCCAATCGCCGCAAGCATCCGCATGAATGCGCTCGAGTGAGAAGCGCGCGCCGCGAGCGTCCGCGCGCGGTCAGATGACCGTCGAGCGTCGAGGGCGCTCCCATGATGTACCTGCACAGCGCGATGATGCACGAGATGGCATCGAATTTCGATGCGATCGCGTCGTTCACGCCGTTCGCCGGGGCCCCTCGCGTCGCAACGACATCCACGACGATCGGCGCCGACCTGCTCGTCAGCGGTGGTTCAGGAGGCACAGACCGCATCGAGAAGTTTCGCTTGACGCGTGCCGATCCACAAGCACGCGTGCTGACGGCGACACCGGTACACCGGGTCTAGTCGGGATCGGGCGCGGCAACAGCCGTCCCCGGCGGTGACTAGCGACCGCTACCGGACGGATCGGAACGTCGCGCGCACGTCTTCGCTGAAGAGCTGCGGCTGCTCCCACGCGGCAAAATGCCCACCGATGTCGTGCCGCTTATAATACACGAGTTTGGGATAGGCCTTTTCGGACCAACTTTTCGGTGCTTGATAGAGTTCGTAGCGGAACGCGCTGACGCCAACCGGCACGGTGACGCCCTTGATGTCGAAGAAGTCGAGTTTATTTTCCCAATAGAGGCGCGCCGAAGGGATCCCCGTGTTCGTGAGCCAGTAGAGCGTGGCGTTATCCAGGTAATCGTCGCGCGAGATGCCGCCCGGATGTCCAAAAAACGCCGGCGCGATCATCTCGTAACTGTCCTTATCGTGGTCGAGCATCCAGGACACGAGCGCAATCGGCGAATCGCTCAGCCCATAAAGCGTTTGCGGGCGGTTCGACATTTCGACCGCGTAGCCCAGATGCTTCGCGTAGAAGTCGCTCAACTGGTTGAAGGCCTGGAGTTCGTCGCCCGAGAGCGGCACCGGTGACTTGGCACCGGACTTCGCGGCAGCCAAGATATCGGCCGGAACGGTACCCGGCATGTTCGTGTGGATTGCGAACGCCCGCTCCGGTGCAAGCAGCGCCATTTCTTGGGTGACGTTCGCGCCCCAATCGCCGCCTTGCGCGACGAAGCGTTTGTAACCGAGTCGATCCATAAGCACCAGCCAGGCTTTTGCGATGCGCACGGGATCCCAGCCCAGCACCGTCGGTGCCGGCGAGAATCCGTGTCCCGGCATCGAAGGAATGACCAAGTCGAACGCGTCGGATGCGCTTGCGCCATGAGCGGTAGGATCGCTCAAGCGGCCGATGACCTTTTCTTGCTCGATGATCGAGCCCGGCCAACCGTGCGTAATGATGAGCGGCAATGCGTTGGCGTGTTTCGAGCGCACGTGGATGAAGTGAATGTCCTGACCGTCGATCTCAGTGATGAATTGTGGTAGGGCATTCTGCTTCGCCTCGCACTTGCGCCAATCGTAGTCCGACCCCCAATATTGCGCGAGCGCCTGTATCATCGTCAACTGCACGCCTTGCGACTGGTCGGCGACGAGTTCTTTTGAGGGCCACCGCGTCGCAACGATACGCCGTCGTAAGTCGGTGAGTTGTTCGTCCGTGGTGTTCAGCTTGGGAAATGGGCGAATAGCGGTTGTGCCGCTGCTCGCCGGTTGTACAACCTGTGTCATGGAATTCGACCTCTCCTGACAACCGGGAAGACTGAGGGGAACCGCGGCAAACGTGGCCGCGGTGGCTGCCGAACGCGCGAGGAAGCTGCGCCGTGTCGGCCACATCATTCGTCCACGATACCACGATAATAGCGCGGCGGCGCTAGTTCATGCGATCGATTGTGATCGTGTGTTCGACGGTCTGCGCGCCGCTCGATGATTGGGTCGTGAATCTTTCGCGATAGGTTGCGTGCTGCAACACACCAGCTTGATCGAAGATTGCCTGCATCGCGATGTCGACCGACGGCGTATTGCCGTTCGATTGCTCTTGGCTTCGTCCCGAGTGGTTCGAGTGCCAGCCCCCCATCGATCCGCCCGACCGGCCACCGCCCATTCCTCCGCCTCTCCCGCCACGATCTCCGCCGGAGGACGAGCCACGCTGACTCGAATTGCCTTCCGCGATCAACGTAGCAGCGGATGTG
Organism: Candidatus Aquilonibacter sp.; assembly: GCA_049678885.1. Lineage (GTDB taxonomy): Bacteria > Vulcanimicrobiota > Vulcanimicrobiia > Vulcanimicrobiales > Vulcanimicrobiaceae > Aquilonibacter. The sequence continues at coordinate 3,621 of JBAUEZ010000006.1, read as the reverse complement.
CTGCTCATAAGATTGATGTCGAGCGGAACGTTTATCGCTGCGGCCGCTCGCGCCGGCGCAGGCGATGCGGTGCCCGAGGGCGCCGGCGGCGTGACGCTCAGCGACATTTGCGCGTGATCGTTACCATTTAGTGAGGCAGCAACGTGCCCAGGAAAATTCAATTGGTTTAGGAGCGCCGCAATCGAGGCCGCGGTGGGATCAGTGGGATTCGGCGCGGCCAGCGAAAGCTGGCCATCGGCGGCGCGCGTAACGGTCAGCGCCGCAAGGGTATTTCCGGCCAAGCGTGCGTACAGTTTTGCCGGCGCTCTCCAGGTGATGACGATCGTCGAATCGGCCGGCGCCTGCGTGGTGCTCAGCGCCGTGCTCACCCGATAGGTGACGCTGTCGCCAACCTTCGCGGGCCCGGCGAAAAACGCCGACGGCGAAGCGGTAAGTAACCCGACCAGAAGAGCGCATAGGAGTGGCATACTGGAATGAGCGTAACCTGGAACGCTGGGAACTATACCAATGAACGGCGCGATCGTTGAGACCGAGCGTCTGCTGCTACGTACATGGAATGACGACGATGCTGCGCTCGTCGCACCCATCTACGCCAAACCGGAGGTCATGGCGTTCATTCCGGGCGGCGTGTGGAGCGCCGATCGCACCACTCGCGCGATCGCGCGGATGCGGGAGTTGGATGTCGAGCAGGGATACGGCTTCTATCCTGTGGTCGAAAAGAGCCTTGGGAAAATCATCGGACATTGCGGACTTGGCCGGCTAGAACAAACGCCCGAAATCGAGGTCGCGTACATCCTGGACTCCTCCCACTGGGGACGAGGCTATGCATCCGAAGCGGCGCGGGCAATTATCGCGCATGCGTTTTCGAAACTGCATATCGCGCGCATCGTGGCCGTAGCGTTCCCGGAAAACGTCCGTTCGATCGGCGTCATGCGCGCGGCCGGTATGACGCCGGTCGGGCTCGCCCAGCACTTTGGCGCAACGTTGGTCAAGTATGAGGTAAGAGTACGCTCGTAATTCCACTGGTGGTCGCGCTCGGTGATTCGATCACGTACGGGTACGGTTTACCGTATCCGATAACGCAGAGCTACGCCCGGCAATACGTTCGGCGCATCCGTGGTAAAGTGGTGAATCTCGCAGTTCCGGGATCGCAATGTGACGACGTCGCAAACAACGAGATCCCGAAGATGCCGGGTCATGCGTCGATCGTCATCCTCAACTGCGGAAGCAACGACATCGGCGGCTTCGGCTTCACGCCCGAAGGCAAACCTGACGGCACGAAGCGAACCGCTCCCGCAAATGACGCGGAGTTAGCGGCGGCAGAGCGCGCGTTCGCTCGCGCGCTCGTGTTAATTCGCGAGAAAGCGCCGCGCGCTACGATCTATCTCGTGAACTTGCGGCATTGGCAGCGCATGACCGGACCGGAGTCGCCGCAGTTTGCCAAGGACGTGAACGCATGGAATGCGATGCTTGAACGGACAGGCGTGCACATCGTCGACATCAGCAGCGATCCGCGGATGTATCTGGCCGAATACATCTCACCGGACCTGCTGCACCCGAACGTGGAAGGAAACGCCGCGATTGCAAGCGACTTTCCCTAGCGATGGATGATGCTAAACGCCTTGCCGCCGCGCTCAACGCGGCGGTCAAAGCCCCGCAGTTTTCGAATAGCAAGGCGCGCGCGGTGGCGCGACAAGAGCCGGCGGTAAATTGGCCGGCAACCAAAGCGCTGAACGCCGACTTCAATCCCGACGTTGACGGCTTCGAGTCGTTCGCGATGAACGACGGTAGCACGTGCGCGTGGACGTCGGGACAGTTTCGCTACGTCGCGCGGTAGCGCTACAGTCCCAGTTCGGAGAGGCCCGGATGATCGTCGGGCCGGCGCCCGAGCGGCCAGCGGTACTTGCGTTCGACCTCAGTGATCGGCAGATCGTTGATCGACGCGAAACGCCGCTGCATCAGGCCCGAGTCGGCAAACTCCCAATTCTCATTCCCGTACGAACGGAACCAGTTGCCGCTATCGTCGTGCCATTCATAGGCAAAGCGCACGGCGATGCGGTTGCCTTCGAAAGCCCAGAGTTCTTTGATCAGCCGGTAGTCGAGTTCTTTGGCCCATTTGCGTTTGAGAAACGCGATGATCTCGGCACGTCCGCGCGGAAATTCGGCGCGGTTGCGCCATTGACTGTCCTCGGTATACACAAGCGCGACGCGCTCGGGATCCCGCGTGTTCCAGCCGTCTTCAGCCATGCGGACTTTGGCCACGGCGGTTTCGCGCGTGAAGGGAGGTAGTATTGGCGTCGTCGTCTGATCCTCTCATGCTGCACGTACCGACTGCAGAAGATTGGCGGCGCTTTCGCGCGCGTTTGACCGAGGTGCCGTTCAACCTTATTGCGGAGCTCGATGGAAAACCGGCGGGAATGGTGAGCGGCACCCATCCCGATCACAACGATACGATCCTGCTGATCTCGATGTGAGTTGCACCGTTTGCGCGCGGATGCGGCGTCGGCGATGCGTTAATCGACGCGGTGATCGCGTGGGGACGTGATCGCGGCGCCGCCGGCGTCACACTCGCTGTGCGCTTGACCGCGGTTCGCCGACCGAGCCGATCGAGCATCACATGACCATAAGACTGTAAGAATGGTGCTTCCAGCCCAAGCAACGAGGCATTAGGGCTCGTTTAGCCAAGCACGGTTGCATAGCTGGGGGAGGGACCATCTTTTGAGACGGCGGAGTGTTAGCATGTTTGCTTTAGTATTTGCGGCGGCGTTTTCGCACGCAGCGGTGGCGGTCGCGCAGGGACAAGGCGCGGCGATGCCGCCGGCGGCAAACTTTGGGTCGCCGCCGACGGGCCAGATCCCGATTCTCTTCAACGACCACCACGTGTACGCGAAACCGAACACGCTCAAGCAAGGCCGGGTCCTGGCCGCGCTAGTGCGTGGGGGTACCGTGCTCATCCCACTGCGGTCGATGTTCGAGCAGATGGGTGCGACGGTTTCCTACGACGCCGCGAGCAAGACGGTCGACGTCAGCAAGGCCGGCTCCGACGTCAAGGTCACGGTCGGTCAACCGGAGGTCGTGATCAACGGCGAATCGCGGCCGCTCGACGTACCCCCGATTATGTACCAAGGTCACGTGCTCGTTCCCGTGCGCGTGATCTCGGAAGGCATGGGCGCGTACGTCCAGTGGGTTCCCGACAAGCAGACGGTGGTCGTACGCTATATTGTTTCGACTCCGCCGCCCTCGCCCACGCCGGCACCCACGCCGACCGAAGCGGCGCCGCTCCCGACGCCCACCCCAGCACCAGCGTCCACCCCATTCTTGAAAGTGTACGCTGCCGGCGACTACCTTTCGCCCAAGGTCTACAACCAGTTCAGTTCAGGACAGAACACCAATAATCAAGACGGCTTCTCGTACGCGATCCACGGAAATGCGCAGTTCAGTCTTTGGAACATTCCGTTCATCGTTGGCGGTAGCTTCGACCAAGACAACTACGCGCACACCTGCGGGCTCGATGCGAGTGGAGCCTATACTGCCCACTGCTACGTGACGAATATCGGCAACACGGGTTCGACCGCAGTTCCGTCCTTCACCGCTCGTAACTATTTGGGAGCTGCGCACGTC
>JBAUEZ010000005.1:0-41424 GCA_049678885.1 Candidatus Aquilonibacter sp. | reverse complement strand
GCAAAAGGTCGTTGCGCCGAAAGCCAAGGTAGTGAAAACGGGAAAGGTTGTCGAGACGCATACCGTGGAGCGTGTTGCCGTTGCGACTGCACCGCCATCGCCTCCGCCCAATGCACCTTTGATCGCTCCCACGCCGCTGGGGTGGGACCACGCGAGGATGCGTGCACCGCGCCCGCCCCGCGCGTGGCGTGGGTCGGGACCAGATTTGATGGACGCGCTCGCCAGTGCCGGGTTCAAGAACCTCTCGGTCGACGACCTGATCATGCTCGCCAACCGTGGCGTCAGCTCGCAGCTTATCGCGCAGCTGCACGTGCACGGTCTCACGCCGATGCCGGCAGCTTCGCTTGCTCGTCTTGCGGACTCGGGTGTCACCGGTGACTACATCGGCGGCCTCGCCCAACTCGGGTATGCCAATCTCCCAATTGAGGACTACATCCGTCTGCGCGACGCCGGAGTTACCGTCGAATTCGTACAGCGGTTGCAGCGCTCGGGACTGATCAACGGACGTGCAAGCGTCGAGCAACTTATAAAACTGGCCAACGCGGGAGTGTAGGAGAACCAATGAAGCCCTTTTCACGGCTGCGCTTGAGCACGGCTCTTATAAGCACTGCCTTGATGCTGATCGTCTATGCAACTGCAGCGGCCGATACGCCGCTAACCGGGACGTGGAGCGTACAGCTTGGCAACGATCCGGTCAACGTGCAATTCGGCGCGCGCTACGATTCCGATCGTGACCATTCCGATTGGACTCGCGACGTGCCGATAAGTTCGCTTGCCGGACTCACGCGCGATCAGCTGCAGTCGAACGGCGTCGACGTCCGCTTCGACCTTGTACGCGAAGCCGGCACGTTGCACTGCGCCGGCTACGCATCGCACGGTGGGGGCGGCGGTACGTTTACTTTTGCTCCGAGCACGAGCTTCTCGGATGCGCTGGCGTCGCGTGGCATCTCGCGGCCCGACGCCGGTCAGCAGCTGCGCATGGCGATGGCAAACGTGACGATCGCCTTCGTCGACATGCTGCGCCACAACAGCAATGCAATCACCACGACCGACGAGATCATCCGCGTGCTCAACCACGGCGTCGACGAACGCTACATAACCGGACTCGCGGCGATCGGCTACAAGAATCTCGGCGCCGATGACCTCGTGCGGTTGCGCGATCACGGCGTGAGTGTCGATTATGCGCAGGGGATGCTCGCCTTGGGCTATCACGCGACGCCCGAGGACCTCATCCGGTTGCGCGATCATGGCGTGACGCTCGATTTTGTCAAGCGCGTGCGCGATCGCGGCTACAACGCCACGCTCGAACAATTGATTCGCCTGCGTGACGCAGGCATCAACTGATGCTTGGCGTCGTGCTGGCGCTCGCCGTGCAGCACTGTGCGTTTTCAGGGCCGGCTACGCACCTCATCGGATCGTGTGGGCACATGTTCGACCAAGATCCGAAGATGATGCTAGCGTCGCGTACAAACGTCATCGACGGCGTGTGGCGCAGAGATGCGGATCCAAGCGCGGTGTGGGCGGGCACGATGAGTGATGCCGACGATCCGCACGCGCCGATCGAACTCGAGACGTATGGCGGCGCCGGCATTCTGCGCACGGTCTACGGCTGGTTCTACGCGAGCAATATCCGGACGAGCGCGCAAGGACTCACGTTCGACGTGGACAGCGCACACGAGGTGCTGCCCAACGATCTCGATCGCGAGATCGTGCGGCGCTCCGCAGCGATGCTCTCGAGCACGAACGTCTGGAATCGCAAGGACAATCGCAAATGCGCGCAAGGAGCAACGTCGTGGAGCATCTACTGCGCGATGGAGGCTGCGACGGCCGAGGTGACCGGCGGCATGGACCATCGTCGCCCGGCAATGGAAGTGGTACGAGAAATAGTGGACGACCGTACGGCGGGTCGCGGTTACAATCATCGGCTGATGAACTACAACAACGACCCTGCGACGACGCTCGCCGATGTCGCGAGTTTGTTTCGAGAGGCGCTCGAGCGGATGAACGATGCGGTGTGGCTGCAGGCGCATGGTTTCGCTACGAGCACGGACGTTTTTGATATCGCGCGCACTTAAAGCGCTTGGGCGCGCGGCGAACTAGACGTTCATCCCGACCGTCTGGCCGATGTTGTGGAAGAACTGGCCGGACATGCGGCTGAAGTTGGTCCACGAACCTGCGCCGTACTTGGCGTTGACGTCCGCGGCGACTTGGCCCGCGATCTTCGTACCAAAAAGCGAAGTGAAGAACGTGTCATTATCAAACGTGATGCCGCCGCTGGCAACGCCGGCTTGCACGAGTTGCGTCGCGAGCGCCTGGCCGCTGGTCTGCGCGGCCGGAGGAATCGAGACGTTGTCTTTGCCGGCGAGCTGCCACGCATCGGCGATCGCGTAATCGAACATGTGCACGAAGCGATCCGCGTTGGTCTGTCCGTACGCAGTCGCGAGTTGCTTCTGATTTGCGAGCACGGCGTCTGGCCCGATCATCGCGTTGAACGCGCGCACGGTCGAGTAGCTGCCCGGGCCGCCACCGCTTGCGATTAGGGTGGAGGCAAGCGTCAAGTTCGCTCCGGGCGGCGCTGGGGCCGCGGCGAGGAGCGTCGCGCACAGAAGTGTTACTAGCAATTTCATGCACGGATTGTACCCGTAGCGGCGCTACTATTGAACGGGGCGCTTGCTCGCTACGCCGGGCGTTGCGTCGGCACGAACTCCATATACGCAGCGGTCGTACTCGCGGTCTGTGCGTCGTAATAGCGGGAGATGACGTGAAGCGCGGCCGAGATGCCCGACGTCAGGCCGCCCGCGGTCACGATGCTGCCGTTGTCGACGAAGCGCGGGCCACGCACGAGCGTCACCTTTGGGAATTGCTTCTCGAACTGATCGTAATAATCGTGATGGGTCGTTGCCGACTTGCCGTCGAGGATCCCGGACTTTGCGAGCTTGAACGCGCCGGTGCATACCGACATCGTAATATCGACTTTGCCCTGGATGTCACGCAGCAGCTTCATGACCTTTTCGGAGCCATCGCTCTGTGCGCCGACAACGACGATCTGCGGATCGGGGATGTCGCCGGCGTCGAACGAGTAATTCGGCTCGATGCGCAATCCGCCGGTCATTTCGACGATGTTCGTCGTCTCCGAGACCGTGTAAAGGTGAAACGGCATAGCACCGCTCGGGAGCATTACGTCTTGAAACGTTTCCCATGCGCCGGCCATATCGATAACGTTACCTTGACTCGAAATCATGAAGGCGACGTTGATCTGGCCGTTCGCCGGCGCTTTGAGCGGCGGATAGTTCGCCGCGAGATCGGCTGCGTGCAGCGCCTGTGGCATGGCGGCAACGACCCCGGCCGCGGCGGAAGCGGTGAGCAGTGATTTTCTGGTCATGCTACGATGATATGAGGATTATGGATGGGCGTATTGTACGAAATTTGCAACCCGGCCAGTGGTACGGCACGGTTGAGCGCTTCGCCCAGGTAGGCGGCGTCAATCTCTCGATCGTGCGCCATCCGCGCGCGCGACGTATCGAATTGCACGAGCACGCGCTGGCGTACTTTGCGCTGCTCGTTGCAGGCCAGTATTCCGAGACGCACGACGGCACGGTCGCGCGGTACGAACCGTTCAGCATCGCGTTCCATCCGGCAAAGCTCGTGCACTGGGATGAGATGGGTGACGACACCACGCTCTTCGCAATCGAGCTTGGCGACGCGTGGCAAGCACGCATCGGCGCGCACTTCGATACGTCGGCTTGGCGATTGGAACTGCAGTACGGCGAAACGGTCTGGCTAGCAGTCCGGCTGCTCAACTTGTTTCTCGATGGCGAGGTGGATGAACTCGAGATCGATGCGATCGTCTCCGAGATGCTCGGCGTTGCGTTGCGTGTGGTCGACCGCGATCGTCCGCAGCGCGCCTGGGTACATGAAGTGAAGGAGATGCTGCGCGCAGAGTTTGCCGAGCGCGTCTCGCTCGAATCGCTCGCGCAACGTGTTGGTGTTCATCCTGCATCGCTAGCGCGCGGCTTTCGTTTGGATGAAGGCACGACGGTTGGCGACTACGTGATGCGGTTGCGGATACAGCACGCGTGTAGGCTCATGAGCAACACGTCGAGGAGCCTCGCAGATGTTGCGGTCGCATGCGGCTTTGCGGACCAAAGCCACCTCACGCGTGTGTTCAAGTCGATCACCGGACTGCCGCCGGGTCTGTTTCGCGAACGAAGGATTTTGGACGCCCAAGGCTGATAGGTTGCGCATGAAGCGCATTCTTGTCGCCGTTCTCGGCATGCTATTTATCGTTGGCCCGAACGCGGTCAACGCCTCATCTGCTACCTCGGCTACGCAGAAGTTGATGAGCAAGCTCCAGTGGCGCAACATCGGACCGTTTATCGGCGGCCGCGCCGTTGCGGTGACGGGTGTTCCGAGCCAGCCCGATTTGTTCTACTTCGGTGGCGTCGAAGGCGGCGTCTGGCGCAGCACCAACTACGGTGTAAGTTGGGAGAACATTACCGACGGCAAGATTCCCGGCACCGCGACGAGCATTGGTGCCATTGCCGTGGCACCGTCGAACCCGAAGATCATCTACATCGGCAGCGGTGAGAGCGATATTCGCGGCGATTTCGATACGGGTGTAGGCGTTTTCAAAAGCACCGACGCGGGTGAGACTTGGAAATACAGCGGGCTGAGCGAGACGCATCAGATTAGTTCGCTGGTCATCGACCCGAAAAATCCGAACATCGTCTACGCGACGTCGATGGGTCACGTCTTCGCGCCCAACGCGGAGCGCGGCATCTTCAAGACGACCGACGGCGGCAAGAACTGGAAGAAGATTCTCTACATCGACGATAAGACGGGCGCCAACGACATCGTCATGGATCCGCGCAATTCGAGCGTGCTCTACGCGACGATGTGGCAAGCCTATCGCAAACCGTGGATCATGGTGAGCGGGGGCGCCGGCGGCGGAGTCTACAAGACCACGAACGCAGGTGCGAGCTGGACCAAGATTTCGAACAATCCCGGTTTTGCGAAAGGCGTGCTCGGCAAGATGGGCGTCGCGGTTGCGGCAAACAATCCCAACGTCGTGTACTGCATGGTGCAGGCCGGCGAGGGCGGCGTCTTCCGGTCGGATAACGCCGGAGCGACGTGGAAGCGCGTCAACGCCGAGTGGATGCTAAGGCAGCGCGCCTTCTATTATATGGCGATCTACGTCGACCCGACGAACTGGAAGGTCGCCTATGCCCCGAACGTCGACGCGTTCTGGAAAACGAGCGACGGCGGTGTAACCTGGAAGCCGGTCAACCCGCCGCACGGCGACAACCATATCATCTGGATCAACCCGAACAATCCGAAGATTCTGCTCGTCGGCGATGACGGCGGCGCCTCCGTCTCGACCGACGGCGGGAAGAGCTTCAGCCCGGATTGGAACCAGCCGACCGGACAGTTCTATCACATCGCGATCGACGATCAATTCCCATATCATGTCTACGGCGCGCAGCAAGACGAAGGTGCCTTCGAGATTCCCAGCGCGTCGAGCGAAGGGCTCGGACAGAACGTGGTGCACAATGTCGCCCTCGGCGAAAGCACCTACGTTGCCGTTGACCCGCGCAATCCGGATATCACCTACGGCAGCGGCTACATGAGTTCGACCGTACAGCTGCAAACCTCGAACGGTGAGGAAAAGAACGTCAGCCCCTATCCGAAGTACATGAGCGGCGCTACTTCGGCGGAGACGCAGTATCGCTTCGGCTGGACGCACCCGATTCTGTTTTCACCGGCGAAACCGAACGAGCTTTTCGAAACGGCGCAGGTCGTGTTCAAGAGCGATGACTTCGGCAAGACGTGGACGCAGATTAGTCCCGACCTCACGCGCAACGACAAATCGACGGAAGGTCCGACGGGCGGCCCGATCAATCTCGATCAGACCGGCGTTGAAACATTTCCCGACATCGCGTCGTTTGCGGTCTCGCCATTGGACGGGGACACGATGTGGGCAGGATCGGCCGACGGCCTCGTGCACGTGACGAGCGACGGCGGCAAGAACTGGAACCTCGTCACGCCGCCCGCCCTTCCGCAGTGGGCGCAGATCAGCAGCATCGAGCCGTCGCACACCGACAAGGGCACGGCCTTTGTCACCGCGTCGCGCTTCCAATGGGACGACTTCCATCCCTACATCTATAAGACCACGGATTACGGCGCGCATTGGAGCGCGCTGACCGCGGGCTTGCCCAACGATCAGTACGTCTTCGTCGTGCGCGAAGATCCGCGCGAGCCCAAAGTGCTCTTCGCCGGCACGCGCAGCACGGTCTACGTCAGCCTCAACGGCGGCGCGCTGTGGCAGCCGCTCACGTTGAATCTGCCGGGCGTGCAGGTACGCGACATGCAGATTAGCGTGCGGCAGGGACAACTCGCGGTTGCAACGCACGGCCGTTCGTTCTGGATCCTGGATAATCTGGCGCTGATCGAGCAAGTTGCCAACGCTCCGTCGCAGACGCTCTTCGCACCGGAGACCGCGTGGCTAACGCACGCCTACGGCGGCGGCGGATTCGGAGACATGGGTCAAAATCCCGATTACGGCGCGACGGTGTTCTTCAACGTTCCAAACGACTACAAAGGAAAGACACCGGTCAGCTTGACCTTCCTCGATGCGAACGGCAAGACCGTGCGCACCTTCGATTTGCACCTCAAAGATAAGAAGGCAAAACACATTCCGTACTACCAGCTCGCGAAGCAGCCTGAAGAAGCGCAACTTGCCTACGAGTTGAGCCAACTCACCGCGATCGAGCCAGGGATGAATTCGTTCGTGTGGGATCTGCGCTACCCGGGCGCGACCGAAGTGCACAACCTCAATCTCGAATCGACCGACGACTTCAGCGACGAGCCGTTCGGCCCGACGATCGTGCCCGGCACGTACACCGTCGTACTCAACTACGGCGGTAAGAGCGTGCAGCAGAACTTCTCTGTGAAGCTCGATCCGCGCTTGCATCCAGCTGACGGTGAACTCGAGGCGCGCCTCGCGCTTGCGACGCAGGTCAGTGGGACGCTCGACGCGCTCAACCGCGCGGTAAACGCGTCGCTCGCCGCACGCAGCCGCTTGTCGCCGGAGAAGCGCGCGCAAGTCGACCAAGTGGTCAATAGCGTCGTGCAGTTCGACATCCACTCGGATGAAGGCGATCTGTTGCACGAAACCAAGCTGCGCGACTACCTTGCGTTCTTGCTCAACTCGCTGGACAACGCGTTCCAAGCGCCGACAGCGGCTGAACAAGCGACGTATACCGACCTTAAGAGTCAGGCGGACGCTGCGATCTCGCAGCTGCAAGGACTAACACAATAGGGGGATTATCATGAAGCAGTTTTCGCGTTATCTCGTCGTTGCTGCGATCGCTTTCGTTCTCGGCGTCACCGTCGCGCGGATCCCGTTTGCTCGGGCTGCAGCAGCGCCGCTGCAGCCGGCAGCGATCGATCTTATGACGATCACGACGGCAGACATGCCGCCGCCGACCGCGATCTTCCCAAATCTGCACGTCAAGCAGCTGTTCGCGACCGATGGTGTGACCGCGCAACTGGCGCTCGGAACCGCGCCGAAGCACTATCACGCCGGTGCCGCAGAGATTCAGGTGATTCTGGACGGCAGCGGCCAAGAGTGGCTTGGCGATCGCAAAGTCGACCTGCGACCTGGAATGATGGTCGTTATTCCGGCGGGCACCGCGCACTCGGGCACGGTCGATACGTCGGGGGGTAAGCTCCGTCTGGTCGCCTTTAAGACACCGCCGCAGGCGCCCGACGATATCCATTTAATGCCCTAGGGCATGAAACAGCTTCTTCGTCTTATCGGCGTCGCTGCGATCGGCTTTGCACTCGGGCTGAGCGTCGCGCGTATGCCGTTTGCGCGTGCCGCGGCCGCACCGTTGCAGGCCGCCGCGGTCGACCTCCTCGCCATCACGCCCGATGCCATGCCCTCGCCGACGACGACGTTTCCGAATCTGCGCTCCAAGACGCTGGTTGTCACCGACGGTATGACGGCAGCGCTGCAAATGGGGACCGCGCCCAAACACTATCACGCTGACGCAAACGAAGTTCAGATCGTGCTTGCGGGCACCGGCACCGAGTGGCTGGGCAACGAACAAGTCCCGCTGCAGGCCGGTATGCTGATCGTGATTCCTATGGGCACGAATCACGCGGGTCTCGTCGATACCTCCGGTGGGAAACTGCGCTTCGTCTCGATCAAGACGCCGCCGCAGGCGCCGACCGACGTGCATTTCGTGCGGTGATGGTCGGCTAGAGTTCTCGTACGAGGTAGCGTACCGTTTTGCCGGCGCGATCGGGCAGTAAGGCGCGCCCGACTTCGGTGAAGCCCATGGCTTCGTGGAAGGCGTCGGACTGCGGGTTGGGCGGATCGCTGTAGACCTCGGCGCAAAGGACGGTGTGTCCATCGCCGCGCGCTTTGGCGATCAGCTCCTCGTAGAGTTTGCGCGCGAGGCCGCGGCCACGTGCGCGCTCGGAGACGGCGACGCGGTCGACGTACACGAACCGCGGATAGCGTTCGCGGAACCAGCGATGGTTCGGACTGTCGTAGGGAGCGCGTTCGTCGAACGCGATCAGCATCGCTTGCCCTTCGTCGCTGAGTTTTGCGACATACGCGATCTCGAGCAGGCGACGGAGTTCGTCCTCGGTGAGCGGCCAAAGTTGCGACTCGCACTCGCGATTGAGTGCGAGAAAGTCCGCGATCACGCTGAGCGGCGGCGTCGCTCGATCGGGAGCGTTACCGTCATCTTCGTGCCGTAGCCCCGGTCAGATTCGATGCACACATCGCGGGCCAAGGTCTGCACCAGGTACAGTCCGCGGCCGTCTTCGGTCAGTGCATCGTCAGGCAGGTGCACGGCCAAGCGCTCGAGTCCGGGGCCGGTGTCGACGACCGTGACGATCGGTGCGGCATCGGACCAATCGATCTCCATGCTCACGAGGCCGGGCGCATGCTCGACGGTATTCGCAAGAATTTCGCCCACGATCAGCTCTGCCGTGAAGAGTTCCTCATCGCTGCCGGCGAGGTCCTGTATGAAGCGCATCACTTCGTGGCGCGCATTGTGCGCCGAATACGCATGGTTGGAATGGAAGCTCCAGCTGCGGTGCAGGCTCGCCCCATCGTCCTCGCGGCCCGCTTGCGATGTGGGCGCGACGCGAAGCACGACGAGCACCGCGTCGTCGCTCGGGGCGTTGTTGCCCAGAACTGCGCGACGGATCCGTTCAGCCGGTCGCGGTGACGGCGAAGCGGTTACCGCGTCGACGGCGTGCTGCAAGGCGCGCTCCGTCGCGACGATGTCGCGCTGAAACTCGGTGATGCCGTCGGTGTAGAAGACGACCACGTCATTTTGCGCAAGATCAATTGCATGCGTGCGATAGTCGGGCGTATGCGAAACGCCGAGAGGAAGCGACCCGTGCGGCAACGCGTGCGCGGGGTTGTTCCTTCCGGCATGAATCGGCGAGGGATGTCCGGCACTTGCGTACCGCAGGACGAACGTATCCGGCTCGACGATCGCGACGAGCGCCGTCGCAACGGTGGAGTCGTAGAACTGCAGCAACCGATTGACCTTGGTGAGGATGTCGGCGGGATCGTGGATGTCGATCGCGGTCGCGACGATGCTCTGACGGATGCGGCCGGCGCTAACCGCAGCGTTGAGACCGTGCCCCGTCACATCGCCGATCGAAATCACGATGCGGCCGCCTGGAATTGCAAAAGCGTCGTACCAGTCGCCGCCGATTAGGACCTCTTGTCCGGCCGTGAGGTACAAGGCATCGAAGCGCATGTGTGGATGTTCGGGCAGCGATTGCGGCAGAAACGCCGATTGCAACGTTGTTGCGATGCGCGAAGTGCGTTCCAGCGTACGCCGCTGATCGTCGATATCCGTGTGCGTACCGTACCAACGCACGATCTGCCCGCGATCGTCGCGCATCGGTTCGGCGCGCACCAGAAACCAACGCGAGACGCCGTCGGTCCGGCGCAAGCGCAGTTCGCGTTCAAACGGCTGGCCGGCAGCGATCAAGTTCTGCCAATTTGGGACACCCGACGAAAGCTCGTCCTGTCCGGCAAATTCGTGCCACCGCTGATTGAACCAATCGATTTTGCCGGTGCAATCGGCCGTCCATACGATCTGCGGCACGGTTTCCGCGAGTACTTGGAAGCGGCGTTCGGCGGCCTGCATTTGCACGAGTGCGGTACGGCGCTCGGACGTGAGCGCACTGAGCACGAGGCCGGTAATGGCAAGCACCGCTGTATAAAGGATGAAGCTCGTCGTGCGCTGATCTGCGGAGAGGTTGTTGAACGGTCCCGAGCCGTGCGCGGTCGCCCAAAGAGCGATGCCGCACACAAGCACTATCAGCGCCGTCGTTGGGCGAATGCCTGCGCGGAGCGCAGCCCATACCACGAAGGGATAGAGCGGAAACGCCATCGGCACTTTGCCGAAGAATTCGAGCAGCGAAAACGCTAGCGTTGCTAGGATCAGAATCGCGAGTTCCAACGGGCCGGCCTCGCCTTGCACGATGCCCTTGCGCGCGTCGCGCCAGCTCAGGATGAACGGGGCAACGAGTAAGACGCCGGCCGCGTCACCGACCCACCACAAGCGCCACACCGATCCGAATGAGGACCACGGTGTTAGGTGCGCAAGTGCGAGCTGCAACGTGCCGTTCGTGGCGCTTACGGTCATTGCGACAATCGCACCGAAAAAGACGAAGACCGCGACCTCGCGCACGTGCGAAAAGGTGCGGTCGAATTTGCAGAGGCGAAGAAGATATGTGCCCACGATCGGCGCAAGCGTGTTTCCTGCCGCGATGCCGACCATCGTATAGATCGGCTCATCGATGAACGCGTTCGCTGCGAGCGCGCCGAGAAAAACGCCGGGCCAGAGGCGGTAGCCGCCCAAGAGCAGCGCGGCCAACGCGATACCGGTCGGGGGCCATACTGCCGTGACCTGTTTGACGGTGAATGCGAGCGAGAGCCCGGCCTTGGCGAAAAGGACGTACGCGCTCGCAACAACCAGGATCCACGCGATATAAACAACCGTGTTTTGGGCCTTGGACCGCTCCATTAAGGTACGCCGGTTCGTTCCAGCCGGGGCCCAGCCCCCTTCTCGCCCCGTTAAGTGCCCGTAACGAAGCGACCTAGCGTGCGTGCGGCGTCTTGTTCCGTCGAGTTACGCGGGTCCCAGTGCACGCGCGGTAATGCGGCGGATCGTCGACAGCGATTTCGTACCGACCGTTGAACGACATGAAGCTGTCATCAAAGGTGACAGTTAAATGGCCCTCGTGTCGTTTGTCGCGCAATGTCGCATCAAGGTCGCGTCCAGTGAGCGACCCCGAGATGTAGCCATAACGTCCGAAGTGTCCGATTACCGTCTGGTCGCGCACGATGATGCGAATCAGGCACGTGCCCAACACCTCTTGCATCTCCGGATTTAAGCGGTAGGCCGCGGTTGCGTTTGCCACGGAGGTACTCCCGATTCCACTTTAAGCGTGCCGTCCCGAACGGAAAAATAGGTATCCCTAAATCAGCGGAATTCATGAATTTTTCCGGTCCTGGACAACGTTGCGAAATTGGGAGCGCCTCCTGGCAAAATTAGGAGTAGTTACCGACGGGGGAAAACCGTGCGCCTACTGGAGACGAGGCCCTACCAATTTTCGCGCGGCGCCGCGATATACCGTCGCGGCTATGGTCTCGCGTCGCGTCAGCAGCGCGGTGATTTGGACCACTTATACGCCGGAACCGGAGAGTGGTTGCAATTGACGCCGGGCGTCTTTCGGTGTACGCGAGCGCGTGTGACCTTGCCGTCGATGCGAATCACGAAGCTCGAGATCAATTGTGGCGTGCAGATTCGCCACGAGGTCGAGCCAGGGCGCCTTGTCATTCTGTTGTTGCGGCCCCTGAACGGTTGCGAGATTTTAGCAAACGGGAAAAGGTACACCGGCTCGTGCTGCGTCGTCGTATCCGGCGAAGAGCTCGCGGTAAACATCCTTGGGGCCGCCACGATTTTGTGGTTCGATGCGGATCGCCGTGCATTGGCTGAGAACGATCATGCCTTCGCGCCCGTGAAGCTTGCGTTTGCACCCGGTGCGATGCAGTGGTGGACGCTCGCGAGCTACGCGGCGGACCGCCTTGCAGGCGTTGCGTTACGTGAGGCAGACGTCGAGAGCGTCGTCCTTGCAATGCTGCAACGCGCGCGCGGCCGAATGGAGAGTCCGGCCGACGCGAACCGTGAGAAGCTTGTACGCACGGCGCTCGAGTTGATGTGGGCCAGCATCGAGGAGCCGCCAACACTCCGGGAGATCTGCACGGCTGCACGATGCAGTGTTCGCACGCTGATCTACGTGTTCAATGCCACGTTCGGTATGAGCCCGATGAAGTATTTCAAGATTCAACGTCTCAACGTGGCGCATCGCCGCCTGCAGAGCGCGGAAGCCGGCGCGCGCGTCTTCGACATCGCTGCTGACTGTGGCTTCTGGCACCTCGGTCATTTTGGCGTGGACTACAAGGCGTTCTTCGGTACGACTCCGAGGACGACGCCGCGAGAGCAGTCGCCGATAAGTTCGCACGACGCTCGCGCCCAGCTGCTTTTCGGCAGCATCGCATAACCACTGATCAAGCGACTTGGGCCGGGGTTTGTAGCCGGCGCCTCGGATGCGGACCCGACGACGATCGCGAGCCTCGCGGTCGTTGGCGCGGCAACGGGCTACATGCTCTCGTGGCTCGTCGTGCTGCTTTTCCCCATGATCGCGATCGTGCAAAGCATTGCGGCGAGCGTCGGCACGTCGCAACTGAGCATTCAGGGAGCGATCCGGCGCCACTACGGTCTCGCGCTCGCACTCGCGGCCCTAATCTTGGTCGTTGCAGTCAACATCATGACGCTCGTCGCCGACATCGAGGCCGGCGCGGAGTCGCTCACGCTGCTCTTCGGTCCGCCGCGCGCGCTATTCGTGCTTCCTTTTGCGTTCGTGGTTGGATGGCTACTGCTCACGCACTCCTACGCGCGCATCGAGCGCATCCTCTCGCTACTTCCGCTGATTTTTATTTGCTATGCGATAAGCGCCATCTTGGCGCGGCCCGACTGGGGTGCGCTGCTGCACTCGCTGATCGTGCCGCGCTTCGATTTCACGCCGGTCGTCGCGACCGGTGCGCTCGCGCTCTTGGGCACGACGCTGACGAGCTACGTCTACTATTGGGAGCAGATCGAGGTCTCCGAGCGCGGTGCGGCGCCTGCTCAAGCCGGCGCGTTGCGGGCGGATGCCGTGTGGGGCGCGCTTGCGCCCGCGGTCTGCTTTTTCTTCGTGCTTGTTGCGACCGCGGCGACACTTGGAAAGACGCACGTGAGCGTCCAAACGGCGACCGACGCCGCGGTTGCGCTGCGACCGCTAGCGGGAACGTGGGCAACCGCGCTCTTTGCGATTGGATTGTTTGCGTCGGCGGCGCTCGCCGTGCCAATTCTGGCGGGTACGAGCGGCTACGTGGTAGCCCAGACGTTTGGGTGGCGAGGAAGTCTCGATGCGCCCGTGGCACAGGCGCGAAGCTTTTATTCGGTGATCGTTGGGTCGCTTGCGGTTTCTGCGGCGTTAGCTTTTGCCGGATTTTCGCCTATCGCGCTGCTCTACTGGGCATCGGTCGCAGGCGGTTTAGGAACGCCGCTAACGCTGTGGCTGCTCGTCGCAATCGCGCGCAATCGCGCGATCATGGGCGCGAGTCGCATCGGCGCACGGCTCGCTGCAGGCGGTTACGCAGTAGCGGCGATCGTGACGATCTCGTGCGCGATCTTTCTGATTCAGCTCTGTTCGTCGTCGATCTCGACGTGGAACTCGGCGCGCAGTCCCTCACCGAGTGTCTTCCGCGCTTTTTCGCCGGAGGTGAGCCCCTGGGGTTCCCACGGCTCCCACTCTTCCCAGCCCAGTGACTGTGCAGTGAGGCGAAACCCAAACCCGACGAAAAATGCGATGATCGTCGAAGCGATCACGGGCAGTTCAATTGCCGCCGCGCAAACGACGTACACGATGCCGGTAAGCGCGGCGGAGAGCATCCAAAACTCGCCGCGCACGAGTTGCTTGGGAATAACGAGGCAGGCGCTATCAATGATCCAGCGTCCAGCCGTTGTGGCGATCATCCCAATCAGGACGGCCGCGCCATAGCCGAGGTGTGCGTCGAGAGCACCTTGCGCGCCGACGATTGCATACCACGGCAACGTGAACGCGGTCATGAACTGGAAGAGCCCGTCTTTGAACTTTGTTGCGCTGGCGTAATCGATATACAACGCAAGGCACGCTGCGGCAAGGCACAGGATCAAATACCACGGGTTGATCAAGGGCGCCGGCACTTTGTTGAGCAGGACGTCGCGCACGATGCCGCCGCCGATTCCGCCGGCATAGGCGAGGATGATGATGCCGATGACGGTGAAGTGCCGGTAGTGGTCGGGGCGACGCGCGAGCAACGCGCCGTTGAACGCGTTTGTCGTGGCGGCGACTAGCGAAATGTAATCTTCGAGTCTGAGTTTCGAGAAGCCAAACTCGGAGAGTATGAGGGGAGTCATCATACCAGCCCGCAAAGTCTAGCATGCAGTTTAAGCGGGCGACTATCCCGAAAGCGTAACATTGGAGGGGCATGGTAAGTCGCGAGGTCATTGACAAGTTCGTCGACGTTGCATCGGTGGTCCTGATCTCCGTTGCCGCCGTGTTGACCGCGTTGTGCGGGTATCAAGCCAGCCGGTGGGATGGCGAGCAGACGCGCCTCTACAACATCGCCGATGCGTCACGTCTCTATGCCGCCGAGGCCGGCGGCCGCTCCGCCGTGAATACCTCAATCAATGTCACGCTGTTTCTCGATTACATCGATGCGGTGCAGCACGGTGACACCGAGTTTGCGCAGTTCATCTACCGCCGGCTTGGCCCCAACATGCGCCCGGTAATGGACGCGTGGCTTGCTACCCATCCGCTGAAGAATCCGAAAGCGCCGTCTTCGCCATTCGTTATGCGGGAATATACGCAACGCATGCAAGCCGCTTCGTTGCAAGAAGAGGCAGTAGCCAAAGCCGACTTCAACGCCGCCCAGAACGCGCATCGGAACGCCGACGAGTTCACGCTTCTCACCGTGGTTTTCGCGACCGTTTCGTTCTTAGCGGGTATCAGTACAAAACTGGTCTTTCCACGGCACGCGATCATCGTCGCAATGGGCATTTTGGCCCTGTTGTATGGACTCGGGCGGCTAGCGTTTCTACCTGTCCTATAAACGCAAAGCGACCAGGCGGACGCCTACAACGTCGTAGCGATGACGATTCTGGGTAAAGTGTGTGGTAGGGTAATCCTGTACACTTGGCCTGTATGCGCGTTCGCTTGAAAAGGTCTAACGAATGCTTCACTTGATCCTCAGCGCGGTGTTGACGGCGCAATCGGCCAAACAAACGACGGTCGCCAAAGCCGATCCGCCCGCGCAGCAAATTCCTATTCTTTATAACGATCATCACGTGTACGCCACACCGGACACGCTCAAACAAGGGCGCGTACTCGCGGCCCTTGTGAGGGGCGATACGATCCTCATTCCGCTGCGTTCGATGTTCGAGCAAATGGGCGCCACCGTAACGTACGACGCAGGGAGTA
The DNA here is from genome assembly GCA_049678885.1 of Candidatus Aquilonibacter sp. Lineage (GTDB taxonomy): Bacteria > Vulcanimicrobiota > Vulcanimicrobiia > Vulcanimicrobiales > Vulcanimicrobiaceae > Aquilonibacter. The sequence goes on along the minus strand of JBAUEZ010000005.1, from coordinate 25,815 downwards.
AGACGGTTCACGTCTCGAAGGCGGGTGCCGACGTCGAGGTTACCGTGGGCGTTCCGGAAGTCACGATCAACGGCGAGAAACGGCCATTGGACGTGCCACCGGAGATCTACCAGGGTGTGGTTGTCGTCCCCGTGCGCGTAATCTCCGAAGGCATGGGTGCGTATGTCCAGTGGGTGCCCGATCGGCAGATTGTTGTCGTTCGGTACCTGCCGCCGACGCCGCCGCCAACGGCTCCGCCGACACCGCCGCCCACGACTCCGCCGACGCCACCGCCGACGCCAACGCCGACACCGAAGCCGAAACCCGCCAATGAGCTATTTATTGCGGGCGACTACTTCTTCGGCGGTAAGAGCTATGACGAGTTCAGTCCGGGCAACCGCGACACAGGCTCGTGGTTCGCACGCGGCGCTGCCGAGTACGCCAACTTCATGTTTGGCTTCGACTACTCGCAGTGGCGCTACCCGCACGGATGCATCAACATCGCGATCCCCACAACGGACTGCGACGTGACCGTTGTCGGTAACAACGGGTCAACCGCCGTGCCGGCCTTCACGGTCCGACGCACGATGGGTGAGGCACACCTTGGCTACAAGGTCTTCAGCCCGCGCGTGTATGTCGCGGTCGCGTGGGATTTCGATACGACGAACACCGGCTATCCGGACTTGACCGGCATCGGTTTCGGCGCCGAGAAACTGCCTGATCTCGAAAACACGATCTCATACTATGGAAGCTACTACTACTATCCGAATACGCGCGGCACGTACTCCGGCTTCGGCCAGTCATTGCCGATGCAGTACTCACTGCAAACTTACAAGGTCGGCGTAACCTGGACGTTCTTGAAACCGGTCTGGCTCGAAATCGGGTACGCCGGTAACCGCGGCAACGCCAAAGCAAACGCGGTATTGCCCGGCTTCACGAACAGTGCAGCCTACGCCGGTTTGGGCGTCTACTTCAACTACTAAGTACCTCTCGCTACAGGGCAAGCAAGAGCGGCGCGGTTCTTTAAGAACTGCGCCGCTTTCTCGTGCAACTCGCGCGATTACTTGAGTTGACGTTGACCGACGACGCGACCAATCGGCGGCGTCGTGTTTGCGCCGTTACCCCAGACGCCATTGAAGCTGTTGTTGTCGCCGTTGAACCAGAACGAGAACCAACCCGAACCCTGCGGCGAGGTCCACTTCGCGTTGACCTTGTCCTTTTCAGTCATGTTGAATGCGCCGTTGATGAGAATTGGGCCGGTGTGGCACACAACGGCTCTGCCGGATTCGGTGCACCGCATCGCTCCCACGAATGCACTGGGACCACCGGCGCCGTACACGTTCCACGATCCGGCGGCGGTGAGCGGTGAGGGCGGCAGTACTTCGTTCGCGACAAACGAGCCATTGGCTGAGCGTCCATTGTAGCCCCAGGTGCCGTTGAAACTATGCCCATTGGGCGTGACGTATACGGTTAACCAGCCGGCTCCGCCGGGTCCGTGCCACTTACCGTTGATCTGCGTATCGCTCACGAATTCGCCGGTGAATCCGTTTTTCGATGCGGTGTTCGTGCCGACAACTTGGTTGCCCGATTGCGTGAGCGTGATCTGAGATGTTGAGTTTCCGTTCCGTCCGGTCTGCTGAACAACCCAGGTTCCGCTTATACTCGGGGGGGCTGCGAGGCCGACGCCGAGCGAGGTCGCTACGAATACGAGCGCAAAAAATACCGAGAGAGCTGGACGTTTCATGTATTATCTCCTCCGCTTGTTATCGTAGGCGCGCCCGGCGAACCCGGGTCGCGCCGGTCCTGGACAATGTTGAGATTGCGCGAGGCTGTCCTAGACAGCGGTCCTCACGCGGAGCATCCGTTCTGCTGGAGTTAGACCATGATTCGTCAGAAGGTCTCCGCGTGGGACGTGTTTATGACGTTCCTTGTCATTGGCGCAACCAGCTTTGGCGGAGGGGTCGTGGCCTATCTTCGCAACGCCCTGGTGACGAAAAAAAAGTGGCTGGACGACGCCCGCTTTCTCGAGTTGATGTCGATCAGCAATACGCTGCCCGGCCTCAATGCAACGAATATGTCGATCCTGGCCGGAGATCGCATCGCGGGCACCTCGGGATCGATCGCGGCGATGCTCGGGATGTGCATTCCCGGCTTCGTCTTCATGACGATTGCGGGCGCGCTCTATGGCGTCAACGGCGATCGCCCACTCGTCACGGCAGCGCTACGCGGCGTGGCGGCGGCGGCGGTTGGGCTGATTGCCGCGACGTGGTATCAGATCGGCAAGAAGTCGGTGAAGGGGTTCTACGATGCCCTATTCATCGTACTCGCGGTTCTTGGGATCAATCATTTCAAGCTTTCGGTACCGACCGTACTTCTAGCGCTTGGCGCGCTCTCGATCTTTGCGCACAGGCCGGGGAAAAAGCCCGCGGCGGAAGGGGATTCCGAGTGGATCAGATTCCTGCAATAGCGCGCGTCTTCGCTTATCTCTCACTACTTACGATCGGCGGCGGGATGGCGGCGTATCCTGAGATGCGCCACCTCGTCGTCGACGTGCACCACTGGCTAACCGACGCGCAGGTCGTGCACATCTATAGCGTAGGGCAGGCGGCACCCGGCCCGAACATGATGATGGTGGCAGCCATGGGCGAGCGCATCAGCGGCCTCGCGGGCGCAGCGGTCGCGGCAATCGCGTTCTTTCTGCCGACCGGCTTGCTTACGTTTGCCATCGGCCGCGTGTGGCATCGTCTTGCGAACTGGCCGTGGCGCGAAGCGATCAAGAACGGTTTGGCGCCGGTCGCGATCGGGCTCGCGGTCGCGGGACTCGTGACATTTGGCCGCGGGTCCATTACCGGTTGGGTGACTCTTGCCGTCGGGTTCGTAGCGTTCATCGTAACCTTGCACACAAAGGTCAACCCGGCGCTGATCATTCTCGGCGGCGCGGTCGTCGGGCTCGTCGCCCTGAGATAAGGGAAAAGGAGTCGTCATGGCGACCGCAATCACCGCTCGCGAGTTCAAGTTGCTGCTCAAGCCCGAACTGTTCCCAACGAAACAGTCGGTCCTCGAGTTCAACGATCGTCTCGTGAAGCTCGCCAAGGATGCGGGCGTGCAATACGATCGATTCGACCGGGTGGATTCCGAGATGCGGTCGGTCCAGTTCTTTGATACGGAGGACAGCGTATTTCGGAATAACCGCGTGATTTTGCGGCTTCGGCGCGACCTCTCGAGCGGGTGGCCCGATCAGTCGTTCGAAGTTACTTTTAAGCGCCGCTCGCCGGATTTCCACGAATCGGCGGATTTTGATATCGACTCGACGATGAAAGAGATCAACAACTCGAAGAAATTCAAGGAAGAGATTATACGCGGCGACGCGCCGAATTCGATCAAAAGCATTTTTTCGAACAATCTGATCGGCAACTATCCCGTTGTCAAGTTCGAACGCCCGATGTCAGAGCTCCAGGGTATTTTCCCCGGCCTCAAAACGCTCGGGCTCGACAGCTCGCAGATGGTTTCCGCCGTGCACGGCGAGCGCGTCGTTGAGGTTGGCGTGCGGCTCGGGATGTTCAGCTTCGGAAAGAATACGGCGGCGCACTGCGACCTCGCAGTCTGGACGCGTCCGGTACAGGACACGTTTGCGGTGCTTGTCGCCGAGTTCGGCTGGTCGTACCACATGCGCGGAGACGGCGGCAAGCAGCACAAAGCCCACGACGCTGCGGATAAATTCTTCAAGGCCCTGCAGACGCCGTTTGCCGAAGATCTTTTCAAGGGCTCGACGAAAACGGCGCTGATCTACGGCGTTGACGAGGTGTGAGTATGACGAGGTGGCGGGTCCCGCTCGCGATCCTGTTTACCTTGGCGAGCGCAGGGATCGTGTCGGCCCAGCAAACGGCGTCGTTGGATTTGCTGCGGCGCGCGACGAATCCGAACCCGGGGCTCAATTCCTACACGGGTACGGCCCATCTTTCCGCGACGCTGCACATCCTCGCACCGATTCACAAGGAGTACGACGGCAAAGTCTACTACCTGCGGCCCAAGCGCAAGATCGAATTCGAGAACGTGTCGGGGGCGCTGAGCAAATTCAAGGAGCTGATGCAATCGACCCCAAGCTACGACGAAGCCGCGGCGCAATACACAATAACCCCGCAAAGCGATGACGGCACGCACTCGAGCTATTTGCTCGTGCCGAAAAATACCGGAAGCCGCGTCAAGAGCCTAACCGTGCGCGTCAACGACCAGAGCGCCATGATCGATCAGGCGCAATGGGCCTACAACAACGGCGGAACGTTGACGTTCGCGGAGACCTACGATGACGTCGGCACGTACCATCTGCCGTCGGCCGCCAATATCGCGGCACGATTCCCCGACTACAGCGTCGACGGCACGATCACGTTTGCGGGTTACGTTCCAAACGCCCCCGTATCAGCAGCTGTCTTCGCGAGCCCCAAGCCGCAGTAGCTACGCCCGTTCGCCTTACTGCGGCAGCACCGAATAAAACGGCAGCGCCTGGATCGACTTGGCGATCATCGGGTCGTTCTCTGCAAACAACGACGTCTTCTGGATCAACTTCCCGCTGCTCGAGTAATAGGCTTGCTCCGCCGAGGCCGAGAAGAGCGCTCGATCGGTCGTAGCCTGCCGCACGCGCGCGAGGCTCCCGTTGCTCTGGCGGAAGCAGAGCTGCGTTGCGCGCTGAACGCCGCTTGCGTTAAATCGGTGCGTGTGCACCCAAGCATAATTTGCTCCCTGCTTCCACACATCGGCGAACGTTAACGATCTCTTGGTCTGCATCGCTGCCGTCATCTGAGCGTCGGAAAGCACGTCCCACGTCCCGGAGCGAAGGGTAACGTGGACCGGTTTGAGCGCCATGACGGCGTTCTGGATTGCGCCGCACTCGGTATCGATGTTCTTGATCGCATTCGCGCTACTCATCATTTGCGAGCGGACGGCCGTTGTCGCGAGTGACGTGCAAACGATCGCGGCGGTGAGAATAGCGATAACTCGTCTTAGATGTGCCATGAAAACGGTGCTCCTTTCGACGTCATCCGTTGCTAGCATGACATAACCGGATCGCTCCTATATCCGAAAAGTGCAAGGGCAGGGGAATTTCGCGCGCCGAGGCGCTATTGCTAAAATTGCAAACCTCGTGGAGACCGCAATGCTTCTATTTCGACCCTTTGCAATCGCCGGCTTGGCGATTCTCGTGGCCCTCGGTTATGCGACGCGTGTAAGCGCGCAGCAAGCAACGCCCGCGCCCGCACCATTGCCGACGGCATCGGCCGATCCGGACAACCAATGGCACTTCCGCATCACACCCTATTTGTGGCTGCCGACGGTGAACGCGACGTTCCATTTCTTGCGGCCTTCGGTACCGCCCGGCTCGCCGATCGAAGGCTCCGCCGACGTTCGCGTCGGTCCCAACAACTATCTGTCGCACGTCAATAGCGGCGCCGAACTGACTGTCGAGGCCGATAAGACTGACTCCTCAGTGTTCGCCGACGTCTTGTATCTCAATGTTGGCAATGCCGCCGCCAGCGTCGTGCACATCAGCGGCCCGCTCGGAAACATCAACATCCCGCTGAACGTGTCCACGTCGGTCCGTCTTACCACGACGATCGCGACGGGCGGCTTCGGTAAGGAGTTCTGGCACGTTGCCGACTCGGAGGGGACGGCTTTCGTCGGTTTGCGATATATCAACCAGACGGTGAACGCCAGCTGGACGCTCACTGGGCCGCTCGGTATGTTCTCGCCAACCGGTAGCGCGACGGGAGGCAAGTCGGATCTTGAACCGCTTGCCGGCGTGCGCGGACGCTTTGGTCTCGGGAGCCACTGGTTTGTGCCGGTGTACGGCGACTATGGCGGTAGCGGCGCGGTCACGACCTATCAATGGTTCGGCGGCATCGCGCACGAATATCACAGCGGAGCGCAGATGCTCATTTGGCGTGAGATGGCGTTTTTCGCGAACAACGACAGCACCGGACTCATTCAGAACCTGCACCTTGGTGGACCGGCGTTTGCGTGGTCGTTCTACTTGTAATCACGTCCGAGCAGCGCACTTTACCGAGACATAACGCAGTCCTTACTGCGTCGAGAAAACTGTAGCTGAGGGCCGGCCGGCAAAGCGCCGACCACTCATGCAAATGAAGCACACGCAGGCCTATCGTAATCAGCACGACGAGATCCGCAGCGCCACTCGAGCGTTAGCCGCCGTCGTGAGCGGCGGCGATATGCCGGCTATCCGCAAGGCGCTCACCCATCTTTCGGCTCTTATCGACGTACACGTTTACCTTGAGGACTCTGCATTCTATCCGGCGCTATACAAGCACGCCGATCCGGAACTCGGTCGAATTGCAAAAGCGTACCAGGAGAGCATGGGTAAGCTCGCGAGCGTGTACACGGCATTTTGCTCGCGCTGGATGCGACCGGGCGCTATTGAAGAAGACGCGAGCGGCTTCGCGAAAGAATTGGGAGACGTCTGCACAACCCTGGAACGCCGCATGGATCTCGAGAACAACACGTTGTACATGATGGTCGACGGCTTGACGAATATCGCGGTCTAACGCTCGTTAGACGGACTGATCCGATTGTAAGATCGTGTAGTCACTGAAGTTGGCGTGAGCAACGAGCGCTTCGCCCGGCATATCGATGTCGGCTGTCAGCGTTGCGGGTAGTCGATATCCCTGCGTATCGCCCAGCGTCAACGTCAAGTGAATCTCTCCATGGGCATAGCGCATGACCACGTCGCGCGTCGATTGTTGCGCATCCAGAGTGACGAGAGCCTCAATGAGTGGGTTCTGATCTTGCGATTCGGACGCTCGTTCGCGCAAATCAAATGTTGTCATGCCGTCATGTTGCGTGACGTGTGCGACCGTAAATTGCTTTGCCCACATACTTGGGTCGAGCGCAGAGAGATCGATTTCGTTATGTCCTCGCACGAAGAACGGCATCTGCGTAAGGTGAACCACGTAGTCTTGGCCGCGATGGTACTCGCCCGTGCCGGCGACATGGAAGTGAAGCCATGGAAAATGACGCATGGCCATTGCTGCATCCAAATGGAAGGTGTACGCGGTCGGCGAGGGGTTGCTCGACGCGCCTGCAACAAGCGCGATTGTGGTCGCGATCGTGGCAAGGATGGCGTAATAAGCGAGCATGCGGTCTCAGCGTTTCTTCGCTTACAAGCGACGCATTAACTGTTAGTTGCATGGCTAGCTTTCATCGACTAGTATTGCGAAGACCCGCGCTATTTTTCGTTATTTCGCTACGCCACGAAAGCATATACCCAACGTATGCAACGACTGACTCGTTATTATTCGGCTTGCGTTCTTGCCGGTCTACTCGCCGCGTGCGGCGGAGCTCCCGGCGCACTGCCGGGGTCGCAGGCAAGCGGCGGAATCGCGACAAGTCCGAACAGTATTGCAACTCCCGGCCTAAAAATGACGCAGGCTGCCTTTCCGAATGCGACGCTGATCGCTTTTGAAGGAGAGATCAGCGCACTGCGTACCGGCGGCTACACGATGGAGGGAGGTGCAGGCGAAGGATACCTGCACATTAACACGACATCGTCGACCGTAATCAATAGCGACGGTGGCAGCGCCACCGTCGGACACTATGCGTTGCTCGTCGGAACGGGCTCGCTCGCGACGGCCATTAGCGCCGTGTACATCGCGACGTTTACGAGCGCTCCGGGGCAGGTGACGCTTCGCGGTACGTATTCCGGGGCAATGCCGTACGGCTTCGAGATGAAGACGACGGACTATGGAACGGTACCGGTGATGACGAGCACGGCTACGTCGCTCTCAGGTACGCTCGTCGTCGGCGGTGAGATCACCGTAGAGGGTACGGGAAACAGTAGTCACGACGCGATTCTCGCGGCTTCGGTCGCTTCGGCGGGAACGGCAGCCTCCAGCCCTGCGACGATTTCGCAATTGCACGTGCCTACCGCCGATTACCTCGGCTCGCCATGGGGTTCCACCACCGTGACGGCGTCGCAGGCGGCCCCGCATCTCAATTGGGCGGAGACGGGCCTCGCCAACACTGCTTCGATGGCCGCAGCGGGGGTGAAGACAATGGTCTATTTTGATGCGGATCGCGTGCAAAGCAGCGATCCGCTGTACTCCATACTGAGCGGAAGCGAATACGAAGAGACCTGCAGTGGCGTCCGTGTAACAGACGTCTGGGACGGCGAGACCCAGAACGTCGTGAATCCGGCCTCGAGCGCGGCACGTGCTGCTATCGACGCGTACGTCACCGCCGCAATGACGGGCCACACGGTCGATGCAATCTTTGAAGACGATGCCGATCCGCTCGGCGAGTTTGCCACCTCGTATTTTTCGCCCGGTCCGCCATGCGATTATTCGGATTCGGCATGGATCGCGGGCGAAGAGGAGATGCTTGCGGGTTACGGTCATGATGTCATCGTCAATGGTTTCAGCAACATGACCTCAGCGACACCTATCACGAGTACGACCCAGCTGCTCTCGGCCGCTTCAACGATCGGCGGCAACATGGAGAGTTGTTACGTCAAGGCCTCAGCGCCGATCGAAGAAGACGAGTGGGTGTGGGCCGATACGGAGAACACATCGCTGCTGGTTACGGGCGAGGACAAGTATTTCGAATGCTGGGCGATGGACTATGGCGCCGCCAGCAGTGAGATCGCCTCGCGCGTCTATACCTTGGCCTCGTTTCTTATGACCTACAATCCGACGTATAGCATTTTCCGCGAGGGTTACGCGACCCCATCGGGTCTGCATGTGATGCCCGAGAGCCAGCTCGTGCCGACGCTGCCGGTCGTGGCGCAGCCGAGTAACGTGTCGACGCTCGAAGAGTCATACGTGTATGTGCGCGAGTACCACGCGTGCTACTACGCCGGCAAATTGATCGGACAATGCGCGATGGTCGTGAATAACGACACAGCATCGCACCCTGTGCCGGCGTTGGCCTTGACGTATACGCACACGCTGACGCTGAGCGGGAACGGAATCCTCGACGGGGGTAGCGTCGGCTTCGACGGCGCTGCACCGCCGGCGAGCGTGCCGCCGCTCAGCGCGTTTATTGCGTTGCCATGATCGCGCCGAGCGCTAGCGATTGGCCCGCGAGATCGTTGTCGCGGGCCAGGACTTTCGCGGTGCCGAACGTCGTGAGGTCGATCGCTAATACGCAATTCTGAGCACATATCATGAGGGTAGCGTCATCCGCGAATGCGATTCCACGCGGCTTACGAACACCGGCAAATGCCGGAGTGGTCTCGGCCGACCACGTGCCCGCACTTGCGCCGTTGCGCGCATCGTAGCTTCGAAGCGACACGACCGCGTCATCTTTGCCGAAGGGAAATTCACTGGTCACGTACACGTAGCCGTTGTGCAGCGCGAGGTCGAGCGGGTCTAACAAGGGATCGTCGACGAAGACATCGCGCTCGAGCGTTCCATTTACATCGTAGCGAAACAGCGCTCTGCGTCCACCACCGTGCACAGGATGTGTGCCGCTTGCGACGATGAAGCCGCCATCGTGTAACGGTGCGAAGCCGCGCGGAAACGCGATACCGTCGAGCGCGAGCGCCTGTCCAACGTACTGTCGCGCGCCCAAGTCGACTTGGTAGAGGGCTCGTTGCGAGCGCGAACCGACGTAATACGTGTCGCCGGCGCCGAAGGCGCCACCGCCGGGATCGAGCCCTGCGGGGAGCTCGATTTGCGCAAATGGTTTTCCGTCGAGTGCCAGCAACCAGACTCCGGTAAACGGATCGTTGACAACGAAAAACGTATCGTTGCCGCGCCGGCGCGCGCCGCGTGGATCGCGGATCGCCTCCGGGCCGAACGGCGCCCATCCTATCGCTTCTTCAAAAGCGCGCAGCGTGCCGTGGCCGCCGGCGGCGGCGCTTGAAACGACGAATGAGGGCGCTTTAGGAAATCTGCGCAAGCGTCACATGCCGGCTGCCCCAAGCACGAATGCTTTCGAGCATGGGACGCAGCGTGCAGCCATATTCGGTGAGCGAGTAGATGACGGGAGCCGGCACATCGCCGGTGACGTTGCGCTTCACGATTCCGTCGGCGATGAGCTCGCGCAGTTGTTCTGTGAGCACTTTGCGCGAGATATCCGGTAAGTGCTCGGAAAGCGCGCCGTAGTGGTGCGGATATTCCGCGAGCCACGAGAGAATCTTAACCTTCCATCGCCCACCGATGACCTCGAGAGCGGCGTTAAGAGGACACTCGTTGAGTGGGTGCGCTTTCCGAAAACTCGCGTAGCTCATAGGTACCTCAACGTTCCTTCTGGCAGTGCGTGACGCCGTACCGTATTATGCTGCCAGGAGGCGATGATGGCCGTCAACTGGCGCGCAGGCTTGGTTGTTCTCGTATGGGGTGCGTGTTGTGCGCTGACTCCACGCTATGGAGGTCCGCATGATTTCGATTTCGAGTTTGGGTCGTGGACTGCACATCTTACACGGATGACCGCAGCGCTGAGCGGGTCCAAGACGTGGGCGAGCTACGACGGGACGTCGGTCGTCCACAGCCTGCTGGGCGGTCGCGAAAATGTTGGTGAACTGCAAGTACACGGTCCCGCAGGAAGCATCGACGGCCTGACGATTCGCCTGTACGACCCAAAAAGGCATCAATGGATTATCTATTGGTCGAACAGCCGTAACCCGGCGCTCGACGTTCCAATGCTCGGCGGGTTTTCGAACGGGCGCGGCGTGTTTTTTGCACACGACATGCTCAACGGACGCCCGATCGTCGTGCGCTTCGTCTTTTCGGATATTAGCCGTGCGTTCTTCCGTTTCGACCAAGCCTTTTCTCCGGACGGCGGCAAGACGTGGGAAGTCAACTGGATCGCCACCTTTCATCGAACGCAATAGCGCCGGAGGAGATGGGGGCGGCAGCCTGAACCCGACCGCATGGCGCGTTGGTCACTCTCTCTCCGCGTGGCGTTCCGTTTCTTCTTCTTGTACTTTGGGCTGTTTTGCGTTCTTTATCAGCCCATCGATGGCTTCGTCCCGATGCTCAATGTCGACTCGCCCAACACGTTCTGGCCGTTTCGGCAGATTGTTTTCTGGGCGGCTGCGCACATTTTTCACGCCGATCTTCCCCTCGTTTACACGGGTAGCGGAAGCGGCGACAAGGTGTTCGATTGGGTCTTTTTCTTTGTGCTCTTTGTTTTCAGCGCGGCGGGCACGGTCGTGTGGTCGATTCTTGATCGGAAGCGCGAGAATTACGCAACAGCATACAAGTGGTTTAGGCTATTTATTCGATTCGCGCTTGCGGGTCAGTTGATCTACTATGGGATGGCAAAGGTCATTCCAGTGCAAATGTCGTTTCCTTCCCTGTTGAAATTGTTAGAGCCGTACGGCAATTTCTCTCCGATGGGCGTCCTCTGGTCCTCGATCGGCGCGGTTCCGGCGTACGAAATATTTGCGGGATCTGCGGAAGTTCTGGCCGGAATTCTCTTGATCGCCCCGCGTACGACGATGCTCGGCGCGCTCGTCGCCGTGGCGGACATGACGCAAGTGTTCGTGCTCAATATGACCTATGACGTCCCCGTCAAGCTCCTTTCGTTTCATCTAATTTTACTGGCCCTGTTCTTGCTCGCGCCGGAGATGAAACGTCTGGCGGATTTCTTTGTGTTCAATCGTTCCGTCGAGCGCTCGAGCGGGCTTGCGCTTTTCGAGGGACTGCGCGCGAATCGGATAGCGTTGGCGGCGCAAGTTGTTGTTGGAATCTATCTTCTGGGGGCAAACCTTTACGGCGACACGAGCGCGCGGTATGAGCGTGAGGAATCTTTAAAGTCGCCCCTTTACGGTATCTGGAACGTCGATAACGTCAAGGTGGACGGCAAGCCTCAGGCGCTACTCGTTACGGATCGCGCCGGGTGGCGCCGCGTCATTTTTTATTCCGCGCATGGTGTTGGGTTTCAACATATGGACGATTCGCTCGCGAGGTACGGCGCTTCGATCGATCTCAAGAAGGGCACGATTGCACTTACCAAGGCGGACGATGAGCAATGGCGAGCCAGCTTCGCGTTTCACCGGGTTGCCACCGATCTCATGACCATCGACGGAACGATGGACAACCACAAAGTGCGCATGGGGCTTTCGCTCGTTGACTCAAGCAGATTCTTGCTGGTAAGCAGAGGCTTTCACTGGATTCAGGATTACCCGTTCAACCGCTGAGTCGTAGGGCTTGCGTTGTCGGTGCCGGCCCGAACGGCCTTGCCGCGGCAATTGTTCTCGCTCAAGCCGGCTTGAGCGTCGAGGTGTTGGAAGCGCAGTCGACCCCGGGCGGCGCCGCGCGGACGATGGAGTTAACGCTGCCGGGCTTTCATCACGATTTCGGTTCGGCGGTACATCCACTTGCCGTAGGGTCGCCGTTCTTTTCGTCATTACCACTCGCCGAGCATGGCCTGGAATGGATTCACTCGCCGTTTGCTTTGGCGCATCCGTTCGATGACGGAAGCGCAGTGACGGTCGCGCGTGGGATCGACGGCGCGGACGCACTTGGGATCGATCGAGATGCGTGGAACAACCTGATCGGCGACTTCGCGATACATTGGGATGAATTTGCGCCGGACGTCCTGCATCCGATCCCCTTCATCCCGCACGACCCGCTTATGATGGCGCGTTTCGGCGTGCTTGCAGTGCAGTCGGCACGAATGGTCGCTCGCCGCTTCCAGAGCGAGCGAACGCGCGCGCTGTTTGCCGGCATGGCTGCCCACTCGTTCCTGAGCCTCGATGAGCCGTTGAGCGCGGCGTTTGGTCTCTTGATGGCGATATCGGCGCGCGCCGTCGGTTGGCCCATTCCGCGCGGCGGCGCCCAGTCTATTACGACGGCGCTGTGCGGCGTGCTAAGGACGCTCGGCGGCGCGGTGAGCGTTTCTTCACCAGTAGCGAGCTTGGCCGGACTCACGGGTTACGATGTGCTGCTTTGCGATGTCACACCGCGGCAACTCGCCGAAATCGGTGCAGCGCGGTTTTCGCAAAGCTTCACGCGGCAGTTGAACAGATTCCGCTATGGAGCCGGCCTCTTCAAGGTCGACTATGCGCTGCGTCATCCCATTCCTTGGACGGCTGGGGATTGTTCGCAAGCTGCGACGGTTCACATTGGTGGAACCTTCGACGAGATTGCAGCCTCAGAGGCGGCAGTGAGAAGCGGACGACACGCGGCGCGTCCCTTCGTGCTGTTGGCTCAACCGAGCCTCTTCGACGACTCGCGTGCTCCGATCGGTCAACACACGGCGTGGGCGTATTGCCACGTGCCGAATGGTTCCAACGTGAGCGCGCTAGCGAACATTGAGGATCAGATCGAGCGTTTCGCTCCCGGCTTCCGCGACTGCATCTTGGCGCGTCGTGTGTTTGCACCTGACGACCTCGAAGCCATGGATGCCAACCTCGTCGGAGGCGATGTCGGTGGCGGAGCGATGGATCTGCGGCAATTCTTGTTCCGGCCGACGTGGCGAGGTTACGCGACATCGGCGAAAGACATCTACATCTGCTCGGCATCGACTCCGCCCGGCGGAGGAGTGCATGGTATGTGCGGCTATCACGCAGCGACGAAGGCGCTTGCGCGGCTGAAAAATTAGCCCCAGCGGGAGTCGAAAATGCTCAATTGGGTTGGCGCGAAAGCCCGGGGTGATACTTGAGGGACTGCTGCCCTGACGGCAACTTGCACGGTCTTGGGCAGTTCGCCGTCGATCTCTCGCTTGCGCCCCCATCTCTTTCGGTTGCGAGCCGCGTATGTGTCTGTTTGGCTGTGGCAATTTGGGCATAGCATTCGCAGGTTTTCCAGACGGTGATCGTTTCGAATGCCGTTCACATGGTCTACCTGAATCGAGAGTGCACGCCCCCGCCATTCGGAAAGACCGCACTCGTCGCACACGTTGCGCAATATGCCGGCCTGGAGCAAGCGGCGCTTTATGGTGTATCTGCTCTTCGATTCAGCCAGTATTCGCTCAAGGGTCCATTGGCGTGGCCGAACGATGATTCGCCCGCAGTTTATAGCCTTGATCCAAGTGTCTTTCGCAAATCCAAACCGCGCCCGACACCGTAGATAGCCGTTGCCTTCGTCGTAATATTCCTGAATCCGAGACCAGTTGTATTTGAACCAACCCTTCGCCATACGAACATATGTTCGCATATACTTGTTGCCGTTTTGTTTCCGCTCGCGCTTTTCGCGAAAAAAAGGATCGCGCGGTTTGCGCGATCCTTTTCCGACGACACTTAGCCCCAGCGGGAGTCGAACCCGCGTTACTGCCGTGAGAGGGCAGCGTCCTAGGCCTCTAGACGATAGGGCCATGGCTCCCGGAGATGGACTCGAACCACCGACATGCAGATTCAGAGTCTGCCGTTCTACCAGCTGAACTATCCGGGAATGCAGCGACCGTAATACTACACGACCGGGGCCCGGTCTTGCAACGCCGGGCGCCCCAGGAGTCCCGAACTGCCGTTCGCGGCAATAGAAGCGTGGGAGCGCGTCGAACAACACGTCTTCGCGAGTTTGTGTAAGGAGTATTGAGTTTGCAAGCTATCGTGCTCGTCGGCGGTGAAGGCACGCGCCTTCGTCCGCTCACGTATGGAACGCCGAAACCGATGGTGCCCATCGCCGGCGTGCCGTTTCTTGCGCGCACGATGGAACGTCTATGCAGCGCCGGCATTCGCGACGTCATTCTTCCCGCGGGCTACATGCCCGAGGCGATCATCGACTATTTCGGTGATGGTTCCGCGCTTGGGATGAAGATCACGTACGTGATCGAGGAAACGCCGCTTGGCACCGCCGGTGCGCTCAAGAATGTCGAGCAGTACATCACCGGGCCGTTTGTCGTGCTAAACGGGGATATTCTGACTAGTCTCGATTTGCGTAAAATGGTGATGGAACACGAGCGCAAAGGCGGTATTGGTCTCTTGCATCTCATCCGCGTCGACGATCCGTCGTCGTTTGGATGCGTCGTACACGATAGTGACGATCGCATCACCTCATTCGTCGAGAAGCCGCCGCGCGAAACCGCGCCGACGAACGAAATCAACGCCGGAACGTATCTTTTCGAACGAGATATCCTCAATTTCATTCCTGCAGGGCGGAACGTGTCGATCGAACGCGAAACATTCCCGCAGATCATCGCGAGTGGTAAAGGGCTTTACGCTTACACTACGAGCGATTATTGGATCGATCTTGGCAAGCCCGAGCAATATCTGAGTGCTCACCGCGACGTCCTCGCGGGCCGCATGCCGCTCCTCGAGCTTGAACCCGGCGCGACCGGTGAAGGTGCGCCCGCGCTAAGCAACGTCGCCAAGCTCCATCTGCCCGTCCACGCCGATGCCGGCGTCCGCGTCGATCAAACTGCCGAAATCGGCCCGAACCTCGTGCTCGGCGAGGGTTGCCGGATCGAATCCGGTGCGATCGTGCGCGACTCTGTGCTCTGGGACCGGGTTACTATAGACGAAGGGGCGATCGTCGAGGGGGCGATCGTTGCCAGTAACGCGCGGATCGGTCGCGGAGCTCGCGTTCACGCGGGCAGCGTGATCGGTCACGATGCGGTTGTCGCTCCAGGCGAGGTGCTTGGACCGGACAGTCGCGTAGGCGCTACGGCCCCAATCTCCCGGTAGGCAAGCGGGTTTTTACCCTCGCTGCGCCGGGTACCCCTGATAGGCAGGGGAGGAGCTCCTAGATGGTCTTGTTACTCGGTTCGTATCCGCCGCGGGAGTGCGGCATCGCTACCTTTATGCACGACGTGAAGACCTCGTTCGACGGCGTCTTCTCGGAGCGCACTGACGTGGTTGCGATTGACGAACCCGGCGGCGAGGCGCGGCGCTATCCGCCCGAAGTAGTCGCTCGCCTGCAAGAGCAAGATCGCTACAGCTATCCGCTGATCGCTCGCTTCATCGACAATCATCCGGCTGACTTCCTCAATATACAGCACGAGTATGGGCTCTTCGGCGGCGAACGCGGCGAATGGCTCGTCGATTTGCTCGATCGCGTCAGCAAGCCGGTCGTCATGACGATGCACACCGTGTTACCTGAACCGGATGACGTAATGCTGCGGGTCACGCGCGCCTTGTGCGAGCGCTCCACGCGCGTCGTATCACTTTCGGCAACGGGTCGCGATCTGCTCGAGCGCGTCTATGGCATCGACCCGCAACGTTTGCGCGTGATTCATCACGGCGTTCCCGATGTACCGTTCACCGAGACGACGCTCGCCAAAGCCTCGTTCGGCATCGGTCAGCGCATGGTCGTGTCAACCTTCGGGCTGATCAACCGGGGCAAGGGTCTCGAGTACGCGATCGAAGCGATGCGCGACGTCGTTAAGCGGCATCCCGAGGTACTTTACTTGATCCTGGGTGAGACGCACCCGGTCGTGCGCCGGCGCGAAGGCGAATCGTATCGCGAAGAGCTGCAAGAATTGGTGCGTTCGTACGGGCTGCAATACAACGTGCAGCTGATCGACAAGTACCTCGACTACGACGAGCTCGTCTCGTACTTGCAAGCCACCGATATCTATCTCACGCCATACCTCAATCCGGTGCAGATTGTCAGCGGCACGCTCGCATACGCGGTTGGCTGCGGTAAGGCGATCGTCTCAACGCCGTATCTCTACGCCCAAGAATTGCTCGCCTACGGGCGCGGCTTTCTCTGCGAATTCCGCGACGCGCGCTCGATCACCGAGTACGTAACCGCGCTGCTCGACGACCCGTCGCTGCGCCGCTCGACCGAGCGCCGTGCCTATCGGTTCGGCCGGCAGATGACCTGGCCACACGTGGCGCGCGAGTACGGCAAGCTCTTTGTTGAGCTTGGGCCGCCGGGCGAGATGCCATTAGTCACCTCCGCGTAGAACAACGGTGGGTGGCGCAAGCGCTCCCGCCGCTCGATCACGTGCTGACCCTCACCGATGACGTGGGGATCATTCAGCATGCCCACGAGACCGTGCCCGATCGGTCGACCGGCTACTGTACTGACGACGTCGCGCGCGCGCTGATCGTTATGCTTATGCGCCTCCGACGCGTCGCGAACGACGCCGACGCGCTGCGGCTAGCCGCGATCTACCTTGCCTTCCTTTATGATGCGCGTCTGCCGGACGGGCGCTTCCACAACTTCATGAGCTACGGTCGCGCGTGGCTCGACGAAGTCGGAACGCAGGACAGTTGCGGCCGCGCGATGTGGTCGCTCGGCTACGCGGCACGCTTTGCGCCGCACGAATCTTGGCGGCGCGTCAGCGCGCAGCTGCTCGATCGCGCCCTGGACTCCGTCGATTGGCTCGAACACCCGCGCGCGCAATCGTATGCAGTCCTCGGCATCACGCACGCGCTGCGTGCCGACGCAACGCTCGCCCGTACGCGCGCGCTGCAGACGCTTACGCGCTCGCTCGTCGCGCGCTACGACCGCGAGCACCAACGCGATTGGGAGTGGTTCGAGCCGGTGATGACCTACGACAACGCTCGGCTGCCGGAGGCGCTCCTGCGCGCCGGACTCGCGCTCGACGACCGGCATCTGCTCGAGACCGGCAGGAGCACGCTGCAGTTCTTAGAGCGCACCGTCTTTGAGGACGGCATCTTCGTGCCAATCGGTAACGATGGATGGTTCCGGCGCGGCGGGCCGCGCGCCCGCTTCGCGCAACAACCCCTCGAAGCGAGCGCCATGGTCGACGCCGAGCTTGCGGCTTTTGACGCATTTGCCGACCCCGCGCATCGCGCCGCGGCCGCGATTGCTGCCGCGTGGTATAACGGAAAAAATTTGCTCGGCGCCACGATGGCACACGGCGGCGGTTGCTATGACGGGCTCGAAACCGACGGGCCAAACCGGAACATGGGCGCCGAATCGACGCTTGCATACCTTGCGGCGGTCTACGTGCAAGAGTAGAATTGATGGCTCCCGGCGAATATACTCCGGATGATGATCCTGGAGACTGAAGCTCTCAACGATATACAAACACAGGCCGTCGAACAAACCGACGGTCCCGTTTTGATATTCGCCGGTGCCGGAAGCGGCAAGACGCGCGTGCTTACGCACCGCATTGCACTGCTGCTCGGACAACACCGGATTGCTCCGGATCGCATCCTCGCGGTAACGTTCACGAACAAAGCCGCCGGCGAAATGAAGACGCGTCTCGAGCGCATGGTCGGTGCACCGGCGCGCGATCTATGGGTCGGGACGTTTCACTCGATGTGCGTGCGCATGCTCCGCCGTGACGGCAGCAAGGCCGGCATCTCGCCAAGCTTTGCAATCATCGATGAAGCCGACCAACGCCAACTGATCAAAGACATCCTCGACGATCTCGACTACGACGAGCGGCAGCTCTCGCCGGGCGCCTGCCTGCACGAGATCAGCAAAGCCAAGAACTCGCTGATCTGGCCCGACAAGTATCACGAGTCGCAAACGTCGTTCCTCGGCGAGCGGCTGGCTAACGTCTACACCGAGTACGAGCGCCGTCTGCGCGAATCGAACAGCCTCGACTTCGACGATCTGATCGTGCGCACGATCGACCTCCTCCAGCGCGACGAGAAAGTGCGCGAGAAGTACCAAAACAAGTTCGAGTACATCCTGGTCGACGAGTACCAGGACGTCAACGTCGCGCAGTATCATTTGATCGCGCTGCTCGGAGCCAAGCATAAGAACGTAACCGTCGTCGGTGACGACGATCAGTCGATATACTCGTGGCGCGGCAGCGACTACCGCATGATCCTGCGCTTCGAACAAGACTTCCCGGGCGCGAAGGTCTTCAAGCTCGAAGAGAACTATCGCTCGACGCAGCGCATTCTCGACGCGGCGAACGCACTGGTTTCCAACAACAAGGATCGCGCGACGAAGAAGCTCTTCACGCAGCGCGCGGAAGGCGAGGCGATCACGCTTTACGCCGCGGCAACCGAGCGTGACGAAGCCCGCTACACCGTTGAGAAGATCAAGCAGATGGTCCGCGACGGGGCGGCGTACAAAGATTTCTTGATCCTGTATCGCACCAACGCCCAGTCGCGCGTCTTTGAAGAGGCGTTGATTGCCGACGGTATTCCGTATCGTGTTGTCGGCGGCGTCGGCTTCTACGCGCGTTCCGAGATCAAAGACGTGATCGCGTACCTGCGCTACATCGTCAACCCGGCCGACGCGCTCGCCTTCAAACGCATCGTCAACGTGCCGCGCCGCGGCATCGGCCAGCAGACGCTCGCCGCGCTCGTGCAAGCTGCAAGTGCGCGCGGACTCTCGGTCGGCGAGGCGATCTTCGATAGCGAGCTGCTGCGAGAAGCGGTACCGAAGAAGCTCAAGGAGCTCGAGCGTTTCGCCGAGCTGATCCGCGGCTTCCGCAATCGCGCGCAGGATATGAGTGTCGCGGATCTGCTCGTCTCGGTGATGGAAGATTCGGGTTACGTGCGCGAGCTGCAAGCCGAAGAGACCCACGACGCGCGCGCCCGCATCGAGAACCTGCAAGAGTTGATCGGCGTCGCGCGTGAATACGAAGGCGGCGATCCCGAAGCGTCGCTCTCCGGCTTCTTGACCAACGTGGCGCTGATCTCCGACCTCGATGCGCTCGATCCCGATTCGTCGTATGTGACGTTGATGACGCTGCACGGCGCCAAAGGTCTCGAGTTCCCGCAGGTCTTTTTGACCGGACTCGAAGAGGGCGTCTTCCCGCACAGCCGCGCGCTGACCGACGTGACGGAGCTCGAAGAAGAGCGGCGTCTTGCCTACGTGGGCGTGACGCGCGCAATGGATCGGCTCTTTCTTACCTACGCGCAGCGCCGGGCGCTGTTCGGCAACACCTACGCGTATCCGAAGTCGCGTTTCATCGAAGAGATGCCGGGCCTCGAAGTGCTCGAGAGCGACAGCGTCGTGCTGCCGCGTCCGTCGGGCGGGCGCTGGCGCGAGGTCGCGATTCACGAATCGGCCGGCGCGGGCATGAACATGAACTTGCACGACGGCGATAAGGTGCGTCACCCCAAGTGGGGCGAAGGCACGATTCGTGGGCTCGTCGGAGCGGGTGGCGATGGTCTCGTGACGATCGACTTCCCGAACGTCGGCCAAAAGATGCTGATGCTAAAATATGCTCCCTTGGAAAAGGTGTAGCAGCAAGAACCTCTCCATAGACCTCGGATTTACAACGTGCTTAGGCGCTGAGAACCGAAGTGGTCTGTGGACCACGAGGTTCTTGGCAACGACAGCATGGGGTAAATAGGAGGTCTATGTGCTGCGTGTAGCTGTAGCAGGCGCCCTCGGCAGGATGGGCCGAGTAGCCTGTACCGCACTCAAAGAAGCCACCGACATTACCTATGCCGGTGGTTTAGCGCGCACCGCATCGCCCGACGAGCGGGTCTTCACCGAATTCGACGAGTTGCTGCGTAACGGCAAACCCGACGTGCTGCTCGATCTCACCACCTATCCAAGCAGCGTGCAGATCTCGATGAATGCGCTCGCGCACGACGTGCGGCCGGTCATCGGAGTGAGCGGGTGGACGGTCCCGGATTGCCAAACGCTCGATGCCGTGGCGCGCGAACGCGGCCTGGGCGCGTTGCTCGTGCCGAACTTCTCGATCGGCGCAATCTTGATGATGCGCTTCGCAGAAGAAGCAGCAAAGTATTTTCCGAGCGTCGAGATCGTCGAGCTGCATCACGACCGCAAGATTGACGCGCCCTCGGGCACTGCAAAGCTTACCGTGGAGCGCATCACGCACGGCGGCGGCCCGGCGACGGTGCCGATTCACAGCGTGCGGATGCGCGGCTTGGTCGCGCACCACGAGGTGCTCTTTGGTACCGACGGCGAGCTGCTGACGATCCGGCATGACTCACTCTCGCGCGAGTCGTTCGTGCCGGGCATGCTCGCAGCGGTACGCGCCGTCTCGACGGTAGACGGACTGCAGGTGGGTCTCGATGCTTAGAGTTGCCGTGGTCGGCGCAACCGGCGTCGTCGGCGAGACGATCCTGCGCGTGCTCGATGAGCGCAAGGTGCCGGTGGGTACGGTCGGCCGTTTTGCCTCGCGCGCACGCGACGGCGTGGAAGCGACGACACCGGAACGCTTGCGCGAATTCGACGTCGTCTTCTTTGCGAGCGGCGAAGATGCGAGCGAGACGTACGCCCCCGCGCTCGTGGAAGCGGGCACCTACGTAATCGACAACAGCTCGACCTTTCGCATGCGCGACGGCGTGCCGCTCGTGATTCCCGAAGTCAACCCTGATGACGTGCGTCCGATGGACCGGCTCTTCCCCGTCGCCAACTGCACGGCGATCATCCTGTGCACGGCGCTCGCACCGATTCGCAATGCGGCCGGTCTGCGCACCGTGCGCGTCGCGACCTACCAATCCGCGAGCGGAGCCGGACGCGCCGGTCTCGACGAATTGCTCGCCGGCGAGCACGCGATCGTGCGCAATGACGCCGAGCCCGAGCCATCGATCTTCCCGCGTCCGCTGGCGCGCAACGTGATTCCGCAAGTCGGGTCGTTCGATGCGTCTGGCTATAGTGGTGAGGAACGCAAAGTCGCAGACGAAACGCGGAAGATGCTCGGGCTGCCAGGCCTCTTCGTTAGCGCAACTACGGTGCGCGTTCCGGTGCGCACCGCGCACTCCGAGGCAGTGTGGATCGAGACCGATCGCGAGACCTCGGTCGAAGAACTCGGCGCTGCGTTCGCGCGCGCGCCCGGCGTCGTCTATCATGCGCAAGGCATTGTGACCCCGCGCGAGGTTGAAGGGACGGATCAAGTGCACGTCGCGCGGCTGCGCCGCGAGTACGATCACTCCAACCGTCACTTCGTGCTGTGGTGCGTCGGCGATCAGTTGCGCAAGGGAGCCGCGACCAATGCCGTGCAGATTCTCGAGTTGTTGTTGTCGCGAGGATTAGTTCGATGACCAGTGCCGTGGCGCGCATCGCCGTGCTCAAGTTCGGCGGCACGTCGGTTGCAACGCGCGAACAACGCGAGATCGCGTTCGCGCGGATCCTCGATGCGCGCGAAGCCGGCTATGCGCCGGTGGCGGTCGTCTCGGCGATGGGCCGCGAGCCGGCACCATATGCGACGGATACGCTGCTCGGACTCATAGGCGGCAATACCGGGAGCGCTAACGCCGACATGCTGCTGGCAAGCGGCGAGCTGATCGCGGCTGCGGTATTTGCCGAGGAGTTACGCGCGCTCAACATCGAGGCGGTCGCGATGAATGGTGCGCAAGCCGGCATCATCACCGACGGCGCGCACGGCGACGCAACGATCTTGCGGGTGGAACCGCGGGCGGTGAGCGAGGCGATCGAGCGCGGCGCGGTGCCGGTGATCGCCGGCTTTCAGGGTGTAAGCGAGGACGGCGCGATCACGACGCTCGGCCGCGGGGGTACCGATCTTTCGGCGATTGCGATCGGTCACGCGCTCGGCGCAGATCGCGTCGACATCTACACCGACGTGAGCGGTGCGATGACCGCGGATCCGCGCCGTGTCGGAACGGCGCACGTGATCGACCGCGCATCGCTCGAAGAGATGCACGAACTGGCGCAACACGGCGCCAAGGTGATGCATCACAAGGCCGCCGGATTCGCCGAACGTACGGGCACGCGATATGCGATCAAGGGTCTGCAGACCGACCTCGGTACCATCGTCGACGCGAGCTACGACTCCGAACGTCCGGTCACCGGGGTCACCGCGTCGGGACGCGTCACGTGGATTCGCGTGATTCGCGGCGACATTGAGAATCCGCAACATCGCATGCAGACCGAGCTCGAGATGTTCAAACGCGTCGCCGATGCCGATATTTCGATCGATCAGGTCACGATCAATCAGGCAGGCGTCGCATTCGTCGTCGATGGCGACCGCGGCAACGAAGTGCGCGCGCTGCTCGGCGACCTCAATCTCGCCGTCCGGGTGCGCGAAGGCTGCGCGAAAATTTCGGTGGTCGGTACGGGGATGCGCTATCTGCCCGGCGTCGTATTTCAGTGCGTGCAGGCGCTCAGCCGAGCCGATGTCGAGATTATCCATTGCACGGACAGTAACATCACGATTTCCATTCTCGTGCCCGAAGCCGACGTCGCGCGCGCCGAAGCTGCGGTGCACGATCAATTTCACCTCGCAGTGGGGGAAGACGCATGAGCCGACTTGGGACGATCTGCACGGCGATGATCACGCCGTTCGACGAACGTGGCAATCTTGATAGCAAAGAGGCGGCGCGGATCGCACGTTGGCTGGTCGATCGCGGGAACGACGGTCTCGTCGTCGCCGGGACGACCGGCGAAGGTGCGACGCTTGATCCGAACGAGCGGCGTGACCTCTTTGCGGCGGTTAAAGCCGCGATCGGTAAGCATGCAACGATGATTGCCAACGTCGGCACGAACGACGTACGCTCGACGATACGCAGCGCAAAAGAGGCACAGGATGCCGGCGCGGATGCGCTGCTCGTGGTCGTCCCGCCGTACGTCAAACCGACGCAGGGCGGGATGCTGGAGTTCTTCGGCGCGGTCGCCGATTCGGCGGACTTGCCGATGGTGATCTACAACATCCCGGGTCGTACGGCGGCAAATATGCTGCCCGCGACGCTGCTCGAACTCGCCGCACGCCACAAGAACATCGCGGGCGTCAAAGAGTCCAGCGGCGATTTGAAGCAGATCGCAACGATCGTGCGCGACTGCCCCGACGGGTTCATCGTGTGGTCGGGCGACGATCATCTCTTTCTCCCGTCGCTCGCCGTCGGGGCCGACGGCGTCGTCGGTGTTGCCACGCACTTGTGTTCGCGTGAGTACCGCGAAATGTTCGATGCGTTTCGCAACGGCGACGTCGCACGCGCAACTGCGATTCACAACGCGCAGCTCGAACTTGTCGATGCGCTCTTTGCCGTCACCAGTCCGATCGCCATCAAGTGGGCGATGGGTGAACTCGGTTTCAGAGCCGGACGCTGTCGTCCGCCGCTCGATCAACTGCCCGATGCGCTCATTAAACGTCTGCGACCGCTCGTCGCGTCGTATCTGACCACGGCCTAAGCAATGGACTCGATCGATATACTCGGATGTCGTCTCGATCTGCTTGATCAGAACGAGGCGACGGAGAGTATTCTGCGTTTCGCGCGCGAGGACAGCGGCGCACTGATCGTCACCCTTGGCACGGAGATGGTGGTCTACGCGCAACACGATCCCGCATTTCGCGACGTGCTCAATGCAAGCGCGCTCTCGCTATGCGATACCGTTGGGGTGCTAACGGCCGCGCGTCAAAGCGGCGCGACCTTGCGCGAGCGCGTCACCGGTGTCGAGTTGGTAGAAAGGCTTTGCCAACGCGCAGGCAAGGAAGGGCTGCCTGTCTATTTCTTCGGTGGCGCGGAAGGCGTGGCCGCCGATGCGGCGGCGATCTTGGAAGTCCGGTTTCCCGGACTAATCGTCGCTGGCACGCGCAACGGGTTTTTCACGAGCGAAGAGGAAAGCGCGATTGCCGATGCGATTCGTGCAAGCGGTGCGCGTATCGTGTTCGTCGGTCTGGGCTCGCCGCGACAGGAGCTGTGGATGTCGCGCAATCTATCCGCCACCGGTTGTGGTGCGGGTATCGGCATCGGCGGTTCGTTCGATGTCATTAGCGGTCGCGTCAAACGGGCGCCGATGATTTACCGGCAACTCGGTGCCGAATGGCTTTACCGGTTGATGCGCGAGCCGCAACGATTTCGCCGTCAACTCTCGCTGCCATATTTTGTTTGGCTCGTCGCGCTTGACCGGCTGGGCATGCGCAAGCAGAAAGGCTCATCGACGACGTGAAGGCGATGCTCCTGGCGGGTGGACTCTCGACGCGCCTGTATCCGCTGACCAAAGCGGTTCCCAAGCCGCTTGTGCCGGTCGCGGGCGTGCCGAACGCCGTGCACGTGATCAAGTACCTCAAGTCGTATGGATACGACGAGATCGCAATCAACGTGCACTATCTCGCCGATGCAATCACCGCGAGTCTCGGCGATGGCTCGGCCTTCGGGGTGCGTCTCGAATATCTGCACGAGCCGACGCTCATGGGCAGCGCTGGCGCGCTCAAACCGCTTGAAGGGTTCTTTGGCAACGAAACGTTTGTGGTCGTCGGGTGCGATGATCTCACGGATCTCCCGCTCGATCGCATCGTCGCCATGCACGCGCGCGCGCGTGCGATCGCTACTATTGGCCTCGTCACGCGTGACACCGTCGATCAATATGGCGTGGTCGTAACCGACACCGACGGGCGCATCACCGGTTTCCAGGAGAAGCCGGCACCGGGAACCGAGCGCAGCAAACTCGTCAACACGGGTATCTACGTCTTCTCGCCGCAGATCTTTACCCGCATTCCCGCCGGCACATTTTACGATTTTGGCAAGCAAGTCTTTCCCGAGCTGCTCGCCGACGGCTTGCCGTTTTACGGGTTCGATGCGCGCGATGCGTACTGGTGCGACATTGGCACGCCGGGTGAATATCGTCGCGCGAGCGACGACGTCGTCAACGGCGTTTTCCACATCCCCGATACCCGCGCCAACGGTGCCGATCCAAGCGCGCGTATCGCCGCGAGCGCATCGATCGACCCAAACGTCTGGATCGGCGCGAACGTGCGCATCGGCGAGCGCGTGCGTATCGCCGGTCCATCGGTCATCGGCGACGAGAGCATCGTCGACGACGGCGCGCTGGTGGATGCAAGTATCGTGTGGCAACAGAGTAGGATTGGCGCCGGCGCGCAGCTGCGCGCGGCCATCGTGGGCAAAGAGACCTACGTTGAGCTGGGAACGGTGCTCACCGGCGACATCGTCGCCTCTAGCCAACCGGTCGAACGCGCGTGATAGAGCGCGTGGATGTTCCACGCGTTCCTCGACATCGTTTTTCCACCGCAATGTGCAGGGTGCGATGCGACCGGCAGCGGGCTGTGCGAGCGTTGCCTTCCGCTCGATAGACCTCCGCTTATGCGTGCGTTGCCGACGCTGCGCGTCTATGC
>JBAUEZ010000004.1:0-12441 GCA_049678885.1 Candidatus Aquilonibacter sp. | reverse complement strand
ATTTTTGTCTCTGCACCGTCGAGCACATCCGAAACATAGGTCGCGATCTGCTCGGGCAGCGCGCGCGTGTTGCGCAAGTCGAAGCGCGCAACGAATGCGAGCATCGAGCGCAGCGCGCCACTCTCTTCCGGCGCGAGTTGCGCGAGCGTGGTTTCCAAGCGCTCGTAGGCGGCGCTGATACTCTGCCCGGCGGTATTTATTGTGCGCGCCGCGGCCAGCGTGATCGGCGTAACCGGCACGCCTAACCGTGCGAGCAACGCCGCTTCGGGGCTCGCTTTGGCCACAAGCGCCTGCGCTTGCACGGGCTGGGTTTGTTGCGCCGGTGTCGTCGCAGCCGTACCGGCAGGCTGCACGATCGGCGGTGCCACCGCAAACGTTCGCGGCACCGTGCGCGCCGAAGCTGCCGCTGACTGATTTGAAGCTGACGGATTTGAAGCTGCCGGCGCAGGCCGCGCAGCGCTCTGTGGTGTGAGCGGCGCCTGCGACGGCACCGGAGCACTCGCGCGATTGAGCGCGAGGCGCGCTTCGACATCGTGGGGCGCGATCGGTTCTTCAAGTTCATCCGGCATCTGCACGATGTTCGGGCGTACCGATGCGGCGACAAACACTTCGCGCGGCGGCGCAACGTTGGTCGGGTTTGGCGCAGCCGGAGTGGTCGGGGTTGACGTAGCCGCAGCGGTCGACGTTGCCAGCGACGGATTCGTCGGCGGCGACGGATTTCCCGGCGGCACATTGACCGGAATCGTTGTCGTCAGCACCGCGCTTTGCGGCGCGCCCGGCGGCTGCGGCGGTATCTCGACGTTGACCGTCGGAACCGGATTCTGCGGATCGAGCGTCCCGAGATTCTTCACGATTACCGCGGAGTTCGTAAATCCAGTGACCTGCAGCAGCATCGTCTCGCCGGGATTGATGCCCGGTGGAATTTGCGCGGTAACGGTCTGGCCGAGAAACGAAAGCAGATCGGTTCCACCCTGCGGCGCCAGCACGGTTGCAGCGATGACCTCGCCGACGTTGACTTGGGCCTGCAGCACTGCGACATCAACGCCAAGGCTAAGTATAGCCTCGTCCATCGACGCCTGGGCGTTCGCGACCGCTTGAGCAGCGAGTGCAGCGAGCGGATCGAGGCCGGACATCGGTCAGTGCCTACGCGGTGAAATCGATGAAATGCTCGCCTTCGCCGGAGAGTCCGAGTGGTGACTCTTCCGCTGCGTCTTGCTCGCCATGCGGCTGCTGCCGACGGCCTTCGGGCGTGTACTTCCCGCCGTTGCTGCCGTCGGGATTCGTGCGAAGACCGGTGCGTTCGGCGTGCTCGGCCTGTTTGACCATCTCTTCGCGCTGTTGTACCTGCGCAGCGAAGGTGGCCTGGGCGTTGGCCTGGGCGTTTGTTGCGGCTTGTTGCGCAGCGCTAACCTGGGCCGCGTTTTGCGGGGCGGCCAGGTATGCCAGTTGCAGATCCGCGGGACGAATCGCCATGCTCGGGTATTTCCCCTCGTAGCGTCCGTTCTACTTTATTTTCTTTACCTTCGACGGCAGGTTCCGCGCCGGTCGTGGGCGGGCGCCGCAGGTACTTCTGTTTGATCGTTGGGTCGTCGTCGCGATACCCGAGATCGTTGCGCAGTTCGCGCAGCCGCTGGCGGAGGTGGATCACGGCCTGCGCGTGGATCTGCGAGACCCGCGACTCGGAGACGCCCAGCGCGCCCTTGATCTCCTTGAGCGTCTGCCCTTCGAAGTAGTAGAGCGTGATCACGGTGCGCTCTTGCGGCGGCAGATTCTCGACGGCCCGCACGAGCTCGGCATGGACTTCACGCGACTCGACCTCGCTCATCACGTCGTTGTCGTCGTCGCGCAGCGTGTCGACCAGGGGAATCTCGTAGCCCTTTTCGTTGGGAAGAAACTCCTCGAGCGAGAGCACGGCCGTGCCGCGCACGCGTTGGATCAGCTGATCGAATTCTTTCTTCGAGAGGCCGAGGCGTTGGCCAACCTCGGTCTCGCTCGGCGCGCGGCCGAGTTCGACTTCGAGCTCTTGGTAGGTGCGCTCGAGCTCGCGCGCGCGCTGACGTACGGCGCGCGGCACCCAGTCGAGCGAACGCAGCGCATCAAGAATCGCCCCGTTGATACGAGTGATTGCGTAGGTTTCGAACTTCACGCCACGCGCGTCGTCGTATTTTTCGATGGCGTCGATCAAACCTAAAATCCCGTCGTTAATGAGATCGTTGATCTCAACGTTCGGCGGGAGATTAACCGAGATTCGACCGGCCACGTATTTCACTAAGTGCAAATACTTGTGGACGATCTCTTCCCGCGAGAGTTCGACGCCGCCGATAACGTAGGCACGTGGACTACGGCTCAGCTTCATGCAACCCCGTGGGCGCGCGTACTGCGCGTCCGCAGTCCGTATTCAGAATCCTCCATGACCCTCCTACCGCGCTTCGTCAGTGTTCTGCTTCGGGCAGGTTAAGACTTCGATACACCCGCAAGGTTTACCAGGATCGGCGAAATCTCGTCGAGCGGTACTTCGCGGTCGACCAGGCCCTCCTTCGCAGCCGCACGCGGCATTCCATATACGACGCACGTAGCCTCGTCTTGCCCGACCACGTAGCCGCCGCGTTCTTTAAGTTCTCGTAAACCGTGCACGCCATCGTTGCCCATGCCGGTGAGAATCACGGCAATTGCGGCTTTGCCGTAGGCTTGCGCGACCTGCGCGGTCAGGTGGTCGACGCTCGGAACGTGCAGCGACGAGCCGTCGTCATCGACCAGCCGCACCTCGGTCTCACCCGGACCCCGCCGCCGCAGGTCGATCTGCTTTCCGCTCGGGACCACCAGCGCCGTGCCCGGCTCCAGGATCATGCCGTTGACCGCTTCATGGACCCCAATCTTGCTCGAGGCGTTGAGGCGGTCGGCAAGCGGACGGGTGAAGCCCATCGGCATGTGTTGCACGATCAGCACCGGCAACGGAAAGTTTCCTGGAAGCATCGGCACGACGTGGGAGAGCGCTACCGGTCCCCCGGTAGACGTGCCGATCGCCACGATCTCGTATTTCGAATTGAGCAGCGAGCGCGGGCGTGCGACCGGCGGCGGCGCGATGATCCGTGGTTGCTCGAGCGGCGGCGGCGCGTGCATGATCGGCTGCGCCGGTTGCGCACCGCGACGCGAAACCGCACGGATCTTCGCAATCAAGTCGCGCGCTACGTCGGCGATGTTGACGTACGCGGCATCCGGCTTCGAGATGAAGTCGACCGCGCCGAGTTCGAGCGCGCGGAACGTCGTCTCGGCACCCTCGCGGGTGAGCGAACTGCACATGATGATTGGAATGCGATGATCGGCGACGATCTGTCGCACCGCTTCCAGCCCACCCATGCCCGGCATCTCGACGTCCATCGTGATGACGTCGGGGTTCATCTGCAGCGCTTTGGTGATCGCTTCCTCACCGCTGCGCGCAGTCGCAACGACCCGTAAATCGGGCTCCTGCTCGATCATCGTGGCGATCGCTCGGCGCATGAACGCCGAATCGTCGACAACGAGTACGCTTATTTGTGCCACGTTTACATTACTTCCGTCGGTAGTATATAGCTTTCGGCGTGACGACGGGCTCGAACTTGTCGGTCACGCGCATGATCGATTCGGCATGGCCCAGGAAGAGATACCCGCCTGGCCGCAAGGCCAGCGCAAATGCCTCGACCACGCGCTTTTGCGTCGGCTTCTCAAAGTAGATCAAGACATTGCGACAGAGAATCGCGTCGAACGTTCCCATCGATCCGACCGCATGCTCGTCCATTAGGTTGAGCCGCGAAAATTGCGCCATGTGCTTGATCTCGTCGTTGATGAAAAACCCGCCCTCGAACTGGCGGAAGTACCTTTGCACCATCTCCGGCGGTGTCGCGCGAAAGGAAAGTTCTCGATAGAAGCCGGTCCCTGCGCGTTCGAGCGCGCGCGGAGAGAGATCGGTGGCGCGCAACACCAGGCTCGAGGCTGCGATGCGATGCGTCTGGTGCAGCAGCATCGCAATCGTGTACGGTTCCTCGCCGGTCGAGCAGGCCGACGACCAGACTCGCAGCGGCGTGCCGGCTCGGTGCGCTTCATCGAGCACTTCGGTCGCGATCACCTCCAATTGGTTGCGCTCGCGAAAAAAGTACGTTTCGTTGTTGGAGAGGACCGATGCAAGTTCCGCCCACTCCGCTTCGCGCTCGGGCGACGCGTAAAGGAAGCGGTGGTAGGCGGCAAAATCGCGGACGCGAACCTTGAGCAGGCGCGTCTGCAGCCGGCTCTGCAACAGAAACTGCTTCGTGTCGTCGTAATAGATACCGAAGCGCTCGCGAATGAGATCGCGCAACGCTTGGAATTCGTGTTCCGAAATAGCAATAGTCGACACGCGATAGAATCCGTGCTGGCCGTCGTTCGACGGCTATGCTAACGAGGCCCGCGTGGCGAAGCGCAGCGCGTTGAAGGAGAGCACCAGCCGGTCGAATGGCGACCGCTCGCGATCCTCCTTCTGCAAAGCATCCGCAAAGCGCGGGCTTGCCGAGAGCTGCTCGAAGAGCACACCGTAACGCGCCGGACGAGCCTCGAGATAGCGCATGAGGCGCACGCGGTGCTCGAGCCTGCGTTGGAAGCGCGCACGCAGACGCGCCGCGTAGCGCATCGCCGCGCGTTCGGGTCGCGCGCGATCTTCATTGATCGCCGCCGCCGCCAGACGTCCGCTGATGCCGGCTTCGAAGATGCCCTCACCGTTTGTCGCATCGACGAGGCCCGCCGCCGTGCCGCCGACCATCGCTGCTTGCGCACCGTATTCGGCACGCGGCCAACCGCCATAGAGCAGATGCCCTTCTTCCTTAACGTGGTTAACATTGGCGTGCGGGTAGAGTCGCGCGCGCACGCGGCCGGTGAATGCATCGAGCTCCTGGCGCAATCGCGCGCCAGCGAGCTTGCCGACGAGGCCGAGACCGATCGCTAAGTGGTCGCGCTTCGGAAACATCCACGCAACGATTTGACGCCCATCGCGCGCCGCATAGTAATGAAGCTCGAGGGTCTGATAGGCGATCGGCGCAGCCGGTCGATCCAGATAGACGCGATACTGGAGCGTCGTCATCAGCCCGTCGTTCCAACGCGGATCGGCAAACGCACGATCGAAACGTGCGGTAGCGCCTTGCGCGAAGAAGACACTGCGCGCGCGCACGCTCCGTCGCTCTCCGCTGCGCAGGTCGGCGTATTCCACCGTGGTGCCTTGCTCGTCATGCCGGATGGAACGCCAGAGCGCCTGCGTGCGGATGACCGCACCCTCGTGCACCGCAAGGCGCGCGATCTCGCCATCGAGCTCTTCACGCGTGGTCGTATGTCCGGGACCGAAGAAAACCTCGTGCTCGCGGCCGCTCGCATCAAAAAGTGCGAGGCGCGGCGTGTCGCAATGTACGAGGTCGCGGGGCAAATCGAACGTACGGCAAAAATCCGGTCGCAACCCGGCGGCGCAGACGCGCTTGGCGCCGACCACGGCATCCTTCTCCAGTACGAGGGTTTCGATGCCGTTGCGCGCCGCCTCGCGCGCGGCCGTTGCGCCCGCGGGGCCGGCCCCGACCACGAGAAATTCGACGTTTTCCACCTATCGAGGTCCTTCATATTTGGGAATCGAACACCCTGCGCGATCATGCATGCGCCGCAGCCTCGAAACTATCTCCATCTGCCACTGGGCGAGCGCAAGCCCGACGAGATCAACGTCGTCGTGGAGATCCCTGAGAAGTCGCGCAACAAATACGAATACGACAAGACTTTCGATATCTTTCGGCTCGATCGCGCGTTGCACTCCGCAATCCACTACCCGGGCGATTATGGCTTCGCGCCGCAAACACTTGCCCTCGACGGCGATCCGCTCGATGTGCTCGTGCTCGTGATCGAGCCGACGTTTCCGGGATGCTTAGTCGTGGCACGGCCGATCGGCCTTCTCGAGATGGTCGACGGCGACAAAGAAGACGAAAAGATCCTTGCCGTACCAATGGGCGAGCCAGCGTTCGAAGAGATCCACAACTACACCCAGATCTTTCCGCACCTCTTGCGCAAGATCTCGCACTTCTTCGAAACGTATAAACTGCTGGAGGGCAAGCAGACTCGCATCGGCTCGTGGCAAGATGCCGCGTACGCGCGCCGGATTATCCTCGAGGCGCATCAGCGGTTTTCGCAAGACAGCGCTGTGCTCCCAAGTCCGGTATCGTCGTAGTATCCTTCGGCACGGAGATCTCGATCGTGCACGGCACGTCGTTTACGAGACTACTGAAGTGCGCCGTTCCCGGCGCCATCCCGTCGACGTAGACGCGTCCACCGTATCCAACGGGATACCGTTTTGTTCCTGACGTGATTAGACTGGCTGCCGGAAGCGGTACACCCTGCTTGTCGAGCGCCTCGAACGTGAATCCGCCGCCTGAAGTTACGATCGTGGTCACGCGAATGGGCGCCGACCTGCGCGGAATCACGTGCAGCGGATCGTCGAGATTGTCCCAAATCGGCAGATCCGCCGCGTTGACTTCGATGCTGTTCTCGCGGTAGGGCGCAAGGCCGCGTAGGAACAGCCAGCCTTGCCCATTAGTGCTGCCGGCATCGGATCCGTTCACCGTTACGCGGGCATTGCTCACCCCCGGAAGCTGCAGTATTCCGAACGATTCGCCCTCGCCGACGGTTTGCAGCGCGTAGAGGTTCCCACCGACGAGCGCGATCGCTCCCCGCAGTTGCGGATTGTAGATGCTCCGGTCAAACTGTTGCTGGTAGTTGAAGCTCGCAACAGCCCACGGCATGGTGTCTTCGATGTCGAATTGTTTGTCCTGGGATTGGGCCGCCGTAAGTTTGACGCTCATCGTAATGGGATCGTCGGGATCCACCGGAGATTTTCTCCACGTGACCGCGCCCGATGCCTGTCCCAACTCGTCAACCGAGCTTGTGGCGCTGAGCGAGTGTGCCCGATCGAGTTGCAGGTTCACGTTGGCGTTGGCGCTGTATTTGCGCGAAATGAAATTATACATCGGCGTGAGGGAGATGATGAACTTCCCAATGCTCGTGCTCACCTGGCTCGCGACGTTGGACTGATCGGCTCCCTGGTTCGAGCGCCCGCGATTGAGGGATAGCTGGAACGTCCACTTTTTACCAAGAGGGAAGTTTAGACTGCTTTGCTCACTCAAGTTTTGGATCGTGTTGTCGTAGTCGAAGCCTTCGACCGCGGGCGTGGTCTGCGAATTGAATGCGTAGACTTCGGTAAAGGTCACCTTTCCGCTCTGAAGATTGAGACGATATTCGCTCGCCCGGCGGACGTTGCCGGTACCGATACGAAAGCCGAACGTATCGTCCTCGGCAAGAAGAACATCGGCCCCGACGTCGGCAAAGTTCTTGCTATTGATCGTCTCGGCGAGAACTGCGGCGGTGACACCGTCCGTGAGGCCATAGCGCACGTCCCCTTGTGTAACAAAGCCGCGATAATATTGCCCCGGAAGATTGGCATTCTCTTCGGCAATGCCGCTGTCGAGCCGAAACTCCGAGAATCCGCGTCCAAGAAACGTCGGGTCGTAGAGCGGCCGCGCCTCTTGGGTCGTCTTGACGCCGCGTTGATCGGTAAGAACCAAGACGATGTCGGAGCTCGCCGCCGATGTCGGAAGTCCGTCCACCGTGAACGGACCCTCAGGAACGTAGCGCTGTATTGCGAGCACGTTGTTAATATACACTTCGAGCAGCGAAGGTGCAGTGGCAAACCCCGAGACCGATGGTGCACCACGGGAAACGTAGGTTGGATCGGTCGTAAAGTCGCTTGCATAGTGCACACCTGCGAACGGGACGCTCGAGCCGATCCACCCGCCGTTCGTGTTCCCGTCGCCGATCGAGATCGCACGGTGTGTCGCCGAGTCGACTTGAAACCAGCGCAGCAACGATCGATAGAACCGAAACTCGGTATTCGTCGTGCTCTGATACTTCAACTGATAGATACCGCCTTGGCTCGCCGCGTAGAAATCGTAGGTTTGGTTGTCCTGGTTGAGATCGTAATTGAAAAATGCGCCGCGTCCGGGGATCGTCGGTATAGGTTTGCGGTTGTCGGGCTGCCCAAGGAAAGCCGAACTCGGCGCAACGATCTCGAGGGTGCCGTCGTGCCGATTGTAGGAGGCCGCCAAATTCAAATCGGTCTGCAAGCCGTAATAGCGGTGACCGTTACGTTCGAAGGACGCGGTGCGCGGGCGTTTGAGGGTCCAGGCGTCGAGATCGGTGTCCGACACGTAGATGACCTCCTCGTCGCTGAGATAGACCGCTACGTTGGTCGAGAAAACGTCGTCATTGATCGAGACGCGATAGTGCTCGAGATGATACTTCTCGGTAAAATTATCTTCGACGGTTTCGGCTGCCAGCGCAGGACCAATGCACAACCACAGCATCCACACGAGTGCAACCGCATACTTCACAGCTTGGGTTTGGCGGACGCGACCACGAGCGTCGCTGTATAGCGGCGCGCTGAGGGAGGCGGCGTTGCGGCGTCGGGAACGACTTCAACGACGGAGACCTTGTAGCTCTTCTCGCTGCGTGGCAATACAAAGTTACGCATCGCAATACGAAATGTCTCTGTTTCGTACGGTTCGACGAGAAACACGGACGGCACGACTGCGAAGTCCTTCGCAGCTTCAATCTCGACCTCAAACACCGCCGGACGCGCGCTGAGGCTCGAAAACTCGAACTCAGCGACTCGCGCATGCGCATCGATCGTCACGCGATCGGGCTTCAGTGCAAACGAGACCGATCGCCCCGGCGCAAGCAGCGCCGGGACCAGCATAAGGATAAGAAGCCGAACATGTATCCGATTCAGCAAGCGCGCGATGCCTTCGGGATTTGGCAGGGCCGTCCTGTGCCACAAGGACTCAGCTCGCGAATCGCAGTACCCGCCTAGATCAAGCGGCGCCCCTCGGGCGCCGCACTGCTGCTTCCTCAAGGACCTATTCGTACATGACGGCACAATATGCAATTGGGGCCGGGCTGATCGGTGGTGCGCTGGCGGTGCTGTACGGCATCGTGCTCACTTTCTGGGTGCTCGGCCAGCCGGACGGCAACGCCCGCATGAAAGAGATCGCTGCGGCGATCCAAGAAGGCGCGATGGCCTTCCTCAAACGCCAGTATGGAACGATCGCGATCGTCGCGGTTGTCCTGGCGATTCTTATCTTCATCGCTCCGCCCCTCGGTTGGGAGTCCGCGCTCGGCTTTTTGATCGGCGCGTTTCTCTCAGGCGCCGCCGGTTTTATCGGCATGATCGTTTCGGTCCGCGCCAACGTGCGTACGGCTGAGGCGGCACGCAAGGGTCTTGGCCCAGCGCTCAACGTCGCATTCCGCGGCGGTACCGTCACCGGCATGCTGGTTGTCGGCCTTGGGCTCTCAGCGGTCTCCGGTTACTACTGGTTTCTGCAAACTGTGAACGCCGGCGACACGACGAGAACACTCGCCGCAATGGTTGGCCTCGCGTTCGGATGCTCGCTCATCTCTGTCTTCGCGCGTCTCGGCGGCGGTATCTACACCAAAGCGGCTGACGTCGGCGCCGATCTCGTCGGTAAAGTGGAAGCAGGCATTCCGGAAGATGATCCGCGCAACCCCGCGGTTATCGCCGACAACGTCGGCGACAACGTCGGCGATTGCGCCGGCATGGCCGCCGACCTCTTCGAAACGTACTGTGTTACTACCGTCGCAGCAATGTTGCTCGGCAATCTCATCTTCGGGGACAAAGTCCCCGGCGCGGTTACCTTCCCGCTCGTGCTCGGCGCGGTCTCGATCGTTGCCTCGATCATCGGCTCATGGGTCGTAGGCTTAGGCAAAGTTTCGAAGAACCGCATCATGGGCTCGCTCTACAACGGCATGATCGTCGCCGGGGTGCTCGCGCTCATCGGCTTCTGGTTCGTGGCGCAGCAAGAGTTCGGCGGTTCGGACGTCATAAGCGCGACGAGCGTCTTTTTCTGCGCGCTCGTCGGCGTGGTCATCACCGGCTTGATCACGGTCATCACCGAGTACTACACCGGTACGCAGTTCCCGCCGGTGCGGCACATCGCTGATGCCTCGGTTACCGGACACGCGACCAATATCATCGCGGGCCTTGCCGTCTCGATGCAGGGCACTGCGCTGCCGGCAATCGTTATCGTGCTCGGCATTCTGACCAGTTACAGCCTTGCCGGCATCTACGGCGTGGGCATCGCGGTGATGGCGATGCTCTCGCTCGCGGGTATCGTCGTCGCGATCGACTCGTTCGGCCCGATCACCGACAATGCCGGCGGTATCGCTGAGATGGCCCACATGCCCGAAGACGTGCGCAACGTCACCGATCCGCTCGATGCGGTCGGCAACACGACCAAGGCGGTGACCAAAGGGTACGCGATCGGCTCCGCGGCGCTCGCGGCGGTCGTGCTCTTCGCGTCATTTTTGCAAGAGCTGATCAAAGCCAAGTGCGGCGCGGCAGCTGCAGCCGATTGCGCATCGGCGACCACCAATCTCTTTGCTATCGGCAATCCCTACGTGCTCTCCGGCCTATTCATCGGCGGCCTGCTGCCGTATCTCTTCGCATCGCTTGCGATGGAAGCGGTCGGGCGCGCGGCCGGTAAAGTCGTCGAGGAAGTGCGCCGTCAGTTCCGCGAGAATCCCGGCATCATGGCCGGCACGTCAAAGCCCGACTACGGCGCAACGGTGAGCATCGTCACGGCCGGCGCGCTCAAAGAGATGATTCTCCCGGCGCTCATTCCGGTCGGCGTGCCGATCGTCGTCGTGCTGCTCTCGGTGTTTGGTGTGCTCAAAGGCGACACCGGCGCGCAACTGATGGGCGGCATTCTCGTCGGCTCGATCGTCACCGGACTCTTCCTCGCAATCTCGATGACGACCGGTGGTGGCGCGTGGGATAACGCCAAGAAGTACATCGAGGACGGCCATCTGGGCGGCAAGGGTTCGATCGCGCACCAGGCTGCCGTTACTGGCGACACCGTCGGCGATCCGTACAAAGACACGGCCGGCCCGGCGATCAACCCGATGATCAAGGTGCTCAACATCGTCGCGCTCTTGTTGGTCGGGTTTTTGGTCCACTAGCAGGATCAACGCTTTGCGTTGATACCGCCTGGTATGCGAGTACCCTCAATGGGTACTCGCTTTTTTTTACCAAAGAGCGCCGTCGGCGACCAAGATATACAGAATCGGGCCAAGGCCCCAGATGATGCTGACGATGAACCAGATGACCTTCTTGCCGCCCGACATGTCGCCGCGCGCTGCCAGATTGATCCACATCAAGATCATGGCAATTGGGTGCAGAACGATCGATAGCAAAATTTCGAGGAGAAGCTTCATTAGGGCTCGCTTACGTAGGCCGCGGCTTGGAACCAGAGCTCCATCGCTGCGTTGACCCGCGGTCGTTCGTCCGTCGCGAGCAAATCCATCATCGCGCCGCGATAGACGGCGAGCGTGAGCGTCGCGAGCGCTTCCGCGCGGTCGTTCGGAACGCCGCGGCGCGTCAGGGACGCCTTGAGCAATCCGAGCCAGTCGTTGATGCCGTGGAGAAACTCGCCGTAGTGCTCGTCGGCGAGCGCGAGCCCATAGACTTCAAAGAAGAGTCGCGATGCGCTCGCCGATTCGACATAAAAGTCCCACATCGCGCGCCGGAACGCGTCGGCGTCCATCGAGACGTCGAGCTTCGTGAACTTCGTGCGCAGCTTGATGCGGTTGCGCGCAATGAGCGCGACAATAAGCTCAGTCTTGGTGTGGAAAAATTCTTCGAGCCGGCCGGCGCTGATCCCGAGCGCGGCTGCAAGCATCTCCAGCGGCACATTACTGATGCCATGCCGGTCGACGTAGGTGCCGATGCGTTCGAGAAGTGCGTCGCGCTCGCGCAGCTCGGAAGTCGGGTCCATCGCCTTACGTCTGCGTCGTCGCGTGATCCAGGGCTTCGTACTTCTGATAGACGGCATAGTACGTAGCGCCGATGATGCCGATTGCAAAGAATAGGAGTCCGTCGCCGACAACGTTGCCAATCGTGCTTGTTGGCGGCAATTCCGCGCGAATTGCGAACCGCGCTGCAAATGCGGCGATGTAAATCGCGGCGGTCTGCCACGAAGGACCCAGCTGCATCACACCGTGGCGGTCGGTCGCACTGACCTGCGTATGGTGCCCGCGTAGGATGCCGACGGGAATCCCGGCGAGAAGCCCAAGCACGATCGCGACTGCGATCTCCCAGACCGGCGGATGAAACAGCGTGATACTTCCATACAGAGAGATTGCGGCAACGGCTATGAGTATGCTGGCGTAAATCCACATGCGCGTGACGCTGGTCCGCTGCGGACGCGCAGAGCGATACAGTACGAGCGCCAAGATGACGGCGAGGATCAACAGATTTTCGCGGTTCATATTTTTAATTCGAAGTATTCTTTCGCCCCAGTTAGGCGCCGGTGTCCGAAGTGGTCTATGGACCATGAG
>JBAUEZ010000003.1:0-2407 GCA_049678885.1 Candidatus Aquilonibacter sp. | reverse complement strand
CTCGGCGCCGGTCAGCCCGACCGTGCGACCTGCGGCGGCAAACTCACGCAGCAGCATCGAAGCGTCGTCGAGCGTCGTGGGCGCGTGCATCAGCGAGCACCCGCACGATCGCCGCACAATCGGGGCGCTGGAAAGACCTTGGTTGGATTGAAGCTCTGCGTGCTGTCGAAGGCGCAGCGCACGTATTGCATCGTCTCGAGGTCGTCCTCGCCGAACATCTCGCCCATGTAGGCAGCTTTGTCGGCGCCGACGCCGTGCTCGCCGGTTATCGAGCCGCCGTACTTCACGCAAATGTGCAAAATCTCCGACGCCACGTGCTCGGCGCGCTGCGACTCATCGCCGGCACGCGCATCGTAGAGCACGAGTGGATGCAAGTTGCCGTCGCCGGCGTGAAAGACGTTGGCAACGCGGAAACCCGACCGCGCCGAAAGCTCGGCAATCTCGCGCAGCACACGGGCAATGTCCGAACGTGGAATCACACCGTCCTGCACGTAGTAGTTGGGGCTAATGCGTCCCATCGCCGCGAACGCGCCTTTGCGGCCCTTCCACATCAGCTGTCGTTCGTTCTCGTCGCGCGGATTGCGAATCTCGAGCGCGCCGGTGCGCCGCAGAATTGCAATTGCCGCCTCTGCCGTCTCTTCGACCTCCGCCGCGATGCCATCGACGTCCATCAGCAGTGCGGCCCCGACGTCCAGCGGCCAGTCGACGTGCGTCGCCAATACGATTGCCTCGATTGCGAGCGCATCCATCATCTCGATCGCCGCCGGCACGATGCCCGCGGCGATGATCTCGGAAACCGCTTCGCCGGCTTCGTCGGTCGATGGAAAGGTTGCAAAGACCGTGCGCGTCGCCTGCGGCTTGCGCAGAAAGCGCACGACGACCTCGGTCACGATCCCCAATAAGCCTTCGCTCCCGATTACGGCGCTCGTGAGATCGTAACCGATCGGATCCGCGACCGGGCTTCCGATCTCGACGATTTCGCCGCTGGCAAGCACGATCGTCAGCGCAACGACGTGATTGATCGTAAAGCCATACTTCAAACAGTGCGCGCCGCCCGAGTTTTCAGCGACATTGCCGCCAATCGAGCACACGCTCTGCGAACTTGGATCGGGCGCATAATAGTAGCCTAGCGGCGCGAGGTGCTTGCTGATGTCGAGGTTGATCACGCCGGGCTGCACGCGCATACGCTGATTGGGGATGTCGACGTCCAGAATGTCGCGCATGCGCGACGTGCCGATAACCACCGCGCCCACAATAGGGAGCGCACCACCGGAGAGCCCGGTGCCCGAGCCGCGCGGGACGATCGGCATACCCAGCTCGCATGCACGCACGATGCAACGCGCGACCTCGCCGGTCGTCGCCGGCAACACCACCGCCGCGGGGCGCACGCGCGTACCGGTCAGGCCGTCACATTCGTAGACACGCAACCCGGCCGGATCGGTTATGCAGTTCTCGGCTCCAACGATGTCGGCAAACACCTCAAAGCCTTCGCGCCTAGACTGCCGTCGGCCCCCCGCGCGATAGCACGCGTCCATGTGTCTGCACGATCCCAGCGATCTCGTCGGCGGCGAACATTTCGTTGAAGACGTCGATTTCGTAGGCGCACACCAGCTCGA
This sequence comes from Candidatus Aquilonibacter sp., assembly GCA_049678885.1. GTDB lineage: Bacteria > Vulcanimicrobiota > Vulcanimicrobiia > Vulcanimicrobiales > Vulcanimicrobiaceae > Aquilonibacter. The sequence continues at coordinate 791 of JBAUEZ010000003.1, read as the reverse complement.
AGTCGACCCGTTTGTGTAGGCGATTCCAGTGCGTCTCCAGTTCGATTGCCAGTTCGTGGCGCCCGAGCGCCCAGAGAATACCGACGATCTCTCCATAGACGCGCAGCGGTCCACGCATCCGTATGTTGCGCACGAATTCGCCAACCTTGCTATCGAACGCGCGCCAATCGATGTGTCCGTCGATCAGCAACTCCTCCAGCATCGAGACCGCATCGACGCAGACGAGTTGACCTGAGGCGATGGCCGCTTCCGTGTCCGCGCCTGCAGCATCGAGCGCTGCAAGAAAGGCTTCACGATGTGGCGGCGTCGCAACGATAATCACGGGATCCTCGCCGGCGAGACTCTCACAAACAAAAAGCACGACGTGGTCAACCAACCACGACTCATCGCTTCCGTAGAGGACCGCTGCATGTCCGTCGAGTTTTGCCATCACGCTCTCGAAGATATTTCTTCCCCGAGTAATCCGCCTCAAACTGCCCGCACACAGTTGCGGCCGGCGGCTTTCGCCTGGTACAGCGCCCGATCGGCGCGGTCTACCAGTTCCTCGAGCGAAATGGGCCGGGGCGGCGCCTGGACGACACCCGTGCTCACGGTGTACGAGATCGTCGCCGCGCGAGCGGCAACCGGCGTTTGGCTAGCAATCGCCCGCAGGCGCTCGGCAATTTGCGTCGCCTCGCCGATGCCCGTGCCGGGAAGCAGCACGCAAAATTCTTCGCCGCGCTCGACGCATCACCCAGCGCCACCGCCGCAAAGAACCCGGCCGCCATCCAGCGTGCCGTGCGCTCTTCGGG
>JBAUEZ010000002.1:0-2327 GCA_049678885.1 Candidatus Aquilonibacter sp. | reverse complement strand
GCACCGAGGTTGGAACTGCGGGAAGTTCGTTTTGCGGGTTGGGTTCGTAGATCGGCGTCGTCGGCTGCGGGTTTGGCTGCTCGGAGGCCTGCGGCACCGGCGTCGGGTTGGGCGGTGCAGACGGATTGAAGACGGAGAGTTCGTGACGCTGCGGCGGATTCGGTTGCCGCTCCGCTTGAACGAGTGGCGGGTGGTGCACGACCGGCGCAATGCGCGGTACGTTCGGAACAGGCGCGGCTTGTTGCGCGGGAGCGGGCGCGACCGCAACCACGGGCGCTCGTTGCTCGAGCGTCACGACCGTACCGCCTATGACCGATTCGCTCGCGCCTTCCTGTGACGAGCTCGAGGCCAGCGTAAAAACGAACAACGCGAGAAGCGCGTGCAGCAGCAGCGATGCGAGGTAGCTCCCCGCGAGTCGCTCGCGTCGTCGCGGGTCACGCGGATCGCGTTCGAGCATGCGCGATGGTTATGCGCTTAACCGAGCGCAGGAGCCTGCAAGCGCGCTCGCGCATCTGCACTGCGTCGCATGGAACACCTCTTACAGAAGCGCACGAAGATCGTCGCCACGATTGGTCCTGCCTCGCGCGACCCCGCGATAATGCGTTCGCTTTTCGTCTCAGGTGTGAACGTCGCTCGACTGAACTTTTCGCACGGGACGTTGGAGGATCACGCCGAGGTTATCGCTACCGCGCGGCGCCTCGCACAGGAACTCGATATTCATATCGCGGTTTTGCAAGATTTGCCGGGTCCAAAAGTGCGCACCGGCAAACTGCGCGACGGCCTGGCGAGCGTACGCCTGGAGCGTGGAGAGCGTTTTGTGCTCACAACCGACGACGTATCGGGCGACGAATCGCGCATCAGCGTGCAGTACAAACAGTTGCCGAACGACGTCGCGGTCGGCAACCGCATCTATTTGCAAGACGGTCAGATCACGCTCCGCATCACCGGCAAAACTGCGACGGAGATTGATACGACCGTCGAGTACGGCGGCGAACTTCGCTCCACGCAAGGCATCAACTATCCCGACGGCACCCTCAACATTCCTTCGGTTACCGACCGCGACTTCGAGATGCTCGCGTTCGGCCTCGAGCAGCGCGTCGATTACGTCGCCGTGTCGTTTGTACGCTCGGCCGAAGATATCCGGCGCGTCAAAGCGTTCATGGCCGAGCGCAATCACGACGTACCGGTGATCGCCAAGATCGAGAAGCACGAAGCGCTCGAAGATCTCGACAATATTATCGAGGCCGCCAACGGTATCATGGTAGCGCGCGGCGATTTGGGGATCGAGATCCCGCTCGAGCAAGTGCCGCTCGTGCAAAAGGCGATCATCGCGAAATGCAACCGTGCGAGCAAACCGGTCATCACCGCAACCCAAATGCTCGAATCGATGACCTTCAGTTCCAAGCCGACCCGCGCCGAAGTAACCGACGTCGCGAACGCGATTCTCGACGGCACCGACGCCGTGATGCTCTCAGGCGAGACAGCGCGCGGCCAGTTTCCGACCGAAGCGGTGCGCACGATGGCCGAAATCGCGCGCGAGGTCGAGAAAAGCTACCCGCACAACACGCTGCGCGAGCGGCGCCTAGCCGGCATGAGCCCAACGGTCGCGACGTCGATCGCCGAAGCCGCGACGCGCGCGGCCGATGAGCTCTTCCTCCCGTTCATCGCGACCGGTACAACGACCGGCAATACCGCGCACCACATTGCGGCGTTTCGGCCGCGCGCGCGCATCATCGCGCTCACACCGTCAAAGGAAGTCGCACAGCGTCTCGCGCTGCTCTGGGGTACCGAGACGCTCTTGATCGAGCGCTACAATTCGTTCGACGTACTGCTCTTTATGACCGAGCAGAAGATGACGTCGGCCGGACTCGTGCAATCCAAAGACTTGATCGCGTTTACCACCGGCATGCCGGTCGGCTCCGGCGGTACGAACCTGTTGAAGATTCACGAAATTCCGTAAGAGGATTACGCATGGCTCGTTTGTCGCGCGGGCAGTTTATTTCGGGGCTTGCGGGTGCGGCAGCGCTCCCGTACGTCGAATGGGTGCGTCCAGCGCTCGCGCAAGCGGCACCGGCGAAGCTCTCCGACATCGAGCACTTCGTGATCCTCATGCAAGAGAACCGCTCGTTCGATCATTACTTCGGAACGCTCTCCGGCGTGCGCGGATACAGCGATCCGCACGCGGGGATCTTGCTCAACGGCAAGACGGTCTTTCATCAACCCGACGGCGAGAGCCGCGACGGCTTCGTGCTTCCCTTCCGCCTCGATACAAAAACGACCAACGCGCAGCGCCTGCACGATTTGAGCCATTCGTGGAATGCCTTGCA
>JBAUEZ010000001.1:0-27046 GCA_049678885.1 Candidatus Aquilonibacter sp. | reverse complement strand
GTCGTGCGTGTCGTGATGAACTTCGAATCCCTGCGCTGCCGGCGGCGTGAAGTAGACGTTCGGCTGGGCAAACGCCATGAGGTCGCGTTGCAGGTGGTTACAGAAGCGTTGCAGTCGCGCGCTAAAGAGCGAGGCGTCCTTGATGATCAGGGTGTAGCCGTCGGCAAAATACGAAACGACTTTGCGCGCATCGATCCAACGGCGCGGGCCCTTCCCGGTTAGCCGCCAGCGGACGCTCGGGCGCTCGTAGGTGAAGTCGTCCTCGGCGATCTCCGGACTGCCCGCTTTTACGAGCGCAAAATTCTCAGGTTCGCGCGCGCCGACGACCAGCGAATCCTCGACGTCCGCAACACCGTAGACGTCGGCGAAATAGGCCGGATCGTTCCGCTTGACGTGCAGGGGCAGCTTTTCGAAGTGCCGCTCGAAGAACTCCGCAGTTGTGTTCGGGGTGAGGACGAACTCCAGCGCCGGGAGGCTGTTGACAACCGAATCCATTGGGAGTGATTTTAGCCAATTGGACAAAGGTCCCGCCTCCGCATTGTGTAACCGTCGAGCCAAAAGGAGATAGAGAATGCCGGAACTGCGTGATTTTCTCGAGCTGCCCTATTCTGAGCTCGAGGATCTCAACTTGACTGCCAAAGCGCAACGCAAGGACCGTGTCCCGTTCGATCGGATCCAGCAAGACCGGCTGAGTTACCTCGAAAAAGAGAAGCGCATCAAGGCCGTAACCGTGCTCTTCTCCGATCTCGAGGGCCGGTTGCACACGCTCGACTACGACAAGAAGTTCTTGCTCAAGTCGCACGACAACTTGACGTTTGACGGCTCCTCGATTCGCGGCTTCACCGCGCAACGTGAGAGCGATCTGCGGCTCGCTTGCGACTGGGCTTCCTTTTATTGGGCCCCCGCCGACATCTTTGGCCCCGGGAAGGTGCTCGTCTTCGGCGACGTGCTCAATCGCGACGGCTCGCAGTTCACCGGCGACATTCGCGGTGTGCTCAAGCAATTCGCGAACGACCAGTTCGCGAAGAACGGCTACACGCTCAATGCCGCTAACGAGATCGAGGGCTTCCTTTTCGGTGGCGTCGACGCGGAACAGCGTTACTATCAAACCGGCGAGTTCGAATACGTCAACACCGGCGGCTATTACAAATCGTTGCCGGGCGATCCGCTGCGCTCGTTCATCGACACGGTCGCCGAGGTGCAACGCGCGATGGGCTTCGAGAACGAAAAGGACCATCCCGAGGTTGCACCGTCGCAGTTCGAGATCAACTACAACTACGGCGACGTCGTCGCAGCGGCGGACCGGATCGCACTCTACAAGTTGATCTGCCGGCAGGTTGCGACCAGCATGGACATGACGGCGAGCTTCCTCCCCAAACCGGTCATCGGCGTCAACGGCAACGGCATGCACACTAATGTCTCGGTGAACAAAGACGGTAAGAATCTCTTCTGGGATCCTAAGGGACAAGAGAATCTGAGTCCGCTCGCGCTGCAATTTACCGACCGGATTCTTAGCTCCGGTCTCGACATCTGCTTGATGCTCAACGCGTCGGTCAACGCCTATCGCCGGCTCGATCCGCACTTCGAAGCGCCAAATCAAATCAAGGCGTCGGCGGTCGATCGCGGCTCGATGATTCGTTTTCCGATCGGCAACGAGCGCAGCGTGCGCATCGAGGTGCGCTCGGTCGCACCCGACGCGAACCCGTACATGGTGATGCTCTCCGTGTTCAAGACCGGGCTCGAAGGCGCGACCGCCGACACGCCCAACCTGCGCCAAGCCGAACGCTACCTTCCCGATAACATCTACGATGCGCTCGACGCCTTCCGCAAGTCGAAGTGGACGAGCGCATTGCTCGGCGACGACGTCAAGGAGCGCTACGCCGAGCTAAAACAAGCCGCAGCCGATCGGTGCCCGCGCGCGCTCGGAACGATTGTGAAGGCGCCGGAAGTGCAGTTCCACCACGAAGTGTACAACCAGTACCTCTGGAACCAATTTTAAAAAAGCACTGATTTAACCATCTCATCGTCAGCCCGGCCCTTATGTGCTCATTTGCACACTGCGGGCCGGGCTTTCTCGATCTGACTAAATCAGAGCTTTTTTCGTTTACCTGTTGTCCAGTGCGTGCGGGTTCGTGGTGTCTTACGATGAGATATGGACGTTAATCCGTATCTCGAAGCGCCGAAATGGTTGAGCTCCGGCGATACCGCGTGGCAGTTGACCGCCGCAACCTTCGTCGGCATGCAGAGCATCCCGGGCCTGGCAATTCTCTACGCCGGGCTCGTGAAGAAGAAGTGGGCGCTCAATTCGGCCGTAATGGTCTTTTACGCGTTTGCCGTGGTGCTCGTTACCTGGGTGCTGCTCGGGTACAACCTCAGCTTCGGTCATCCGCTCAAGCTCGGTCCGGGAATCCTCTCCGCATTCATCGGCGTGCCGGGCCCCGCGCTTTCGCCCTACTACGAGATCGGGCGATCGGTGGTACCGCTCGCGGCGAGCAGTCTGCCCGACTTACACTTCTCCGGCTCGGCGATGATCTATTTTCAGTTCGTCTTTGCTGCGATCACGCCGATTCTCATCGCCGGGTCGCTCTTCGGACGGATGAACTTCAAAGCATGGATGCTCTTCGTGCCATTGTGGAGTTTGATCGTGTACTCGATCGGTGCATTCGCGTTGTGGGGCGGCGGTTGGCTCGCGCAACTCGGCGCGGTTGATTATTCCGGTGGGTACGTGATTCACTTGGCGGCGGGCGTATCGGGCTTTGTCGCCGCAGCCGTCGTGGGTCCGCGACTGCTCGCCGACCAACGCGATTTCGAGCCGAACAATCTGATCATGGCATTTGCGGGCGCCGGGATCTTATGGCTTGGCTGGAACGGCTTCAACGGCGGCGATCCGTATTTTGCAAATGCCGATGCGGCGGCCGCAGTACTCAACACCAATCTTGCAACGGCAACGGCGTTGCTCGTGTGGCTTGTCGCCGACATGTTGAAGACGGGCAAGCCGAATGCAGTCTCGATGATCAACGGCATGATCGCCGGCCTCGTAGCGATTACCCCATGCGCCGGCTTCGTCAACGGCTACGGCGCGATCGTCGTCGGCGCGGTTACGATCGTCCCGTGGCTCACGCTCAACTATCTGAGCCGCTGGTCGCTCTTGAAGAAAGTCGATGATACGTTCCAAGTGCTGCACACGCACGGCGTCGCCGGTTTGCTCGGCGGGCTCATGGCCGGTATCCTCTCCGATCCGAAGATGCTCGAGTACGTCGCGAATCCGTCGGCGGGAAAGAACGGCGCGGATTTCGCGGTCACCGGCTGGTGGTACGGTAATCCGCTGCAATTCGTGCACCAGGCGGAAGCGGCAGCGTTCATCATCGCAATCAACATCGCCGGAACGTGGGTGATCCTCAAAGCGATCGGTCTGGTCGTGCCTTTGCGCGCCACCGAGGATCATATGGAAGCGGGCGATCTGGCAATCCACGGCATCGACCCGATCCCCGGCGTCGGCGTGGTGCGGGGGGTGACCGCCGGTGTTGCCTACGGCGTCCAGGGCAACGGCCGGAAGAACGCGATTTGGTCGCGCCATCGCTGGTCGGCGGGCGCGCCTGCAGGGAGCCTTGCAAAGATAGCGAACACACGTTCGCATAAATAGGCACTTGGACGAGTGGGGCCGGCATGGTAAGATGTGCCGTCCGGCCCCCCCTCGGGGTGACCGGTAGTGGCCCGGATTTGCCGGGTCACTTGGCTAGAACGCGGCCCTAACATGTCATCCTGAGCATGTCGAAGGCGCGTTTTCAACCACCTAGTCGAAAGGACAACTGCAGTGGCTGCCAAGCTCAAGACGAAGCGTGCGGCGAAAGATCGTCGCCCGAAGCGCAAATCGTGTAATTTCTGCGCCGACAAGGCGATCGACATCAGCTATCGCGATGTCAACCGTTTAAAGAAGTACGTGTCCGAGCGCGGGAAAATCGTTCCGCGGCGCATCTCGGGCAATTGCGCGAAGCATCAGCGTTTGCTGACGACCGCGGTCAAGCGCGCACGCGTTATCGCGTTCCTTCCCTACGTTTCCGAATAACCACGGAGTTCCAGCATGAAACTCATTCTTCTGAGCGACGTTAAAGCGCTCGGGAAGAAGGGCGATGTCGTCGACGTCGCCGAGGGTTACGCGCGCAACTTTTTGCTGCCGCGCAACCTTGCATCCGAAGCCAATAAGGGTGCGCTCGCAGCGCACGCCGATCAAAAGCGCGCGCAAGAGAAGCGCGAAGCGCAGACGCTCGCCGATGCCAAGGAGCTTGCGACCAAGATCGAGAGCACGCCGCTCGATGTCAAGGCGAAAGCGGGTGGAAACGGTAAGCTCTTCGGCGCGGTGACGAACGCCGATGTTGCTAGCGCGATCGCAAATAAGCTCGCCGTCGACGTCGATAGGCACAAGATCGAGATCAAGGGCCAAATCAAAGCGCTCGGATCCTACCCGGTCGAGATCAAACTGCATCGCAACGTCGTCGCAAAGGCGACGATCAACGTCGTCTCGTCGTAGGATGTAGCCGCTAATGGCTGCCGCAACCGACGGCACCTACGCGTCGCGTCTGCGGCGCAAATACGGCGTTGAAGACGAACTGAATCGGTACGTCTCGGCGCTCTACGAAATGTTGGCCGGAGCAATCGGGCAAGACAAGCTCGTGCTGCGAGCCGGCAAGGTGAGCGCACTGAAGATGATGCGCTCGCAGAATCTTTCGGATCGCCTCGCTGCGCTCGCGCGTTTGGTTTTTGAAGACCCGACGATCGAGCGTACGACGACGCGTGCGCAGCAGCGTCGAGCGATCGCCGAGATCGAAGAAGCAATGGCCGACCTGCTCGCGCAAAAGAGCGTTGGCGACGCGATCGACAAGAAAGTCTCCGAGAAGATGAACGCGCGGCATCAGGAGTACTTGCACGATCTCAAACTCGAAGCGCTGCGCGACGATGCCGGCCCGGAGACTCCCGCGACGAAAGCCAAGCTCGAGGAGCTCGAGGCACTCGAGCAACGCACGCTCGCGGCATCGGCGCTGCAGCAACTGCGCCCGCAGCGGCTCTCCGAAATCGTCGGGCAAGAAGGCGCCATCAAAGCGCTACTCGCGAAGATCAGCTCGCCATATCCGCAGCACGTGATCCTGTACGGACCGCCGGGCGTCGGCAAGACCACGGCCGCGCGTCTGGTGCTCGAACTCGCGAAATCGCGCGCCTATACCCCGTTTGCGAAGGACGCACCATTCGTTGAAACCAGCGGCACCACGTTGCGCTGGGATCCGCGCGAGACCACCAATCCACTGCTTGGCAGCGTGCACGACCCGATCTATCAGGGCAGCCGTCGCGAATTCGCCGAGGCCGGCATTCCCGAGCCGAAGCTTGGCCTCGTAACGCGGGCGCATGGCGGCGTGCTCTTCATCGACGAGATCGGCGAACTCGATGCGCTCTTGCAAACGCGTTTGCTCAAAGTCCTCGAAGACAAGCGCGTGATCTTCGAATCGTCGTACTACGACGAGAGCGCGCCGAACGTTCCGGCGTACGTGAAGCGACTCTTCAAAGAAGGCGCGCCCGCCGACTTCGTCTTGATCGGTGCGACCACGCGCGACCCCGAAGAGATCGATCCGGCTATTCGCTCGCGCGCAACCGAGATTTTCTTCGCGCCGCTGACGCAGCACCAGGTCGTCTCGATCGTGCAGGGCGCGATCAAGCGCCTCGGCGTAAAAGTGGCGCGTGGCGTACCGCGGTTGATCGCCTCGTACACGATCGAGGGACGCAAAGCCGTACAGATCGTCGCGGACGCGTACAGTCAGGCGCTCTATCGCGTCGATCCCAAGCGCAGCAATTCGCAGGTCACGATCACCGAGGACGACGTCAACGTTGTCGTGCAGACGAGCCGGCTCGTGCCACATACGCTCGTGCGCGCGCGCTCGGCGCGAGAGATCGGCAAGACCTTTGGTTTGGGCGTGCACAACTATCTCGGCAGCATCATCGAGATCGAAGCTGTCGCATTTCCGGCCGCGCAAGCCGGCAAAGGTACGATCCGTTTCAACGACACGGCCGGCTCGATGGCCAAAGACTCGGTCTTCAATGCGACGAGCGTGCTGCGCGCTCAAGCCGGCATCGACGTCTCCGATTTCGACCTGCACATCAATATCGTCGGCGGCGGTAACATCGACGGACCCTCGGCTGGATTGGCGATCTTCCTTGCGCTCTTCTCGGCAACCACCAAGACGCCGTTGCCGCAAGATGTCGCGATCACCGGCGAACTCTCGATTCAGGGGAAGGTGCGCGGCGTGGGCGGAGTCATAGAAAAATTGTATGCGGCACGTCAGGCAGGCATGCGCGCGATGCTGCTGCCGAAGGAGAACGCGCGCGAGGTGAATGCGGCGCTCTCCGGCGTGCAATTGGTCCCTATCGCAAACGTCGACCAGGCACTTCGTGCACTGCGAGTACACAAGTTATCCACCAAACGTTCGACTCATTCGCAAGGTCGCTCACAGAACGGGCGTCGGAAGACCCGCTCGTGAGCATCTCGCACCTGCACAGCGGTTCCATCGACCGCATTCCTCCGCACAACCTCGAGGCCGAGATGGCGCTGATCGGCTCGGTCTTGGTCGATCGTGAGATCATGGCGACGGTCGGCGAAATCGTGCGTCCCGAAGATTTCTACGCGCACGTGCACGAGACGATCTTTGCGGTGCTTTACGATCTGTTCTACCGCGGCGAGCCGCTCGATAAGATCTCGGTTGCAGAAGCGCTGCGCACGCGCGACCAACTCGAGAAGGTCGGCGGCCTCTCGTATTTGAGTTCGCTGATGGACACCGTGCAGACCGCCGCATCGGCAAAATATTATGCGACGATCGTGCGCGAGAAGGCGACGCTTCGTTCGCTGATTCACGCCGGGACGCAGATCACGCAACTTGGCTACGAGGCTGAAGAAGACGTCGACGCGGCGCTCGATCGCTCCGAGCAGATGGTCTACTCGATCGGCGAGCGCACGATGAACGGCGCGTTTACCGCGGTCAATAGCTTGATGAAAGACGCGTTCGAGCACATCGACCGTCTCTTCCACGCGCGCGGCGATCGCACGGGTGTCACCTCGGGTTTCCGCGATATCGACAACATGACCACCGGCTTTCAGCCGGGCAATTTCGTGATCGTCGCGGCGCGCCCGGGTATGGGCAAGACGTCGTTCGCGCTCAATGCCGCAGTCGCAGCGGCGCGCGAATCGAAAGAGCCGGTTGCATTCTTCTCGCTCGAAATGTCGAACAACGAGCTGATTCAGCGTCTGATCTGTTCCGAGGCCCAGCTCTCGATGCACGACCTGCGTCGCGGCAACATCAAGAACCATCAATGGGAAGACATCTCGCGCGCGATGGGCAGCCTGAACGAGTTGCCGATCTTTCTGGACGACACCGGCGGCCTTTCGGTCACCGAGGTGCGCAGCCGGTGCCGCCGGCTGAAATCAACGCACGGACTGAGCGCGGTGTTTCTCGATTACCTGCAGCTACTGCGCCCCGGCGTGCTGCAGAAGAATGCCAACCGCAACGAAGAGCTCTCCGAAATCTGCCGCACGGTGAAGGTGACGGCGAAGGATTTGGGCGTGCCGATCATCGCGCTTGCGCAGCTCAATCGCGGCGTCGAAACCCGCAACGATAAGCGCCCCATGCTCGCGGATTTGCGCGACTCGGGATCACTCGAACAAGAAGCCGATATGGTGGCCTTCCTATTCCGCGACGGCTACTACAATCCGGAGGGACCGGAGCCGGACAAGACCGAGTTCATCATTGCTAAGCACCGCAACGGCCCGACCGGCGTGGTCAATCTACGCTTCCAGAAAGAGTACACGCTGTTCGTCCCGTACGCGGACGAATCGCACTTCCCAGCACCCTAGGGTTCGTTGTCGCGCAGCGCTTCGAAAAACTCCACTGCGGAGTCGCGCAAAACGTTGAGCAGAAGGCCGAAGTGCGGCCGCACTTCCTCGGAATTGCTCACGCAGAGCTCGACAGTAAAGAGCACATCGCTCTCTTCTTGCCACAGTGCGGTTTTTACGAACTTCTTGCGCACGTTGAGCCGATTGGCGATCTCGATCGCATCGGCGGAATCGACGCCGGCCGGCAACGCCCAACCCGAGCCGAGCATCACAAAGGTCGGATCGTCCCGATAGGAGACGACAAAATACCGGTCGCCTTCGCTCTTGAACGCGACGCGATAGGCGTCATCATCATCGTCACGTGTGAAGTAGAGGCCCTCGTCTTCGAGCGCCATCTCGATCGGATTGAGCGGATCGATCTTGATCGGGTCGTTCACTGATCGCCCGCCATGAACGAGTTGATGAACTTCTCGGCAGCGACTTTGCTTTCGGTGCGGTCGACAATATCTTCGATCGCGTGCGTGCCGGCTTCTCGCAGCTTGGCTACAAGCGACCAAAAGACGTGCATCAGATCCTGCATCGAGTCGGCCTTCTCGTCGAGCGTTGCCACGAACAAGCCGCCGTCGTGCGCGAGGGTAAATGCAATCCCGTCGTGCTGGGCACGCACGCGCTCGAGCGCCTCGGTGTTCTGCGTGCGCTCGCGCGCCCACTCGGGGATCTCGTAGGCGGTCGAGATACTCAGGAGGCCGCCGTCGTTTTCGTTGGTCGTGACCGAGAAGACCTGACCGCGCGTGCGAAAGAGCAGTTCGCTTACACCCGAACCAGGATCGACCGGCGTCGCATCGACGCGGTGTCCTTCTTCCTCGATGAAGCGCACCATGCGCTCACGGACGTTGGCCATTAATTCCTTCGCTCATATATGAACGTGAAAGGTGAACGTATTCCTCCGCGGCGATCTCGATCCAGTGCGCTGCCTCGCCTTCAATCACTTTCTTTACCTTGGCAGGCGCGCCGGCCGCGAGGACGCGATCGGGGATCTCGACCCGCTCGCCAACGACGCTGCCGGCTGCAACGAGCGAACCCTCGCCGATCACGCAGCCGTTGAGCAGCACAGCATTGCTGCCGATCAGGGCATGCCGCTTTACATGGCAATCCTCCATGACCGCCGCGTGCCCGATGGTGACGTCGTCGTCGATCTGCGTCAGCGTTGTCACGTGCAGTACGGCGTTGTCCTGCACCGAGGTGCGCGCGCCGACACGAATGGGACCGTTGTCGCCGCGCAAGACGGCGCCGAACCAGATGCTCGACTCCTCGCCAACCTCGACGTCGCCGATCAGCACCGCCGTGGGCGCCACGAACGCGCTGGGATGAATTTTTGGGGTTTTGCCGCGGTACGTGATAATCATGTGGAGAAGTCTACGCTATGCACCGTCACAACACCCCGCTACGTGGCGTCAAGGCGATTCCCCGGCCCAAGGCCGGCGACCCGAGCTACTCTGAGGTAAACTACGCGTACGCCGGGCGCGAAGGACACATCCACGAAGTTGTCGAGATCAACGGACGCGAGCTTGTAAAGGTAGGCTTCGACGACCGCAAGATCGTCTATTATTATTTGGAAGATTTGGAACTCGATCGTTCTGCCAAGCGCGGAACCTTTCACGACACCGAAAGCAAAGGATAGAAGGCCGTGCCGATCGTTGCCGTAACGCAGCCCGTCCCGGTATCGCCTACGGGCGGATTTGATTACGTTGCGATCGATTCGCAGCGCGATCGCGTCTATGCGGCACATCCCGGCGGTGGCGGGCTCTTGGTTGCCGATGCCGATACGGGCAATGTGATCGCCGTTATTCCGGTCGGTCCGATGCACGGCCTCGCAATCGATGAAGCGACCGGACACGTGTTCACCGGCAACGGCGATTCACGCAGCGTGAGCGAGGTCGATCCCGATTCGCAGCAGATTCTGCGTACGGCGATCGTCGCCGGACCGGTCGACGCCATTGCTTACGATCCCGACCTTGGGCGTATCTATGCCGATGAAGACGACGGCACGCGCGTCTTCGTGATCGACACCAAGACGTTCAAAAACATCGCTACTATTACGGTACCGGGCCATAAACCCGAGTACATTCAAGTCGATCCGCAGACGCACAACGTCTACCAGAACATCGCAACCGATAACGAGATCGCGGTCATCGACCCCAAAACGCTGAAGGTCTCACGCGTTCTTCCGACGTCGCAACTCAAGAACGATCATCCGCTGCAATACGACGCCGACGCGCACCAGTTGATCGACGGCGGCGAAAACAACGTGCTTGCGATCTACGATCGTTCGGGTAAATTGTTGCATCAGGTCAACCTACCCGAGCACGTCGATCAGTGCAGCTGGGAGCCGACGCACCAATGGATCGCCTGCGCGGGCGGCGGCATCACGCTCTACTCCTACGATGGCGCGAGCGATCCGAAGTTGCTCGACGATCAGAAGATTGCTCCGGGTGTGCATACGACCGCGATCGATCCGCGCAGCGGCACGATCTGGGTCGTATGGGGCGACAGCGGCAGCGCCTACGTCCAGGGCTTTACCTACCGGCCATAAGGCGGTCGAGGCGCAAGAACCCGATATCGAGCTGCGGCGTTTCATCGAGCAGTAGCTGCGTAACGATCTCACCGATCACCGGCACGAACTTGAATCCGTGTCCGGAGAATCCGCAGGCGACAACGACGTTCGCATTTTCCGGGTCACGACCGATCGCGAAGTTGCCGTCGGGTGTCAAGGTGTACATGCACGCCTTTGTCTCACGCAACGTCATCTCGTTCCCCGGCATCAGGCTCGCGAGCGTCTCGCGCATCGCTTCGATTTCGTCGGTGTGAACCTCGCGATCGAGTTGGTCGGCCACTGTCGTTGCACCGTACCCGTGAAATGCAACCTTGAGGCCGTCGCCGAGATCGGGAATGCCGTAGAGCGGGGCGAGGAGCGATGCGCGTTCCACAAAGAACGCGGGCAGCTCCGCGGGCGGGCACGGGAGCGACGACCCAAACCAATACTGCACGTTGCGCTGCACGCGCAGCGGCAGGTGTACGTTCGCGAGAAGGTCGCTGGTCCAAGCGCCCGCGCAGATCGCGACGCGTGCCGCATCGACGTGCTCGTCATCGTCGAGGCGAATCCGTATTCGGTCGCCGGCGCGTTCGTATCCGTGAATTGGCACGTTATCGTAGAGCGCGGCGCCTGCATCGCGTGCGTCGTTGAGATGTGCGGCGATCGCACGCTCGGGAAAGACGACGCCGGCATCGGGTTCGAGAACCCCGACCTCTCCAGGCTCGGCGGCGATGCGCGGAAAACGTGCCCGCAGCTGCGCAGCATCCAAGTGTTCGACCGCAATGTCGTAGCTCGCAGCGGCGCGCGTCACGCCGGTAATCATTGCGGAAGCCGGATGGCCGATCATCAACGTGCCGAAAAGATCGAGCAGCGCGGTTTGCGAGCGATCCTCGAGTTCGCGCCACAACGTGTAGGCGCGCTCGAGCAGCGGCACGTAGGCGGCGTCCTCAAAATAGGCTTTGCGAATGATCCGTGTGCGGCCGGTCGACGAGCCGCGATCGTGCACGAGCGGAAATTGCTCGAAGCCCACGACGCGCAAGCCGCGGCGCGCTGCGTGCGCGGCGACCGCGCTCCCCATTCCACCGAGGCCCAGAACCGCAACGTCGTACTCCACCTTTACGCTGTTCGACCTCGGACGGGAGGGCACCAGTTTTGCGCCGCGAACGGCGTCGAGCACGATGAAAAAGCGCCTCTTGGTAGCCTGTGGAACGCTTGCGTCGGTATCGACAGCAAGTCACCGTCATGCCCGGGGGTAACGACGACACGATCATCATCGGACATCAGGTCTACGGGCACGACTCGGGTGCGTGGGACGTGCAGCCGTGGTCGGATCATCTCGTCACCGGTTATGAGAACAACACGTTCGCGTTGACTGTTCTGTCGGTCGGTGCGGATCAAAGCGTCAACGGGAAGAGCGTAGGCAGCTTCGTCTTGAAATATCCACCTGACGAAAACGATGCTTGGAGCCTGAACTGCACGTACGATAAGCAGAGCTTTCGTCCGCTGCAGTGCGCGAGTGCCGGCGCCTCGATCACCTGGCTTTTCGACGATCCGAGCACCGTGATTCCCACGCCGGCCAACGCCAAACCCGCGGCTAAAATCTAACGAAGGGGACGCCCAAGCCGGGCAGGACGGCGGGCGGGGGAGGCGAACGAGGGCTGGTCCCCACGCCGACGTAGCTCAGTGGTAGAGCAGCTGTTTCGTAAATAGCAGGCCCGGGGTTCAAGTCCCCGCGTCGGCTCCAGTTTCTCGCCCCGCGAATACGCGGGGCGTTTTTGTTTGTCGCGCGCGAGCGTGTCATACGTGTGGCGTACTTTAGTGGTGTCTTACGATATATGCGACCAGCGGTTCGAGCGTTATGTCTTGCCGGATGCGGCAATCGCGTGCAGAAGAACGTCGCGAAATACTGCTCGGGGCGGTGCCAACAAGAGTATCAATACCGCAACTTTGTCCGGCAGTGGCTTGCCGGCGAGATCGATGGCACGACGACCGGCTTAGACGTGCCGTCCCATCATATCCGTCGCTATCTCATTGAGAAGAGCGGCGAGTGTTGTCAGCTATGTGGCTGGGCAGAGCGTAATCCGCGCACGGGCCGCATACCGATTCACCTCGATCACATCGATGGAAACGCGCGCAATAACACTGAGCAAAACTTGCGCTATCTTTGTCCCAACCACCATGCCCTCACCGAAACGTTCGGGAACGCCAACATCGGAAATGGCCGTCCCGGCCGGCGCGCGAGATACATTAGGGTCGCTCGCAAGCGCGGCGCGCCTTTGTTCGAAACAACGGAGCCTGGCGTGAGTTGACACGCACCCGGTACGCACGCGAGAGTGTGGGGAATACCGAAAGGGTGGTGCGGTCAATGATTACGGATACACTGGGCATACAACCCATGCATCGCGTGTGTTTGCGCGGTATCACGAATCCTATCTTCGCTGCAATGGTCATCTCGAGCGTCGACTATCCGCCAACCAACGCGCTGAGCGGCCGCTTCGACGTCATCGTTCACCAGATGGATGCACTCGAAGATCTCGCAAGTATCCCACGGATCGCCAAACATCTCGAAGCAACGGGCCTTTTGTGGGTCCTGCACCCAATCGAAGACGAAGGGATACCAAACGAGACGCAAGTCCGCTCGGCGTGCCTTGCGGCGGGCCTCGTTCTGCGCAAGCGGTGTGACTACAGCGTCACACACGTCGGAACCGGTTATGCGCGGCGCGCGGAGGTCATTCGCGGAACGATCTAAGCGAGGCGGCACCAGGGTCTTTTTGCTGTCGTGCGGTAACCACGAATGCGTAGATGTGGCAAATTGTAGCTTTGCTCGCCGCTTTGTGCGATCCGCGTGCGGCACTGCATGAGATGTACGTCGCGACCGGCGGCAGCGCGTGGGCGCCCGTTGCCGAGGTCTCGGCGAGCGGCACAGCGCAGACGTCGGGTTTGCGTGGAACCGCGCGCTTCGACGATGATCTTCGCGGCGGGCGTTACGCTCGCCGCTTTGACATCGCGGTCATGGGTGCAAACGCCGACGTCTTTGACGGTACAGCCGACTGGGTGCAGGACATCTCCGGTGGGGTTCGGCGCATCGACTCACCGTATGCACGCGCCGAGGCGATTACCGATGCGTACCTTGCGCGCCGTGGATACTTCGATCCGCGCGACGAGGCGACACTTGCGTGCGTCGGAGATCGCGCCGGCGAAACACTGATCCGCGTCGAGCCGCGCGGCGGCATTCCAGCCGAACTCGCGATAGATGCGCAAACGCACTTACTAACGAGTGTAAGCGCGCGCGCGCCGCTCGGCATCAAGGTTACGCGCTACGCCGACTATCGACAAGTCGGCGATCTTGTCTTGCCGTTCTCAATCCGAGTCGGAACGAGAACGTCGCCGGATGACGACTACGCCGTTGCGGTCACGCGCTACGAACTCGCGCAGCGCGACAATCCTGCTGATTTTTCGCCCCCGGTCCAGCGGAATGAGGGGCGTATCGTCGGCGGAGACGCAGCGACGACCGTACCGCTCGTGCTCGAAGGACGACAATTGTTGACCTGGGCATCGATCGATGGCCGTGCGCCGATGCCGTTCATCCTCGACACGGGCGGCCATGCGATCCTCACAACGCAAGCTGCCGCTGCGCTCGGCCTGCGCGGCAGCGGCGGCGGCGAGAGCGGAGGATCCGGTGCCGGCACGATTACGACGCAGTATACGCGCGTTCGCAGCATCCGTATCGGCAATGCTGAGCTGCTGAATCAACCGATGCTGATCATCCCCTACGGCTACTCGTTCTACGAACGCGGGAAGCGTCCGCCGCTTGCTGGGATCATCGGTCTCGAATTCTTCGAGCGCTTTGCTACGCAGATCGATTACGGCGATCGCCGCATTACGTTTACCCTGCTCGAAGCGTATCGCCACCGCGGAGGTGCTACACGCGTTGGATTTACCTTCGAACGGGATCCCGATCTGCCCATGGTAACCGCGGATGCCGACGGCCACGCCGGATTGTTCGGTGTCGATACCGGCAACGCCGGGAATCTGATTTTGTACGGCAGGTTTCTTACCCGGACGGGACTGCTCTCGCAGTATTCGCCTGGACAGAAGTTGATCGGTCAGGGAACCGGCGGCTCGAACACGGCGCAGCTTCAGACGCTGCGAACGTTCGAGATCGGCGGCCACCTCCTGCATCGCGTATCGGCGAGCTTTACCCAGATGAAGAGCGGGGCGTTTGCCGCGTGGTCGCAAGCGGGCAATCTCGGGTTGAGCGTTCTCTCGCGCTTCGTGCCGACGTTCGATTACCGTACGCAATCGCTATACCTCGATTCGGAAAGGCGCGCGACGCCGTTGCCGAAAAACGGCGCGGGCATGTCGTTCACGAAAGATGCGCCGGGCGCGTTCACGGTCTTGGTCGTGCGAGCGGGGTCACCGGCGGCTGCTGGCGGAATCGTGCAAGGCGACCAAATCGTTGCGGTAAATGGACGAAGCGCTTCGGAGTACTCGCGGGCCGATCTCGTCGATCTCGTGACGAAGCCGAGAGGCGCAAGACTGGTGCTGCAAGTACGCCGCGCCGGCGGGGAAAAAGACATCACGATTCGCTGGTGAAGAGTCGTGGATGACCCCGCTCAACCTTCGCGTGACGCGCCCGCGTGGCGTGCGGGAGACGATCCTCGGATACTATTTCTTGCCGCGAACGATCGACAAGCTTCGCGCGGAATTGCCCGGCGGGGACACTGGTCCGTTCCTCAACCATGACACGGGCTTCAGCGCCTATGTCGTTCGGCGTTTAGGCTTAGACATGCACGAGTTTCGCGACGCGGTCGCGGCGGCGTCGAGTGAAGACGATGTCATCGCGTGGCTGCGCGACCGCATCGACCCGGCCGGCGCGCCTGCGTTGAACGCCAAACTCGAAACCTTCGTCGTTAGCCGTATGTCTACCGAAGATCAGGCGCTCGTTCACCAGCGGCATCAGATCTCGCGTCCCGGGCTGGACGGGATTCTCGATATTCTCGAGGCTGACGACGAGCTAACATTCGCTTCCTAACTTCGCCGCGCGTGGGTTCGTGGCTCTGGAGGATGACGTGGTCTCAATTACTATCAACGGCGAAAAGCACGAGCTTGACGTTCCGGGCGAGATGCCGCTTCTGTGGGCAATTCGCGACGTCGTCGGCTTGACCGGTACCAAATTCGGCTGTGGTGTCGCGCAGTGCGGGTGTTGCACCGTCCATCTCGAGAATGAAGCGGTGCGTTCATGCGTCACGCCGTGCGCCGCGGCCGACGGCAAGTCGGTCACGACCATCGAAGCACTGGGCACACCCGAGCAGTGGCATCCGCTGCAACAAGCGTGGATCGACGAAGAAGTGCCGCAATGCGGCTACTGTCAGCCCGGGCAACTGATGGCAATCTCCGGGCTTTTGAAGAAGAATCCGCACCCGACCGACGCGGACCTCGCATCCTCGATTACCAACATCTGCCGCTGCGGCACGTACGGACGCATTCGCAAGGCCGTCGCGCGCGCGACCGGCGGAGGAGAGGCGTCGTGACCACGATCAATCGCGGTGATTTCGTACGCCTGGGTTCGCTCTTCGCCGGAAGTCTCGTGCTGGGCATCAATGCGAGCGGTTGCGCGAACCAGAGCAGCACCGCACCCGAAGCCGCGGGGTTCAAGCCGAACGCGTGGCTGATCGTCCATCCCGACGAGAAGGTGACGATCTTCGTCAATAAATCGGAGATGGGGCAAGGCGTCGCCACCGGCATGCCGACGATCGTCGCCGATGAACTCGACATTCCGATGTCCAACGTCCTCATCGAGTTCGCTCCCGCCGCGGCGGTTTACGCCGATCCGGGCTTCCACTTGCAAGTTACCGGTGGCAGCACCAGCGTTGCGTCGATGTGGATGCCGCTGCGTACCGCCGGCGCAAGTGCGCGCGCGATGCTCGTTGCTGCGGCTGCGAAGCAATGGGGCGTCGATCCGTCGACGCTCACGACCAAAGACGGCGTCGTCACCGACGCGAAGAACAACCGCACGGCGACATACGGCAGTCTTGCCGGTGCAGCCGCGTCGATTCCCGCGCCGGTGAAGCCGACGCTCAAGACACCCGATCAATTCACCCTTATCGGTAAAGTCAACAAACGCGTCGATACACCGCTCAAAGTCAACGGCACGGCAAAGTACGGCATCGATACACGCGTGCCGGGGATGAAGTTTGCCTCGGTGCTCTATCCCCCGGTCTTCGGCGCGAAAGTGAAATCATTCGACGCATCCAAGGCCAGGCAGGTTCCTGGCATCCTCGATGTCGTGCAGATTCCGAGCGGCGTCGCCGTCGTCGCGACGAATTCGTGGGCTGCGTTTCAAGGCAAAGCTGCGCTCAGCGTGGTCTACGATAACGGACCGTTTGCAAATCAAAGCACGCAGACGCTGAAGACACGCTATCTCGAGCTTGCGCGCTCGGGAGCGGGAGCGGTTGTCGCTGCCGCGCGCGGATCGAAGAATGTCAGCGGTACCAAACTCGAAGCGACCTACTTCGGCAATCTCGCGTCGCACGCACCGATGGAGCCGATGAACGCCACCGCGTCGGTGACGAGCGGCGGCGTTGAGATCTGGGCGCCGACACAAGTGCAAACCTTCGCGCAGGTCAACGCGGCGAAGATCGCGGGCGTTTCGCCCGACAAGGTGCAAGTTCACACGACCTATCTCGGCGGTGGTTTCGGCCGGCGTCTTTATTACGATTACACCGACGATGCGGTTGCCGTGAGCAAAGCGATCAAGGCGCCGGTGCAAGTGATCTGGACGCGCGAAGACGACGTCCAGCATGACTGGTACAAGCCGATGGGCGCGAATAGCGTCAGCGGCGTGCTCGACGCACACGGCAATCTCGTTGCGATGAACCATACGGTCGTGATGGATTCGATCCTTAAGGGACTGGGATTCCCCCTCAAGGATGGCGTTGATTCGGTGTCGTGTGACTCCGTAATGAATACGCCGTACGAGATTCCCAATCTTCACGTCTCGTACATCGATCCGGAGAGCGGCGTACCTCCGGGAAGCTTGCGTGCTCCCGGCGCCAACTGGAACGGGTTCGTGATGGAGACGTTCATGGACGAGTGCGCGCATGCGGCCGGTAAGGATCCTCTGGAATATCGTCTCGCGTTGTTGCAGAAGAATCCTCGCGCGGCAAACGTGCTGCGCACGGTCGCGAAGAATGCGGACTGGGGTTCGCCGGCCGCTGAGACCAAACAGGGTCTCGCATTCGGCTTTTGGAACGGCACGTCGGTTGCAACGATCGCTGAGGTCTCGATGAACGGGAAGATGCCGACGGTGCATCGCGTGTTCGTCGTTGCCGATATCGGACAGGTCGTCAATCCGACGATCGTGCTCCAACAGCTCGAAGGCGCGACCAACTACGGCCTTTCGATGGCGCTTGCCAGCATCATAACCATCGAGAAGGGCGCGGTGCAGCAACACAACTTCTACGATTACCTCGTGCTGCGCATGAATGGGGCTCCGGAAATTCACGCTGCGATTGTTGAGAGCGGTGCATCTCCAACCGGCATCGGTGAGCCGGCAACGGTCACGATCGCCCCGGCTGTCGCCAACGCGGTCTTTGCGATCAACGGAAAACGTGCACGAGTCCTTCCGTTTAGTGAGGCGTACGCATGATCACACGTCCATTACCTCAACGTCTGCTGGCCGAAGCCTTCGGTACGTTCTGGCTCGTCTTCGGTGGATGCGGTGCAGCGGTTCTGTCCGCCGGTTTTCCCAAGCTCGGCATCGGGTTTGCCGGTGTGGCGCTCGCGTTTGGCCTGACGGTATTGACGATGGTCTACGCGATTGGACACATTTCAGGCGCGTACCTCAATCCGGCGGTTACGGTCGGCATGTGGCTCGCAAAGCGCTTTCCGGCGCGCGACGTGGCGCCGTACATCGTTGCCGAAGTCGTCGGCGCGATTGCCGGTGCAGCGGTGCTGTATGCAATCGCGTCGGGACAGTCCGGCTGGACGGCGGGACAGTTCGCCAGCAACGGCTACGGCGATCTCTCGCCGGGCGGCTACTCGATGACCTCAGCCGCGATCATCGAGTTCGTGCTGACCTTCGGCTTCGTGTGGGTTATCGCGGGCGCAACGCACCGGGCAGCACCGACCGGCTTTGCCGGTATTGCGATTGGTCTTGCACTGACGCTCATCCACTTGGTTGCCATTCCCGTTGACAACACGTCGGTCAATCCCGCGCGCAGCACCGGCCCGGCGCTCTTCGCCGGTGGTGAAGCGCTCTCGCAGTTGTGGCTCTTCTGGGTTGCACCGCTGCTCGGCGGCGGAATCGGTGGGTGGCTTTACACGCTCGTCTTCGGCGAAGGCTGAAAGATCAGCGCAAGCCCGTCGATGCAGTAACGCTTGTACGTTGGTGCCGGACCATCGTCGAAGATGTGTCCGAGATGACTGCCGCAACGGCGGCAGTGAACTTCTGTGCGCTTCTCGCCGGGAATGTCGTAGTCGGAACTCGTCAGGGTCGTGCCGGGTAGGACGGTCGTAAACGACGGCCAACCGTCGTTGCTGTCATACTTCATCGCAGAGGTAAACAGCTCGAGATTGCAGCCGGCGCAGTTGTAGATGCCGGTACGGTGTTCGGTAATCAGCGGGCTCGACCACGCGGGCTCGGTACCGTTCTGGCGCAAGATCACGTAGCGATCGGGGCCCAGGAGCTTTTGCCATTCCGCGTCGGTGTGATGCACCGGATAGCCGGTCGCAACCGCGCGGGCGAGTGCGGGCGCGGCGAAGGCGAGGCCTGCGAGGCCGCCGAGAAAACGTGTGCGCTTCATACATCCATAAGAACGCCCGCCGCGCGGGGCTGGATTCATTCCACGAGCACGTCGCGGCGGACGTCGCGAACGCTTGCCGTTGCGGTCAGCCCCATCGAGATATCGAGCTCGTTACGGATGATCTCGATCGCCCGCCCGACGCCCGCTTCGCCCGCAGCGCCCAAGCCGTAGATATAGGCGCGTCCCAGGAGCACGCCGCGCGCGCCGCAAGCAAGCGCACGCAAAACATCCTGGCCGGAGCGGATACCGCTATCGAGCAGTACCTCGATCTCATCGCCGACCGCGTCGACGATTGGCGGCAGCGCGGAGATGCTCGATGGCGCGCCGTCGAGCTGGCGTCCGCCGTGGTTGGAGACGACCAGCGTGCTTACACCGGTTTTGGCTGCAATGCGCGCATCGTTTGCGTCCATCACGCCCTTGATGATGATCCTTCCGGGCCAAAGCTCGCGAATCCATTCGAGATCGCGCCAGCTCAACGTTGGATCGAACTGCGCGGAGACCCACGTCGCGAGCGAGGTGA
Organism: Candidatus Aquilonibacter sp.; assembly: GCA_049678885.1. GTDB lineage: Bacteria > Vulcanimicrobiota > Vulcanimicrobiia > Vulcanimicrobiales > Vulcanimicrobiaceae > Aquilonibacter. The sequence continues at coordinate 7,256 of JBAUEZ010000001.1, read as the reverse complement.
TGCTTTCCATCCCTTTGATGTAACCGGCGAGGTTGCCGAAGGTCTTGCGCTTGCCGCGTAACACCGAGAGACCCCAGTACGGTTTGCTCACAACATCGAGCACATTCGAAAACGTGATCTCGGGTGGAACCGCCAGGCCGTTCTTTACGTCGCAGTGCCGCTGGCCGAGCATCGTGAGATCCATGGTTACCATCAGCGCGCTGCACTTGGCCGCCGCGGCGCGTGCGATCAGATCGCGCACGAAACCCCGGTCGCGCATCACGTAGAGTTGAAACCAGAACGGCTTCTCGACCGCTGCGGCGACATCTTCGATCGAGCAGATCGACATCGTGCTAAGCGTAAACTGGATTCCCGCCGCGTGCGCCGCGCGGCAAGCAAGAATCTCGCCGTCGCCGTGTTGCATGCCGAGCAGGCCGATCGGTGCGAAAGCGAACGGGAGCGCCGACGGCTCGCCCGCAATCGTCGTCGTGAGATCGCGGGTACCCATGTCGATGCCGACGCGTTGACGCAAGTGCAGCGCTTGCAGGTCGTCGTGATTGGCGCGCAGGGTTTGCTGCGCGTATGAGCCGTGATCGCCGTATTGGAAGAAGACCCTGGGCACGTTCCGCTGCGCCATCGTGCGGAGATCGTCGATCGATGTCGCCTTACGCAGCGAACTCATTCAAAAAATGCCTCCAAGAACGTCGATTGTAAGGCGCGCAGGTCTGCGCTTGCGTGCGGACCATCGTCCATCCAGTTGTTGATCAACAGGGCGAAGATGTATGTGCCGTGCGGCGTTTGCAGGTAGCCGGCAAGTGTACGCGTGTGATTGACGGTACCCGTCTTGGCGATGACGTTACCGACAAGCGGCGGCGCAGTGAATGCCTTGGCAAGGGTGCCGCTTTGTCCGGCGACCGGCAATGCCGCGAGAATGATCGCGCGATTCGGGCCGTTCCAGTCGTGCGCAAGAATCGTGACGAGATCGCGGGCGCTGATGCGATCGTAGGCGGAGAGGCCGCTCCCATCGGCGAGCGTCGTCGTTGCGGCATCGATCCCGACCGATTGCAGCCAGGTACGTTCGCGCTCGAGCGCCGCGTCACGCGTCGGCGCAAGCGCGTCCAGCAGCGATTCGGCGAGCAGATTGTTACTTGGCTGCCACATGTCGCGTAGAAGCTCCGGCAGCGCAGGTGAGCGATGGGTCCACACCACGCGCGCGCCGGGCGGTGTTTGCGCGAACTGCGATGCCGACGCAAAGTTTATGCCGCCACGTGTGAGCGCGGCTGCCGCAAGTTCGAGCGTCGCGCGCGGTGGATCGAGGATCGCCGCGTCGAGTTCGCCATCGGTCTCATCGGCGGGAATGCTGCCGGTAACGATTAGCGTTGCAGGTGCGCTCCAACTTATTCGCACGTCGGTCGTATCGTTCGAGCGGGCGGCACCGGTCGTCGCGTCGTTGACGACCGTTACCGCCGTGGTCGACGGTTCGATGGTCAGCGTCGGCGGTGCGCCGACCGCTGCAGGATGCACCGCGATGTGCAGCGCGTTCTCATCGATTGAAAGCATATTCGGAGGTGCAGCGTAGTCGTAGGCGAGATCGTCGACTTGCCAGCCGTCGGGGTAGCGCGCACGGGGGCTACCGAGGTCGCCATCGAGTGAGCTGAAGTGCGTGAGGTTGAGCGTCGCGAGCGTGCGTGCGGCCTCGTCGAAATCGCGTGGCTGCAGCAGCGGATCGCCGCTGCCTTGGAGGGAGAGCGTTGTGCCGTCGGTTGCTAGTGTCGTAGTAAATGAGAACGCGCTTCCGAGCGTGTCGAGCGACGCCGAACCGACGACCAATTTGATCGTCGACGCGGGGATCATCGCGGCGTCCGGATCGCGCGCGTAGACGACCTCGCCCGTCTGCGCGGAGACGACGTACGCGGTGACGCTCGCACCACGCAATGTCGGCGCCTCGAAAAGCGGGGCGGGAAGAAGAAGCGCGAAAAGCGCGAGCATGGCCGCTCCATTCGCGCGTTACGATTCGTTCCCCCACGCGACGCTCGCTGCGTGGCGACCGCAGTTTCCCCCGGGCCGACTCGAACGGATCTATCTGCACTGGTCGGCCGGCGACTACGAGACGGTCTATCCCGCGTATCATTTCTGCATCGCGATCGCGGACGGAGAGCCGGTCGTGGTGCAGACGCACGACCTGCGTGCGAATATGCGCGACGTGCGCGAAGGCGATGCTCCGTACGCCGCGCACACCGCCGGCCGCAATAGCTACGCCGCCGGTATCGCAATCATGGCAATGCGCGATGCGCGCCCCGACGATTTCGGGGCCTATCCGTTGGTTGAGGACGCGGTCACGGCGCTCTGTGAGGTCGCGGCGACGGTTGCGCAGGCCTACGATATTCCGCTCGACGTCGAGCATGTGATGACCCATGCAGAAGCGGCAATCGTCGACGGCTACTTTGGTGCCGGCGGCGATCGCGAGCGCTGGGACATTGCGCGTCTCGTGCCGGCGGCGCTGCCGCTGACCGAGAATGACGCGCGCGTTGCAGGGGACACGCTGCGCGCGCGGGCGCGCGGATGAATCTGCTCGACCGCCTGCACCAACTCGCGGCGAAGTCGCCGCTGGCCGTACGGCTTGCGGTCGCCGTGCGCAATCAATGCCGCTGCGTGATCAAGTATCATCTTGCAGAAAGCCCCGACACTCTCGCAAGCGGCGAACGCTGGCTCGTGGTGCGCATTGCGTCGTATGGCGATCGCTTTATCGACGTGGGCGCAAACGTGGGCGACTGGCTCGGTATGGTGCGCGATGCCATGCACGGCCGAACCTTTGCGGCGCTCGCGTTCGAGCCGTCGCTCAGTGCTTTCGAAGAACTCGAGCGCCGTTTTCGCGGCGAGCCGCGCATCACATTGTTCAACGTCGCGTTGGGCAGCCAACCCGGTTCGTTGTCGTTTTTTGAGGAGCCCAATGCCGGCCGTGGCAGCACGCTGGTTGCGGACTTCATGCGCACGCAAGGCACGACGCGCACCGTGACGGTTACGACGCTGGATGCAGCGCTGCGCCAAGCCGATTGGGCGCGCGTGGATTTGCTGAAGATCGATGCCGAGGGCTACGATCTGCAAGTGCTACGTGGCGCGCGTGAGACGCTTGCCGCGCGCGGCGCCGGCGTCGTGCAGTTCGAGTATAACCGTGCGTGGCAGCTTGCCGGCGACACGCTGCGCGCAGCCTACTCGTTGTTAGAAGCGAACGGATATCACGTGTTCGTGCTCAAGCGTGACGGGCTCTACACCCTGAACTACCTGCGCTACGAGGAGTACTTCGAGTACACGAATTTTGTCGCGATTGCGCAAGAACAGCTTGCCCGTTTCGACGACCGGATGCGCGGCATCATTTGACGTCGGCATAGTAAAGGTCGTCGCAATACGTAAGATGTGACGGCATCGCCGGCCATCGCGCCGCTTTCGAGCCGGCGTCGAAGCCGGAGTGCACGAAGGCGAGCAGCGACGCACGCGGATCCGAAGCGTTACGAATCGTATCGTACGGCACGACGCCGAGATGCCCGCTGCCCGAGGGAACCCACATCGCGCCGGCGGGCGCAAGCGGCAGCGAGGTCAATGTCGGCGGCTCGGGTGCCGTGTACGTGTAGTAGGTCGGCGCCTGCGTGGTTTCGTCGCCGGCCCAAAAGCCGACGGAGATGACCTCTTGCGAATACGCTTCCTGCTCGACCGGATTGTCGACCGGCGGACGGTTCGAGGGGCGGCCCGAGTACCGCGCAAGCGCGAGATCGAAGCTGTGCCAGAAGAGTTGCGCCGGGCTCTCCTTGCCGATGAACTCGCTAGCGTATTGGTCGAACACATCGGCGCTCCAGAGCACGATCTCCCACCAGCGCCGCACCATCACGTTGTCGTATGACGCGTGCTCGCGATCGGCGCTGAAGTGCGTCGTGACGGCCATCCCGTACGGTTTGGCGACGATCTTGATGTCGATGCCGAAAGCGGCCAGCGTCTTCATAATTGTTTCATAGAATTCGGCCACGCTGAGGCCGTCGTGCAAGGGGATGACCGCCGGCTCGTGCGCAGTATTCGCGCGCACGACGACCTGATGATCGACGAAGTCGAAGTCGATCTGGAAGAACGTCGTGCCGTTGCGCATGCGACCGGTCGTGAGCCCGCGTGCGGTTGGTTGCAGCGTAACGTTCCACCAATGGGAGCGGTACGGCACGTGGCCGAGGCGAATCTTGCCGACGATCTGGCTCATCAGGTGCAACGTGGTCAGCGTCGGCTTCCAGTCTGCATAGGGTAGCGGAGCAAGCATCGGATTAGGCATAGGGATAGCATAGCATGAGCTTCGTTCTCGCCCCAGCCCTCGCGCTGATCATGACGTCGCGCATGTACCAGCGGCTCGACGTGTTCCACGGATCCGCCGTGCAAAATGCGTCATCCGGCATTCGGATCGATGCTATTTATGCGCTCAATACCGTGCAGTACTACGACAACGGCGTCTTTGCAAACAACAACTATCTCCCCACGATATCGGGCCCACCCTACGAATGTGCGGCGTTCACGAACGTGTCGCAGCAAACCGCGACCGCAGTCGAATTCCATTTCTCGTACGTCGACACGGTCGGCGATGTCGTCGGCAATGACGAGCTGACGATCGGCGGAAAGTTCTCACCCGGTGTCGCGATCGACGGGACGACAAAGGAGTGCCGTCCGTTCAAGGGCGAAATCGATGACGCGCTCACGCTCTATTACGCGGGATACAAATCCGTGATGGACGGCGCAGTAATCTACGTTAAATATGCCGACGGAACCGCGTGGAATGCGCCGAAACCATAGGGCCCGTTAGAGCTTTTCGCGTCTTGCCCAGACTTGTGGTTCGCCGGCGCCGACGGCGATAACTGGTGGCTTTGTGAACCAATTATAATTACTCGCCATGCTGTAGGTGTAGGCGCCGGTCGTGTGCATGACGACCAGATCGCCGGCGCGCAGATCTTCCGACAACATCGCTTCGCCGAGTTCGTCGGCTTCGCACGAACGGCCGCACACCATTGCTGGTGCAAGTGCCGTGCGCGGTTCTACGGCTTCGAAGTGGTGATACGCGCCGTACATCGCCGGTCGCGGATTGTCGGCGAGACTGCCGTCGACGATGACGAAGCGCCGGCCTTCGAAGCGCTTTATCGCAACCACGCGATAGAGGGACGTCCCCGCTGCCGCGATAAGTGCGCGGCCCGGCTCGATCTCGACGCGAATACCCGACGGCACGACGCGTGCAACCGCATCGAGCGTTCCCGCGATATCGATCGTCTCGTCTTTTGCATCCGGCTGCATCTGCACCCCGAAGCCGCCGCCGACGATCATCGTATCGGCCGTATCAAAGCCCGCTGCGCGTACTTTCTGCAACAATACCAGAAGACGCTGGGCGTTCTCGACATACGGCATCGTGTCGTACGTCTGCGAGCCGATATGGGCGTGCACGCCCCGTACGCGTAATGACGGATAGTTGCGCAGCAACGCAAGCGCCGCATCTGCTTCGCTCGGCGCAAACCCGAACTTGCTGCGGCTTCCCGCCGTTCGAATGAAGTCGTGGGTATGCGCTTCGATGCCGGTATTAAAGCGCAGCAGTACATCGGCGCCGCGACCCGCCGTCCGCGCCCCGAGCGCGTGCAATTCATCCATGCCGTCGACGACGATGCGGCCGACCCGCCCGTCGAGCGCGGCATCGAGCTCTTCGACGGTTTTGCCCGCGCCATGCAGTGTCAAACGCGACGCTTCGAAGCCGCCGCGTTCGGCAACTGCGATCTCGCCGATCGACGACACGTCGATGCCGATCGGGCGCGGGTGCAAATACTGCACGAGGCCAACGAGGAGCAGCGCTTTGCCGGCATAGGAAATCGCAATGTTGTGTGGGGCCGCAGCGGCGAGCATCCCATCGAGCGCGCTGTCTAAGGCGTGCAAGTCGATAACGAGGACCGGTGTGCCGAAGCGTTGCGCGAGCGCGTCAGCACGCTCGCCGCCAAGCGTCATCACGTGAACTGCGCCATGAAGCTGTCTATCCGCGCTTGTTCGATTCCGGCCGCCAGCAACCGCACGATCATCGTCTCGGTCGTTTCCGGCGGGCATACCAACATGAACGGCGCCGTGCGTCCATCGACGGCCGAGACCATGAACCATTCCGCTGCAGCCGGCACAACGGCAGTTTGATATTTTTCGAGCGTCAGCGCCAGGTCGCCGGCACGCACGGTCATCGGCTGCTCGAGCGTCATCACGATCGCCGGCCGGCCTAGGGTTTCGAGTGACGCCACTTCGTCGGTTGCAACGACACGCTCGACGGTGAAGTTCTTACTCGCAACCAGCGCCGCGCGATCGAGACCTTCGTATTTGTACGCGATCGTCTCCGCCGCGCCGCGGGTGCCCTGATGAAAGTCGACCACGTCGGCCGCTTTTTGCACCTGTAACTCGCGCGGTTTTCCGTCGGCGCCGACGCGGTTCCAATCGAAGATGCGATAGGTCAAGTCGCTCGCCTGTTGCGTTTCAAACAAGATAATGCCTGCGCCAATCGCGTGCAGCGTACCGGCGGGCAAGTAATATGTCTCACCGGCTTTAACGGGAACACGTCGCAGGATATCGCCGAGCGTGCCATCGGCAACGCGCCGTTCGTACTCTTCGCGCGTGGTGTCGCGTGCCCAGCCATACACGAGTTCGGCATCGTCGTCTGCCGAGAGGATGTACCAACATTCGGTCTTGCCGTTGTGCTGATGTTCGACGCGCTGCGCGTACGCGTCATCCGGATGCACTTGCACCGAGAGCGCATCTTGCGCATCGATGATCTTGGTGAGGATCGGAAAGAGCTGCTTCGGATCGAGATCGCCGAGCAGCGTGGGGCCAAGCTGCCCGCGCAGATCGGCGATCGTCTTGCCTGCGAGCGGGCCGTTGAGGACATGGTTCTCGTCCCAACACTCCCACGATTCGCCGATTTTGGCGTTCGGATCGGCCGTTTTCCCGAAGTGCTTGACGAGGGCGTCGCCGCCCCAGATAGCGGGGGTCTCCTTCGGCTCGATGGAATAGGGATAGACCAAATCGCTCACGCCGTCTCCACGTTCATCCGTTCACCGGTGATCCGGCGTACGTCAGATATGTTCAAACTCATCGCACTCGCGCTCCTTGCGACCACCACGCTCCAACCGGTCTATACCGCGAAAGATTGGATCGGACAGCGTATCAACGCGGCCGAACTGGCCGGCAGGGTCGTAATCCTCGACGTTTTCACCGTCGATTTCTATAACTGCCGCAAC